>NZ_NPBI01000025.1:0-135768 GCF_002272715.1 Paenibacillus sp. 7516
CTTGGTCTGCCGGGCTTTTTTGCTGTGTTTCGCAGAAATGACTTCCATATTTATGTGAAGTAATCGTGATTTATTGGATGATTTTATGTAGATTATCCGTTAATTTTTGTAAACAATGATCACCGTTCGTGTGATATTGAATATAGTATAGGACTATAGTAGTGGTGATAGTTACCACTAATAGACCCATTTTTGACCAGTTCAAACCAAATTATTTCCGAGGAAATGACAAGATCGATATCGAAATAGCGCTCTTTTATGTCGTTTTAGTCACAAAATCCCGATGGTTTAAAATTAAAATATTTTCAAAGTGGAAATCAATGTAATTGACAATGTATGATAAAAGAGCCTATATTCCATAGAGTCAGCAGAGATTGCAGCTGCGAAGATGAATTCCATGATCATTCACAGCCAGATTGTGCTGCTCGATGAAAGGGCAACACGAAGGATCTCCATATGGGATACTTCAGCGGTGAATCAGTTGTGTTGTGCTGGAACAAACCATTCTTATGACTTTTAATTAGGATGACAAGCAAAATTACGCTGGTTGCTGCAACAAATGTGGAGGTAATGAATATATGGATATTGATCTGACGAATCAGTTGAACCAGTCATTAAGCACAAATGGGTTAGTTTCGATTGTTGTCTCGCTATTGTGCATAGCACTCGCTTGGTGGGCGCTGCAGAACCTGAAGCTTGATCTGATTATCAGACAGCCGAAGGGTGCCCAAGGAAGGTTGCTGCATTTGCTGCTTGCCATTATTCTGGGTCATGCCGTATCCGGGTTTGTTATTGATTATTTATCATGGACCCAAATGCTGCGTCATTTGTTTTAATGTTGAGATGGTTGGTTAATCATCTGTTAGGTTCTTCATGCAGGCTGATTGTCGAATAACATCGATTGATTGTGTCAACAATTAGAGTATGACCAACCTGTTAACAATTAAGAAAAATGTGTGACATGTAATTGGTTGGATTGAGATGTTTTATGTAAAAATGCTTGTATCGTACAATTCAAAAATGTTATGATGGAAGTTAGGGAATTAACAATTGTTCACTTTAACCTGAGGTTATAAACGGGATCCCCGGTAGTTTACCGGCTAATAATTATCCCAATCCGTCTGTCCTGGTGTTTTGCTGACCTGTAGGCCTTAATTACAAGTTTGCAGGCAATCAGCACGGCAAGTGTTATCATCAATTTTGGATTATAAACCAATTCTTTTCTGAACAGACATCAGGCGTTTTTTGCCGGGCAATGTCGAAATTCCACACACAGCAACAGTCCTTTCTAACACAGAGGGCTTACGTATTCCGGAATGAAGAAAAGGGAATAAAAGCGCGGAGGGAACCATGATGAGCAAATTTATCGTCCGCGGTGGCAAAAGGTTGACCGGAAGTGTCAAAGTTAGCGGCGCTAAAAATTCTGTTCTTCCGATCATCGCTGCCTCTCTACTAGGGGAAGAAGGACAAAGCGTTATTATTGACGCGCCTCCTCTAGACGATGTGATGACGATTAACAAAGTGTTGGAATCGCTGGGAGCGGGTGTTACATACCGGGACGAAGTGATTACCGTGAATGCGGAAAAACTTACTTCCTGCGAAGCCCCGTATGAATGGGTAAGTAAAATGCGGGCGTCTTTTCTGGTCATGGGGCCTTTATTGACGCGTATGGGTCATACAAGAATTTCGCTTCCTGGTGGATGTGCCATCGGAACACGGCCGATTGATCAGCATTTGAAAGGTTTTGAAGCCATGGGTGCCGAGATCAGCTTGGGCCAAGGCTATATCGAAGCTCGCAGCCAAGGAAGGTTGCGTGGTGCAAAAATTTATCTGGATGTAGCCTCCGTAGGAGCTACTCAAAATATTATGATGGCTGCAACGCTGGCTGAAGGTGTAACTGTGCTGGAAAACGCAGCAAAAGAACCTGAGATTGTGGATCTGGCCAACTTCCTTAACGGAATGGGTGCCAAAGTCCGTGGTGCAGGTACAGGAGTTATTCGCATCGAAGGTGTGGAGAAACTCACTGGAGTGAAGCACACGGTGATTCCTGACCGGGTAGAAGCGGGTACTTACATGGCTGCTGCTGCAATTTCTGGTGGCGACGTGTACATCGAAGGTGCAATCTCCGATCATTTGGGTTCGGTTATTGCCAAGATGGAAGAGATGGGAGTGACCATCCTGCCAGATGAGAATGGGGTACGTGTCATTGCGGACCGTCCACTCAAGGCAGTAGATGTGAAAACATTACCATACCCTGGATTCCCTACTGACATGCAGTCCCAGATGATGGCGCTCTTGCTGGCATCAGAAGGAACAAGTGTCGTAACAGAGACGGTGTTTGAGAATCGCTTCATGCATGTGGATGAATTCCAGTTGATGAATGCGGAGATCAAAGTGGAAGGCCGTTCGTCCATCATTACCGGTAATGCGAAACTGAAGGGTGCCAAAGTTACAGCTACCGATTTGCGTGCGGGTGCTGCACTCATTATTGCGGGTCTGGTTGCTGAAGGCACAACTGAAGTCGGCGGTGTTCATCACATAGACCGTGGCTACGTTCACCTGGCTGAAAAGCTAAATGGACTGGGAGCCGACATTTACCGTATTTCGGTTGAAGAACCGAAACTGGACGCAGCTAAGCCTGCAACCGAAAAAGCTGAGGAAGAAGTGCCGATGTTCAAGGTACAACCGACTTGGGCTTAAATCATGTGATTAGTAAAAAGCTAAGCCATCTGGCTTGGCTTTTTTTAATGCCCTTTTTTGACACTATACTAGTAAAGTATGGCCAACAATTCAGTACCTGATTCTATTAATAGCTGGTCCTAATGGAAGAACTGTGGGTCCAACTTTTGAATATATACAATGGAATAAAAGAACATCAATAGAGAATGCAGTGCATGGTTAGGCATGACGGAAATGGCGGTATAGCGGCGGTTTATCCACTATAGCAGAGCAATGTTAATCTAACATTAAAAAGAACCAGAAGCTCTTTCTTTCTCTCAAATCAGGTTCTATCAGATCGAAACAGCTCATACCCTAAACTATGGATTTGAACAAAAGGACCGGTCTATGACGGCCTATGTACAACGGAGGGTATGTCGAAATGAAAGAAGCTCGTATACAGGTTAAGGTGCCCCTTGTCCCCCGTCCAATGATGGAGGAGTCCAAGCAGACTTCGGATGCCGGAATGGAGAAAGACAAGCTCGCAGCGATGAATACCAGAAATTCATCTGCAGAAGCCAAAAGAACAATCAATCCAAAACCAACAGGAGCATCAGACCAGTCTGAGCGTGAGTCAAGGGGAATCCGCGGACCGGTCATAGAACTGGATCAGTTCCGCCCAGTAAAGAGACGTAGGATGAGGACATTTGGAAGAGGACGCAGGTGGTCAAGCGGAACCAGGCGCTGGCAACCAGCTGCTGCTGTATCAGGGCTCTTGGCCTTGGCGCTCCTGATCCCTGCTATATTAGTGTGGCCCCGGACGAGTGATCCGGTGAAACCGATCCCTGTTGCACCATCAACAGGCAGTGTAACGAACACCGTCCCTGCCCCAGCTGTGCCAGTGACATACCCAGAACCCAATGTAAGAGTGTATCTGTCTGCAACGGGAACAACAATGAATCTTCCGCTTGAGGAGTACGTGACGGGTGTTGTTGCTGCAGAGATGCCTGCCGAGTTCAGGCTTGAGGCACTGAAGGCACAGGCCATTGCCGCACGGACCTTTATCGTCAGAAGGCTGGCAGCAAACGATACCAGCGGTGTACCTTCAGGTGATGCAGATGTAACGGATACGGTTAGTCATCAGGTGTTTCTTCCACCGGATCAGGTGGAGAAGGAGTGGACACGGTTGGGGAAAGCCGAAGAATGGGAGAAGTTACAGCAGGCCATCCGCGAAAGCCGGGATGCCGTGATGACATATCAGGGTAAGGCCATTACCGCATCCTTTTTTTCTACAAGTAACGGTTATACGGAGAACGCTGAGGATGTATGGGGAAATGTCGTACCCTATTTGAAAAGTGTAGCGAGTCCATGGGATCAGAAGTTAGCCCCGGGATTCAAGGAGACCGTCACAATGAAACGCAGCGAAATTCTCCAGAAGCTGAATTTGAGTGCCAGTGCTATCCCGGTCACTGCCCAGGAAGGTGGCTCCTGGATGGAAGTACTCTCTACAACAGAAGGTCACCGGATTAAGGAAATGCAGATCGCAGGTTCGACTTTCAGTGGACCAGAGGTGCGCAAGCTGCTTGGATTGAGATCCAGTCAATTCAGCTGGACGACAGAGGGTGACGAGGTGCAGATTACGACCTACGGTTACGGACATGGTGTGGGTATGAGCCAGTGGGGAGCGAATGGCATGGCGCAGGAGGGACACACCGCGACACAGATTTTGAAACACTACTATACAGGTATATCCTTTGGACAGGCATCGAAGATGCTGGCCTCGAAATAAGAGACATCATGACGGATGAATAAATGCGAATCAATCTGAATGGATCCGGATATATCCGAATAAATGCGAGTTAATCCCAATGAATTGAATGAATTGAAGTGTACGGAGATGAGTAGGTTAGGCTGTGCCTCTTATACCCATTGACTCTAACGAATCTGAGATACCATATTAGGCCATATCATTCAATTGGAAACTTTACCGAATCTCAGACATGTTATATCAAGAAATATCACCGAATTAAACCCACTAATAGCGTCCAAGGAGAATTAGAGTATCAACGATTCGTTAGAATTCCAAAGATGCGAATTTTTTGCTATTAAGGCCACTTGGGTTCGTTAGAGTCTAGAGCACAATAAGCTGGTTAATCCAATTACATCCTATATCGTGTCGTGTCACTTTCAGCCGATAAACTCACTTTAGAGAAGGATTGGCCAATACAGCCCATCCGGGCTTCTCTACCAACCACCCATTCCGGAGCTTTTAAGACTTGGCTATATCAGTCTGAACCATAGTTACACCGGAACGGAGAGCGCAGAAAAGACCTGTAGAAGCGAAGCGTCCGCCTTTACTCCCGGATTTTACCTTTTAAGAAGGTGATAGAAAAAATCTGGGAGTAACAGCGGTCGAAAGGTTGTTCTGCGCGCGGAGTGGCTCAGTGCAACTCCAATCAATCTTATATAGCACTCTCTGAAACCTCCGTGAAAAAAATTAGAGTCGCGCGTGTATAAAAGAGTTGCACCCGGTAACACTTGTTACTGAGGTGATCAAGATGAATGAACAAAACAAAAAAACAGTCCAAGAAGAAACTCCTAAAACAACTCAAGGAGTACCGGCCAGCCAGCCCTCTTCATGGAAAAGAGCAATGTCCAAACGTTGGGTCTTCCCGGCAGCCTACATCGCAGCAGCAGGCATTATACTAACATTAGTGTGGGTCTATCAGGGTACAGGCGAGAAAACGCTGAACTCCGATCCTGCTAGTGGAGTAGTAGAAACAGGAGCATCGGGTACAGAAGAAACAGCAGTTGGTGGAGAAGAAAGTGTGGAAGTTGTCGCCCAGTCGGAAAGTTTTGCATGGCCAGTAGCAAGTCCGTCGGAAATCTCTGTTGTTAAACCCTTCTATGAGAACGAAGGCTCTACCGAAGAACATGAAGCCGCAATGGTGCAGTACAACGATACGTTTATTCCGAACACAGGCGTAGACCTGGCGCGTGGGGATAACAAATCATTTGAAGTAAAAGCAGCACTCGGCGGTAAAGTGACACGGGTGGAGCAAAATCCGCTGACGGGTCAAGTTGTGGAAATCACACACAGTGATAACCTCAAAACCGTATACCAAAGCCTGTCTGACGTCAAAGTGAAACAGGATGATGAAGTGAAACAGGGAGATGCGATTGCATCCGCTGGCGTAAATGAACTGGAAAAAACGCTCGGCAACCACCTGCACTTCGAAGTATACGAAGACGGTCAACCGGTTAACCCGCAAGGATATCTTCCGGAAAAATAAATGATTTTTAACGCAGAATAAAAAGGGCAGAGGGGAATCCCCTCTGCTCTTTTTTGTGCTTTTCAGAAATTATTGGGACCTCCGAAGCTTGTCACACCTCTAAACCGCGAATATATAGGCATGCTCCTCATATAATGTACCAAACTATCCACACAGTAGGGAGGCGGGAGCGTGCACGATTACATCAAGGAACGGACCATAAAAATAGGTCGCTGCATTGTCGAGACGAGGAATACGGTCCGTACCATTGCCAAAGAGTTCGGCGTGTCAAAGAGTACTGTGCATAAGGACCTGACGGAGCGTCTGCCGGAAATCAACCCTGATCTTGCTGACCAGGTGAAACATATCCTGGAGTACCACAAGTCCATCCGCCACTTGCGGGGCGGCGAAGCCACCAAAATCAAATACAAAAAAACAAGCGGTAAAAAGCGTGAAGTACTGGCTTCCGCTAAATCGTAACCATCGCGAAAAGACGTAGGCCAAAAAGCTCACACATGGATTGAATCCCTCCCCTGAAGTATGATATGTTAAAAGCTGGTACAGGATCGAATTATGACATCTTATCAGCCCGATTTTTACATATATATGTTGCACTTTGTCGAACGAGCGGTGACGTGATAAGGGACTCTTTTTCACAGGATACGCTGACCAAATAATATCACTTTGGGGGCTCTTTTATGTTAAGCAAGGATATCGGTATTGATCTTGGCACGGCGAACGTGCTTATTCACGTGAAAGGAAGTGGGGTTGTCCTCGATGAACCTTCCGTCGTGACCATTGAAAGCGATACGAAGCGGGTCCTTGCTGTTGGGGAAGAAGCGCGTCGTATGGTGGGGCGTACTCCGGGTAACATTGTTGCCATCCGACCGCTGCGTGACGGCGTTATTGCGGACTTCGAAATTACGGAAGCGATGCTCAGACATTTCATTAACCGTGTGGGGGCGAGAAGCTGGTACAGCCACCCGCGTATTCTGATCTGTGCACCGACGAATATTACTTCCGTGGAGCAGAAGGCTATCCGTGAGGCTGCGGAGCGCAGCGGTGCCAAAGAAGTATTTTTGGAAGAAGAGCCAAAAGCGGCAGCCATTGGTGCAGGAATGGATATTTTTCAGCCGAGCGGCAATATGGTCGTGGATATCGGCGGCGGAACGACTGACGTTGCAGTCCTGTCTATGGGCGACGTAGTCACCGCCTCTTCTATTAAAGTCGCAGGGGACAAGTTCGACGAAGCGATTATCAAGTTTATCAAAGCCAAGTACAAACTCATGATCGGTGAACGCACGGCCGAGGATCTGAAGATTGCGATTGGTTCCGTGAACCCGGCTGGACGTCAAACCGAGATGGACATTCGTGGACGGGATATGGTATCCGGATTGCCTGTTACGGTAACGGTGTCGGGAAGTGAAGTACAGGAAGCGCTATGGGATTCCGTGCAATCCATTATCGTTGCAGCAAAATCGGTATTGGAGCGGACGCCACCAGAGCTGTCGGCAGATATTATTGACCGGGGTGTCGTGCTGACAGGCGGAGGCGCATTGCTTAATGGGCTGGACGAGCTGTTGTCCAATGAACTGCATGTACCGGTATGGGTTGCAGAGGATCCGATGCATTGTGTCGTAAAAGGGACAGGCATTATGCTCAATAATTTGGATCAAGTGGTTAAGAAAAAGTTCTGATCTGCCGATATAAATATCAAAGGTTCGCCTACGCTCGGGAACAGAACGGACAAGCAATGATCCTGCCGTGCAGGACAAGCGCTTGAGGAGAGGGGTTTATTCATGCTAAGAGGTTTGTACACCGCTACCGCGGGAATGATTACGCAACAACGCCGCCATGATACAGCGACTCAAAATATTGTTAATGCGAACACGACGGGATATAAACAAGTGAACAGTGTAAGCCGTTCCTTCCCCGAAATGCTCATTACGTTGGTCGGTGGAGATGCCAATGTTCCGACGAAGCGGCTGGGCAAGCTGAACACAGGGGTGTTCGCGGAAGAGAGTTTGTCCATGAATTTGCAGGGGGCGATTATGGAAAGTGGGCAGAAGAGTGACTTTGCCATCTCGTCCAATCTGTCCATAAATGATCCGCAGACGGGACAACCTGTCGCTTTTGACGGTTCGGGCAAATTTGTACGAGCTGATGGCACGGAGATCTATCAGCCTCAAGCGTATTTTACGGTGCGTGATGCGGAAGGCAATACAAGATATACACGTGATGGTCACTTCCAGGTTACCGGAACAGGAGAACTATTAAGCTCAACAGGAGCGCAGGTTCTGGATAATAATGGACAGCCTGTTGTGTTGACAGGCTCAGTGGACCAATTTAAAGTGGATGAGCAAGGCCGTCTTGTGGATGCAGTCACGGGTGCACCGACGGGGGTTACGCTTGGAATCAGCGTCATTGATCAGCCTAACCAACTGGTTCGTCAGGGTGACGGTAATTTTAGTCTGTATGACCAGGAAGGTGCTACAGCGCGAATGATGGCTGCGGGAGATAATGTGCAGATCCGTCAGGGCTACCTGGAAGGATCGAATGTGGATGCTTCTCAAGCTACGGTGGATATGAATGCCGCTTATCGTGCGTATGAAGCGAATCAGAAGGTAGTGCAGTTCTATGATCGAAGTTTGGACAAAGCTGTCAATGATGTAGGTCGTGTATAACGCGCGGCAATAGAGAGGATGATTTACTAAATGAATAATTCCATGATTAGTGCGAAGGTCTCGATGACCGCGATACAGCAACGTCTGGATGTCATTTCCGATAATATTGCCAACGTGAATACGGCAGGCTATAAAAGCAAGCAGGCGGCGTTCGAGGATGTACTAACCCGGGTGCAGCAGCAACCGGACAAGTATAAGCTCGATGGACGTTCCACCCCAATGGGATATAATCTGGGATTTGGTGCCCGTTTGACGAGTGTGACGAAGGATATGTCTCAGGGGACACTGAATGAGACAGGCAGTCCAACGGATTTGGCCATCGAAGGCAACGCGATGTTTGCCGTTGAAGCGAATGGTCAGAAAATGTGGACACGTCAGGGAGCATTCCATTTTGTCCCTGATCCAACACCTAACCCGAACCCCAATGCACCTCAGATGATGGTGCTGGTTAATGGGGAAGGCTACTTCGCGCTTGATCGTCAAGGTAACCGGATTACGGCTCCGAACAATAGTAAAGTGGCCTTCGACGAGAAGGGTAATCTATTGATCCGTCGCGGCAATGAAGCCAATGCAACGATTGGAGCCCAGCTGCAGCTTGTAGACATCGAACGTCCGGAAGGACTTGTGCAATACGCAGATAATCTGTTTGGTCTGGATGCCGGATTGACCGAGGATGATGTGTTTGGCGCTAATGCGGCTACACGTGATGCGGCAGCTACGATTCGTGCAGGCTATCTGGAGCAATCCAACGTGGATCTGACACAGGAGATGGCACTATTGATGCAAGGACAGCGGACCTATCAGCTGGCAGCACGTGCACTGACATCAAGTGATTCGATGGCAGGTCTTGCCAACACTATAAGAGCATAAAGGTGAATGCGATGACAGATACACAGAAGCAGAACAGCAAGCCGGAGAAGAAGGAAGTCAAGAAGAAGAAAAAGAGTGGATGGCGCGTCGCCAGATGGTTCCTGATCCCGGTCTTGCTTGTTCTTGCCCTCGCTGGCGGCATGGTCGCTGGTTATGTGGTACTGGGCAAACAGGATATTGGCTCCGTGTTCCAGTGGAGTACCTGGAAACATGTATATGATCTGGTGTTCGCTTCATGATCGTGAAATAGCGAAAACTCCTGCGCAGGCAGGAGTTTTCTTTTTCGCGTTGAAAACAGTATAATGATGGATGACGTTTGACGTCAAAAGAGGCCTCCCCTGCGAAAGACGATTGTCATCGCGAAGAGAGACCCCTTATCTCAACCTTCACTACTGCAGTCATGAAGGATATTAGTAGTGTTAACCGAAAATGCGTTTTTCATACCAAATAAAAAATAACCCATTTATATGTAATGCATTTAGCATAATGGTTTTGTTTTAGCGACGTAGTGGAGGGGACGGAATCGATTCTGAAGAAGCGAAGCGTTCGCCTTTGTCTCCAAATTTTTACCTTCAAAAAATGAATCGAGAAAATTTGGAGACAACAGCGATCGGAAGAACGATCCGTAACCGTAACGTCCACCGCGCAGACAAGCAATTATGTAGGGAATGATTCACATATAAATGACCTTGAAAGGAGATTACACTGTGCTCGATAGCAAACAGATTCAAGCCATTATCCCGCACCGTCCCCCGTTTCTGCTGGTGGACAAGATTGTAGAAATGGAGGACGGCAAACGCGCCGTTGGTCTGAAGAACGTCACGATTAACGAACCGTTCTTCATCGGTCATTTCCCGGAATATCCGGTAATGCCAGGGGTGTTGATCACCGAAGCACTGGCTCAAGTAGGCGCAGCAGCGATTCTTAACGTGGAGAGCAATAAAGGCAAAATCGGCTTTTTGGCGGGACTGGATAATTTCCGATTCCGTGGACAAGTTGTGCCCGGAGATACGTTGATGCTGGAAGTGGAAATTACACGTCTGAAGGGTTCGATCGGTAAAGGCAAAGCGACAGCACGTGTGGAAGACAAAGTCGTCGCTGAAGGCGAAATTATGTTTGCACTGTCTGACCCAAGCTGATTACAACCGTAGCATTTGCATCAGTGTGTATATAACGGATTGATGCAAAATGCTGAAGCAGCTCAGCAAACCATTGAATTTATATAGACGGAAGGGGTTTATAGGAATGGAACAGTTAAGCGGAACAGCAGCAGAGACGTTACAGCAGTGGTTGGAGGATGCTTCGATTGATGAAGCGACGAAACAGGAGCTTCGTGATTTGCAGGATCAGCCGAAAGAGCTGGAGGATCGTTTCTATCGAAATCTGGAGTTTGGTACAGGTGGATTGCGCGGGGTCATTGGCGCCGGAAGCAACCGGATGAACAAGTACACCGTTGGTCGGGCGACTCAAGGTTTTGCACGTTATCTGATCGAACAGCATGGGGACAAGGAAGGTAGACCTTCTGTAGTGATTGCCCATGACTCCCGTCACTACTCGCCTGAATTTACGCTGGATGCTGCGTTGGTTCTTGCCGGAAACGGCATTGTAGCCAAGCTGTTCA
Organism: Paenibacillus sp. 7516; assembly: GCF_002272715.1. Taxonomy (NCBI): domain Bacteria; kingdom Bacillati; phylum Bacillota; class Bacilli; order Caryophanales; family Paenibacillaceae; genus Paenibacillus; species Paenibacillus sp. 7516. The sequence goes on from NZ_NPBI01000025.1 coordinate 11,106, forward strand.
CATCCCTGCGCCCTACGCCGCAGCTGTCCTTCAGTGTGCGTCACTTGCAAGCGACGGGCGGTATTGTGGTAACGGCAAGTCATAACCCACCGGAATATAACGGATACAAAGTGTACAACCATGAAGGTGGCCAACTGGTACCACACGAAGCGGAGAAAGTTATCCAATACATTCAGGAAGTTCCTTCCCTTGCCGATGTGAAAAAGCTGACCCAAGAAGAAGCTGAAGCACAAGGCCTGCTGGTATGGCTGGGGGAAGAGGAAGATCAGGCATTTGTCGATACGGTTGCCAGCGTAAGTCTGAGTCGTGATCTGATTCAATCAGGCGTAGGCCGTGACTTCAAAATCGTCTTTACTCCACTGCATGGCACAGGAAACATTCCGGTTCGTCGTGTGTTGGAACAGATCGGTTTTGAGCAGGTACATGTTGTAGCAGAACAGGAACAGCCGGATGCTGAATTCTCCACCGTGAAGTCTCCTAACCCGGAAGAACGCGAAGCATTCACACTTGCCATGAAACTGGGTGAATCCGTAGGTGCTGACATTCTGATTGGTACGGACCCGGATGCAGACCGCATGGGTGCAGTTGTGAAAGACAATGATGGCAAGTACTTCGTACTGTCTGGTAACCAATCCGGTGCGATCATGGTGCACTATGTGCTGAGCCGTCTGCAAGAGACAGGCAAGCTGCCAAGCAACAGCGCAGTTGTCAAAACGATTGTAACGAGCGAGATGGGCGCGGTCATTGCAGAGCATTACGGTGCAGAAGTGATGAACACCCTGACAGGCTTCAAATATATCGGTGAAAAAATGAACCAGTTCGAAGCAACCGGAAGTCATACATTCTTGTTCGGATATGAAGAGAGTTATGGCTACCTGGCAGGCAGCTACGCCCGTGACAAAGATGCCATCCTGGCTTCGATGCTCATTGCAGAAGCTGCTGCATATTACAAAAACCAAGGTAAAACGCTGTATGATGTCCTGCAGGAGCTCTATAGCCAGTTCGGTTATTTCCTGGAGAAGCTGGAGTCCCGTACGCTGAAAGGCAAGGATGGCGTAGCGCAAATCCAAGCGAAAATGACGGATTGGCGTTCCAATCCGCCACAAGAAGTAGCGGGCATCGCGGTACAAGATGTGCTTGATTACTCTCTTGGTCTGGATGGCTTGCCAAAAGAAAACGTCCTGAAGTTCATTTTGGCAGATGGATCATGGTTCTGCCTGCGTCCTTCCGGTACAGAGCCGAAGATCAAAGTGTACTTCGCAGTACGTGGTGAGAGCCTGGAAGATGCGGAAGGTCGCATTGAACGTTTGTCTTCCGCGGTAATGTCGCGAGTAGACGCACAATAAGTACGATTGTTGTACGAAGCACGAATGGTTAAAAGCCTCTCCGCACCGTAAGGTTGGTTGGCGGAGGGGCTTTTCTTTTAGGTGTGATTTTTGCAGAGGTTGAAACAGATTGATCGGATATTCGGAGGCTTGTTGACACAAGCTGTGTATATACCCGTTAATTATTTGAATGAATTACTTGAGCTGAACGTGGATTTGGTTCCAACACTTGAGGAGGTACATGTAGTGCGTCAAAAATGGCTTTATTGGAATACCGCTTCCCGGAAGTGGCTGTGGCTTGTTGTCATTATAGGACTGATCGCTTCCATCCCTGTCATCAGTGATCGGGTACAGACGGAATCGTCTGCCAAAAAGGTGGAGCTTGTATTCAATTATAGAGGTCTGTTGGATATATCGGCTTATCAAGCCCATCCCCAAGATTTTATGAATGAGCAATTGACTCGTCTGAAAGATGCCGGCGTAACAACGATGGCCGTATTCGAAAGTACACTGGATGAGCTTAGAAAGTCACGGAAACTGACCGTATATAACGGGCAGGATGTTGCTAACCTGACGCAGAACGTGGTTTCTCCTAACGAGAACTTCACGTATGTGTTGTTCACATCCGAAGAAAATGCCCAAACGTATACACCCATCATTGAACAAACGTTCGCGGATCGTCAGATTCCGGTGGTACCATGGGAATTTGAAGGTCGAAGCGGCTTGATTTTGCAGACTCCTCCGGAGAATGCCAACATGCAGCCAATGCAGCCTGATCCGGTTGCGATCAAAATGCTGCGTGATAAAGGATTTTACATTTTGCCAAGGATTGCAGATAGCGTGCCATACAGCCAGGAGTCCATGGAACGCCTGCTTACCTTCTTCGAAGAGAATGGCGTAAAGCGCATCCTGTTTGATGGCGATGCAGTGAAAGGGTACAATGATAATGCGGAAATGAAGAGTCTCGATCAATTCGCACAATTGTTGAACAAACATGACATTGGACTTGCAGCGATTGAAAACTTGAAGAAACCTCAATCCGGATTTGAAACCCTTGCCTACAAAACGGACTACAATGTTGCTCGTTTGTATTCGTTAAGTGAAGGAGACGCCAATCTGGATGTAGATGTCATTGCGGACCGTTTTGTGCTCGCTACCAAGGACCGTAACATCCGCATGCTTTATTTGAATGCAGGGCCTAGCCGGAATACGGCCAAAGCCATGATTACGGATCCGATTGAGAACCTGATTAACAGTCTGGGTGAGCCAGGGCATGCCATTGAACGCATGGAGAAGCGCGGATTCGAGCTGGGACAGGCTGAAGCATTTACAGTAAAAGAATCTTCGATTCAGCGTTATGCCAAGCTGGTTGCGCTAGTTGGTGCAATTGCCATGATTACCTTGATGGTGTCATACTTCGTACCACTGTTGACCTTGCTTGTGTTTGTATTAGGTTTGGTTGGAAGTGCGGGCTTGTTCCTTCTGAGACCGACCTTGCTTGAGCAGGGGATTGCCTTGCTCGTTGCGATCTCTGCACCAACCATCGCGATGGTGCTTGCGGTGAGAACCGTGAATTATCAGCAGCAGCGTCAACCCAATGCGTCTGCGGGTCGTCGATTGGCACAAACGTTGATCTTATATGTAAGAACGTCGATTCTGTCGTTCCTTGCCGTGCCATTTATGATCGCATTGCTCAACAGCATTACGTATAGTTTGGTCATTAACCAGTTCAGGGGTGTGAGCCTGCTGCACTTTGCTCCAATGGGACTGGTAGCTATTTATATCTTGTTTTATCGTGGATCGGGTACGATTTCCATTAAGCAGCTCAAAGGAATTCTGCGTACACCGGTTAATGTTCTGATGGTTGTTCTGGCGGTTATTGCAGCCGCAGCTGGATATTATTATTTGACACGTACAGGGAACTCGGGTTCAGTAACCCCATTTGAGATGTTCCTGCGTACAACGCTGGAAGATACATTTGGCGTACGACCAAGGTTCAAAGAATTTGTGCTGGGACACCCGCTGTTTATCGTTGGCGTGTTCGCCGCTTTAAAATATCGTCAAGTCATCTTTGTACTCATTATTGCAGCGATTGGACAGTTGTCCATGGTGGATACGTTCGCGCATATCCATACACCGGCTGTATTATCTCTCATTCGCGGAGTGATGGGACTCGGAATTGGCTTAATCTTCGGTATCATTGCTGTGGGTGTGTGGCAAGTAGCGGAAGGATGTTGGAAAAAATGGTCACCACTTCTCAAAAGTTAGTCATCTCGGGATATTACGGATTCCGCAATAGCGGAGACGAAGCGGTACTTAAGTCGATTCTAACTGCACTGGAAGAGGAGAGTCACAGATCTGGCGTCAACATTGAGCCGATCGTGCTCTCCATCGATCCGGAGTCGACAACCGCCATGTATGGGGTTCGTTCCGTTCACCGTATGAAATTGAAGGAAGTTCGCGAAGCGATCAAGGAAAGTGACGGATTGATCAGCGGCGGCGGAAGCTTGCTGCAGGATGCAACCGGACTGAAATCCATTCCCTACTATTTGGGTGTAATCAAGCTGGCCCAGTGGCTGAAAAAACCTACGTTTATTTATGCTCAGGGAATCGGGCCCGTTAATCGTAAATTCTTTAATCCAATGATCCGATCCGTATTCAAGGGTTGTAAGTATATATCGGTGAGGGATGAACAATCCGCTGATTATCTGCGCGGACTTGGATTGCAGTGGAATCAGATTCATGTTGTGCCAGACCCGGTTATGGGATTGCCTTTGCCTACGGATAGTAGGGAAAAGGATTTTACGACGGGGACTGCGCCGGATCAATCAAGCAATGGTTCATCTGTTGGGCAAACCAAGCTTCCGGTCATCGGTGTATCCGTGCGTTTCTGGGAGTCCGATCGGAAAGAACTGACGACGATTGCCTCAGGACTGAAAAAGCTATGTGCCAAAAAAGCAGTGCATCTGCGTTTTATGCCATTTCATTTGCCTAAAGACGAACAGGCCTCTAGGTTTATTATGGAGATGCTCGGAGACGTCACCAGTAAAGGCAGTTTGGTCAGCATAACTCCGAATCTGACTGATCCACAGCTCATGCTGGAGGAAGTCAGCAAGTGTGATGTTGTCATTGGCATGCGTCTGCACAGTTTGATCTATGCTGCATCGCAGTATGTGCCACCTGTGGCCATCTCATACGATCCCAAAATCGATCAGTTCATGCTTCGTCTGGATAGTGAACCCGTAGGAAGCACGACTGCACTCGATGGGGACAAGCTGGCGAAGAGCGTAGCCTCTCTGCTGGATCAACGTTCACAGTGGCTGAAGGAAAACGAAGATCGTATTACCGAACTGAAGCAGGAGGCCAGAGTGCCTGCACAGCAAATTATTAACTATTTAGGCCGCAAAGGGTGAGATAAAGATGAATCAGACCGGACCAATACCTACCGTTTCGATCTATGGCATTCCTTTTTCCAAACTGACGATGAAAGAAACGGTGGAGACTCTCCGGGAAGCCGTGTTGTCGAAGAAGCCGCATCAGGTCATTACAGCGAACCCGATCATGGTGATGGCAGCATTGGAGAATCCGTCTATGATGCAAGTGATGCAGTCTGCCGAAATGATTGTACCGGATGGTACAGGTGTCGTGTGGGCTGCCAATTATTGTGGTGATCCTGTAGCAGAGCGAGTACCCGGATTTGAGCTTTTACATGAATTGCTGCGGGTTGGAGAAAACTATCGCTGGGGTGTGTATTTGCTCGGTTCCACCCCTGAGGTGATTCAAGAAACGGCAGTTCGGTTACAACAGCAATATCCGGCGATCCGTATTGTAGGCTATCGCGACGGTTATTTTGGCCCGGCTGAGGACGAAGAGGTGGTGGCTTCCATTCGCGAAGCTGCACCTGATCTGCTGTTTGTGGCACGCGGCGCAGATACGCAGGAGCCCTGGATTCACAAGTATAAGGAGGCGCTTCAGGTTCCCGTAACCATGGGCGTTGGCGGCAGTTTTGATGTCATTTCAGGCAAAAGTAAACGTGCCCCAAAACTGTTCCAGAAGCTAAGACTGGAGTGGTTTTACCGACTGCTCCGCGAACCAAGTCGTGCAGGCCGCATGCTTGCGCTTCCAAAATTCGCGATTAAAGTGATCCAGGACAAAGAAAACGTGACTAAAGCCCGTTAAATACAGGCTATTACGAGAAAAATGCACGTTTTTGCTAAAAATTGAGGTTGGCGTTTCGCGTGTGATCAGCGTATAATTCATTCCGGATTACATGTGTGCCAAGAATGAATCAAACTGTTACACTTGGCACTACGATTGCAAGGCAACCTTCCGATTGCTGTTATCCCCAGATTTCTTTATTCCCTTTAGATAGGGAGAAATCCGGTGATAGCTCATGCTTTCGAAGTAGCTTTCCTTCAGAAAGCTTTTAGGCGAACGCTACGCTTCTACAGGTTATTTCTGACTTCTCCGTTGTAGTGCAAGTGTATTCATTAAATATGGCTAAAAATATTTCTTTATATATATAAAAGAGATCAGGGGATTTATAATTTCGTATGGGTATTATAATTGGGGGTCGAATGTTCAAATGGTAGCGATCTTTATCATTGGATTTATCGTGTCGATGGGACTGGCTCTTGCCCTGACACCGCTTGTCAAAAAGTTCGCGGTTAAAATAGGTGCAATGGACACACCGAATGCACGTAAGGTGCACACTCGGATCATGCCACGTCTCGGTGGTTTGGGAATCTTTCTTGCTTTTATAATTACAGTAGCTGCACTTCTTCCTTTTGTATCTGCATGGTTTACAACAAGAGATATGAGCTTTGTCAGTGCTTTTCTGATCGGTGGATCGATTATCGTTCTGATTGGCGCACTGGATGACCGTTTCGAACTGTCAGCCAAAGTTAAACTGCTTGGGCAGCTCGTTGCTGCTGCTGTAGTCGTATTCGGATTTAATATCCGAGTGGATTTCGTTAACATTCCTTTTCAGGATTCTTATTCCTCACTGGAAGCTTGGGTATCCATTCCGCTGACGATTCTGTGGATTGTTGGTGTGACGAATGCGATTAACCTTATTGATGGTCTGGATGGTCTTGCTGCCGGTGTATCCGGTATTGCGATTGGTACGATTGCCGTGATGTCCTTCCTGATGGGTAATATGATGATTGCCTTGATGTGTCTTGTATTGCTGGGGAGCATTATCGGGTTCCTGTTCTTCAACTTCCACCCGGCCAAGATCTTCATGGGAGATACGGGGTCTCTATTCCTTGGTTTCTCTCTGGCGATGCTCTCCATGCTTGGGTTTAAACAAATTGCTGTCGTGTCCTTCATCACGCCGCTGATCATTATCGGTGTACCACTCTCGGATACCTTCTTCGCGATCATTCGTCGTGCGGTACAACGGAAACCGATTTTCTCACCGGACAAAGGTCACCTGCATCACTGCCTGCGTGAACTTGGTTTCAGCCACCGTCAGACGGTGCTGATCATCTACGGTATTGCCGCATTCTTCGGTGTACTGGCGATCATTCAATCGTCGGCAGCTATGTTCGAAGCCAACTGGGTAACATTTGTCGTGATCTGTATCATGATGTTCTTCCTCCAGGTAGGTGCAGAAGTCATTGGACTTGTAAGTAAAACCAGAAGACCGGTTATTAATTTCCTGATGCGCATGCGTGTCAAAATTAATCCGGAGACTCGCTCGAAATCCTAAATAGATACGCTCGTTTACTGCAATTCTTGAATATTATCTAAGCCCCAAACCTTATCCGTTATGGATAAGGTTTTTTTGTTTAATTTGCTGTTTTTACTAAATAATTGGAACCTAAGCACCGATATAAGAGGTAACTGACTTAAAAAGAGGAGAGATGATTGCATGCAGCGTACGAAGAAGCCGATGATTTGGCTGATGATGGTGGCACTGGTTGTATCGTTGATACCGGCAGGCTTGACACCAGTCGCATCGGCGGCGGACAAACCAACGAGTTATTTTACTCCCGATATTTCGGAATTCAGAAATACGGTTGATCTGACATTGACAGCAGGGGCAAATCAGATAACACGAGATAAAGTATATAAAGTAACAGATGCTCAACAAGCGATTACGGGTACCTATACCAAAGTAACGGGTTCAACACTGGGTGCAAACATTCAATTGTTGAACTGGGACCAAAGCACAAATCGCTGGGTTGAAGATCCTGCACGTGTTGCTCCAGCAGTAGTCACATTAGATACAGATAGACCCGATAATCGTTTCAAGGCAAATCTTACTCTTTATCCGGGTATGAACCGCATCACATTCACTGGAGCACAAGGACAAAACGAACGTTCCGAAACGTTCTACATCTTGTTTGACCAAGTGCCCTACGTAGAAAAGTTGCAAGTACTAGGTGGATCCGATAACTTGGACCTTAATGAAGGGACTCAAATTGTAGTAAACAAGGACGAGATTACACTTCAAGGTACAGCTGTGAACGCTACGAAAGTGACGGTGTCTGTAAACAATGGCCAAGCTTTGGCAACACAGCTTTTACAAAATTATTCATTCTTCTCACCGCAGCTTAAGCTGAATCCAGGCGTGAATGATCTGAAGCTGGTTGTACAAAATGGTTCTGACACACTAACATTCAACTATTCACTATTATATTATGATGAGAAAAATCCAATCGTGAAGTTGGATCTGTTGGATTCCAGTAGAAATGCACAAAGTTTGCTTGGTGTAGAACCCGTATTTACTGAAGATACGGACCAGGCTAAAGTGCATGTGCAAATGTTGATTCCTTATGATGAAGTAAATAAAAACAAGTTCAGTGAAGGCGCTGAAATTTATGTTGACAACAATACGACAAAAGAGACACCTACTTTTACCGAGGAAGTTTTCATTCCAAGTCTGAAAGATAACACGCCTTCGTATTGGTTAGTTTCTTTTGATATTAATGCTGTGAATTTTAACAAGGGCACGAATGGCGAGATTTTAGAAGATCAAAATCATACATTGTCCGTAACTTACGGAACAAAGACTATAAGCAAAAATATGGACTTTCAGTACATGAAAGGTCAGACCGTCATTACTGATCTGAAGTATCTCAAGGGATATAGCGGAAGTGGGACCACTAATCTTCCGACAGGTGAGCCTTTGAACGGTGCTAAAGTGGACTCAGGTGACTTCTACATTATGGTCAACACGAACGGCAAACCAGCTGATCCGTTGACAGGATTGAAAGCCAATTACCTTCCACTCGGGACAAGCGGAATCACGGTGAACCATGTGGCTACAGTGTCAGATACCAGTTATATCTTCAAAGTGGTTGGATTAAAGAACGGTAACCAAACCGTTCGTTTTAACTACGATAGTTCAACAGCTTATAAAGATGTTACCATTTCATATGCATCCAAAAATTATATTTACGTTGAAAATCTGACTGATGGTCAAACGTATAATGTGGATTCTGGAGCAGGAAAAACACTTGCTGTCAAAGGACAATACATTGACTTTGAAGACACGATTAATAGTAATTATTTCGTTGCAGAAGTGTTTGCTAACGGTGTGAAGGTTAAATCAACCAACACTTCAGAGACTCTTGACCCTACCTGGTTAAATAAAACTACTGGCGCCTTCAATTTCACACTAAATATTTCCTTAGAGAACGGACCTTTGGTCTTTGGGGAAAACAGAATTATTTTGACAGGTACAGGTAAGGATGATAAAGGCCAAGCTCGTGAGATCCGCAAAGAGCTACGGATATATGTTGTAGATAATAATGTATCTACGATTACTAACTTCCAGCCTGCTGTGGGAAAAGATCGTCCTAGTTTTCCACCGAAAGAATTCAGCGCGGACAACCCGCAGCTTGCACAGATTTTCAATCTGACGCCTGAGTTTATTTACAATGATAGTAAGTACACGACTAGTTTGAAAAACTACGATTTGGTTCTGCGTGGTAGCGGTGCAGTCAAAATGAATTTAAATATGGGAACCAAAAATATTCTGTCTGTTGATTTGCCAGTTAACTCGGTAGATAATGCCGTGGTCACATTTGCCGGTGAACGCTACACTTATGATTTCGCAGGTAATCAAAAAGACTTTATTATGCGTATTCAGGATTTGGTTGCAGATGCCCCAGGAACATATGTGTACACCTTGGAGCTGATCAACGAGACCGGAGCGAAGACATCGCAAAAACTGGAGATTGTCAGAGAAGTTAGTGCCTATCGCATTCTGTCTCCACAACCAACGGTTGGTAATCAGATTGTAGTGAACAAAAACTTTGTTCACTTTGACATTGAAGCAGAAGGTGCAACAGAAGTCCTTATTGGTAAAGATCCTGCTGTGAAACGTACAGATTTGGGAGAAAACCGTTTTGTATATGACTATGTAGGATTAAAACAAGACAAGGAAAATAAAATCAAAATCACAATCACACGCGCTGGTACAAGTAACACGGATACCATTGAAGTGTTCTACACAGGTACTGTGGGTGTAGATGCTCAGTACATGGCACCTAAAGTGGCAACCAAATATACAGTATTTAACAAGGGACTTCAACTCAGTTTCCCAAAAGGTACTGTAATGCAAAGCACGAGCACAAGAGGTATTACGAAGTACTATCCAGATACGAAGCTTCTATTTGGTATTGCAGACCCGACTACGGGGATTGTAGAACGTCGCAATGACTATGGTAACATTATTGGCTTCCCTGGAACGGGTGAAAATAGTGGTGCTCCGGCTTGGAGTATTCCGGATGAGTACTTGCTTAACTTTGGATCAACAAGTGCATCAAGTAACTTTGGGGCAATCTCTGATATCTATTGGATTAATGGAGGTTTGGGTGAGTCGGGAGATCTGGGCTCAGCTACGTATGCAGCTCCAACGAATGGATTGACGCCTTACTCCGTAGAAGGATTGTTTGGTAATCCTCAGACACCTACAGAGCGCAAAATAACCCCATCACAGCGTGGAACTCTTACGCTCGCCTTTGATCCTAACGTGGTAGACGAAGCTGGTTCTACAATTACCGTATATCGTTATACAGCAACTCGTCAGTGGGAGAATATCGGTGGTGAGGTTGATACCAAAGCACATACGGTCACTGTGCCATTTGATGAATTCGGCTACTATAAAGTAATGAAGTTGAGTCGCAGCTATAACGACATAACGAATCATAACTGGGCTCGTAATATTTTGAATGGTCTCTATTCCAAAGGATTTATGAACAACTTGCGTTTCGAGCAATTTGGTACAGATGATCAGACAACACGTGGTGAGTTCGCGACACTGCTGGTTAAAGGTCTTAATTTGCCAATTAACTCGGACAATAATCGTACGTTCGTGGATCTCGTCCCAGGTGCGCGTTCTGCAACATGGGATTACGACCGTATTGAGACAGCGGCAAGAGCAGGGATTGTAACGGGTCTGACGGATGGTGTGTTTGGACCGGATCAACCGTTGACACGTGAACAAGCAGCAGTCATGATTGCTCGTGCTCTGAAGCTGAAATTGGCAGCGAATGATAGTAAGATGGATGCTTCACTAGCTAAGGCATTTTTGGATTCAGGCAGCATTGAGAAGTATGCAGGTCCATCGATCATGGCAGTATCAAAGGCTAAAATCATGGAAGGAGCCGCTATAACGGTTCCTGGCCAGAAGAAGCCACAATACAATTTCAATCCAAAAGGTAATTTGACTCGTGCAGAAGCGGGTAAAATTGCTGTTGAACTGCTCAAGAAAAGTACTAAAGTTTTCCCTAAAAACTTGAGCTAATTCATCAAAGTTCATTTATGCATTATTGGAAGGACCTGTCCCTTGTGCTAAAGGGGCGGGTCTTTTTGAATGTTAAGGAATTGGTGAAGAGCACTATTTATAATAGTAGAAAACTGTTTTTTACCAATAACTATTTTTGTAATTTGCTAGAGTTTAAGATACAATAACGGTAAATACACAATGATCTAGAGGGTGAAGTTAGCTAATGAAACCGATTTATTCGAAGGCCCAGTTGGGCTACATGAAGGCAAAGACACAGTTCGAGAAGCAGGCAGTCATTCTGGAAAAGAAAATAGAAGATACACGCAAAACACAGGAAGTAACCCAGGAAGTGATGGAAGGACTCGTGCAAGCGACTGGCTTCCATGACGCATATAACCAATTGGTAATCGCTGAGAATGAATTGATTGAATGGTCTCACACCACCATGAAGCATGAAAAGACATACCGTGAAAACAGACAACCAATTGATGATATGTATCTGAGACTGAATAGTGATCCAGAGATGCGTGCACAAATCATTGATCTTGCGATGAAAATCCGCTAAGTCTATATAGCAAGAACTGGATACGAAGGCATTCCTTACGGAATGCCTTTTATTTTTTGTTTTGGGACAATTTGTCGCTTCATGTACAGGCTGAGCGGGTATAAATAAACGTTCAGATCAATCCTGACTCAATAGAAACCCGTTATGGCTACCACAATAATACTGATTTTAAAGTTTTGGACCCAGTAAATTACCCGCACTGCATCAATACATAAATAAGTTCAAAACTTTTTTTGCAGAACCCGCAACTTTTTGAAATCTACTGCGTTTAAGATGTAGAGTCAAAAACATTGGGCCTCTTACCAAGATTGACCTCGTGAAGAATCTTGTCTATTTATTAGAAAAAATTGCTTTACGGCGAGAGTAACCCATTGTATAATACGTTAGGTAGGATTAGGAAACTACTCTATTTTCGTATGATTCTATGTTTAAGCTAGTTTACAAGTTTCTGTGATAAGCTCACAGACATCATTTATATTAACTTGCTCAGGACTCTGGAAAGGGGGTGCAACAATATATGAGGAACACGAGCGAAACTATTAAAGAAAATTCCCATGTTATGAACACCCAAGGAGGAGAAAAAAAGGTTATGAAGAAAATTTTATCCGTAGCTTTGTCTACAGCAATGGCATTCTCGATGTTTGCATCTGTAGCATTTGGTGATACAGCTACTACACCACAACAACAGTTTGATGCATTGAAAGCAAAAGGTATCTTCAACGGTTATCCGGATGGTACTGCAGGACTGAACAAAGAAATGACTCGCGCTGAGTTCGCTAAAGTCATCACTAAATTGCTCGGCCTGAAAGAAATCACTGGTGTATATTCTTACACTGACAAAAACTACAATGCTAAAAACTGGGCTGCTCCTTTCATCGAAGCAGTAACAGCTGCAGGCATCATGGAAGGTAAAAACACTGAGAAAAAAATCTTCGATTTCAACGGTAAAGTAACAATCGAAGAGATGGCTACCATCTTGACTCGTGCACTTGACCTTGAAGTTCCAACTGAAACTAACAACACAGCATCCGCATGGGCTAAAGGTTATGTTCAAGCGGCAATCAATGCAGGATTGCTTGATTCCAGCCTGAACTTCCAATCCAATGCTTCCCGCGAATTGCTCGTTGGCGCTGCTTATGCAGTTGATCAAGAGCAAAGCCTGAAAGTTGCTTCTTACGATGTAACTGAAGCTGGTAAAGTTGTTACTTTCAAAATGAGCGACGGTGAATCTGTTAAAGTAACTTTGGATAAAGCTCTTGAAGCTAACAAAGAAACTGAAGTGAAATTTACTTACAAAGATAAAGAGTTCACTGAGAAAGTTACTTATGTAACTACAGTAGCTCAAGCAGTACAATCCGTAAAAGCAGACAACCTGAAACAAGTTGTTGTAACATTTAACGGCACTGTTGATGAAACAACTGCTACTGAAGTGAGTAACTACACGATTGCCAACAAAACAATCGATAGTGCTACATTGTCTAGTGACAAAACTTCTGTAACATTGCTTTTGGCAGATGGAAGTTCCCTGAATTCTCAAAGAGCTACTGATCTGAAAATTGCTAACGTTAAAAATGCTGATGCTACAAAAACATTCTCTCAAACAGTAAGCTTTACACCAGCTGATATTACAATTCCAACTGTTGAATCTGTAACTGCACTGGGAACTAAAGCAATTAAAATCAAATTCAGTGAGCCAGTTGATAGAGCTCAAGCTGCCGTTTCTGGTAACTACCGTGTAGATGGTAATGTTGTTGCAGCTTCCGTAAGCTACAGCTACCCAGATACAGTAATCTTGACAACTAACCTGACTGAAGGCGAGCACACGCTGACAGTAAGTAAAGTTCAAGATTTCTCTGGTCTGACAATTGTTCCTGTTGATAACAAATTTACAGCAACTGTTGATACTGCAGCACCAGAAGTAACATCTGTAACTTCTACGGATCTGAAAAAAGTAGTAGTAACATTCAATGAGCCAGTTAAAAATGTAACTAGCGCATATGCTAACACTACTTCCAACTCTGCAAGTATCTCTGTGTCTGACAATAAAGTGACTCTGACATTTGCTAACAACTTGAACTTGTCCGAGAATGCTATTACACTTAAAGGTGTAAGAGACTACAGCGATAACTCTGCTGATCGTACAACTACAGTAACACCAACGTTGGATACTACTCGTCCAACAGTTGTATCTACTGGCTTTGCTCAAGATGCTAACGGCAACTACATCGCAACATTGAAATTCAGCAAAGACGTGTCCAGAACTTCTGCTGAAACACGTTCTAACTACGTTTTAACTGATAAAGATGGTAAAATTGCTAGCATTACTGGAATCAACACTTACGGATATCCTACAGGTGCTATTGAGTACAACAGCACTAACAAAACAGTTAGTGTAAACCTTGGTAAATCTATTGGTGATGATACTTACACATTGACAGTATCCGGTATTCAAGATACTTCAACAATTGCAAACACATTGCTGCCTTACGCACTTGTAGTGAATGGTGCAGAAGCAAGAGTTGGTAAAATTGATCGCTCTTGGCTTGCGAATGGATATGTTTACGTAGAGTACAACACTAATGTTGCAACTAGTGGTACAGGAAGCGCTTTGGAACCTGAGAAATACACAGTTAATGGAACAGCAATCACTACTTATGCTTCTGATGTAGAATTGGTTTCTGCTAATACTGTTCGTATCTCTCTTGACAACAAACCAGCTAACCTTACTGTAGGAAATGGTTCAACCCTGAAAGCAAGCTACATTGCTAATGCTGATGGAGAATACATTACTGAAAATGGATCTTATCAGTTGACATCTACAATTGGTTCTTCTTCTGTAGCTGCTACTTCAGCTTATGCAACTAGCAGAACTTCTGTAACAGTTGAGTTCAATGCTGCTATCTCCTACGTAAATCCTGCTGGATTCTCTGTAGATGGCAAAAAACCAAGCAACTACAGCTTGAGTAACGATCGTAAAACGTTGACACTTACGTTCTCCGATGCAAACAAACTTGCTGCTGATTTCACGGGACAAATCGCTGTAGAAGCGGGTGCTGCTCAGGATACATTTGGTAACAATGTAACTGTTGGTGTGCCAGTTAAAGACCAAATTAAACCTGAAGTTGATGAGGATTCTGCTGCATTCTCAGCAACAGATGCAACTTATCTGTATGTTACAGCAAGTGAAGATCTGCAAATCAACAGTGACTTGGTAACTCAAGCAGCTGTTAAGAGATTGTTTACTGTAACAGTTAATGACACTAAAACTACAGACTTTACTGTAGGTATTGATACTGCTAACGCTAACAGATTGTACATCAAATTTAATAACGCACCAGTAGCTACTGATTATGTTTCCGTATCATTCAACGGATCTAACAACGCTGGTTCCAAAGCAATCACAGATAAATCTGCTGACAAAAACGCTTTGACTACTTTTGATGTATCAGATCTCGTTTCTAACCTGAAATAATTATATTATTTCAACTTAAAAGACCTCCTTCGGGAGGTCTTTTTTATTTGTTTTAAATAGTATCATTATTGTTATACATAATCTGGTATTATGCTCTAGAATAAAGATATTGATGCAACTATGGTAATTATCTAAGCGTTTAAATAAGTAGAGTAATTTCAAATTAACAGGTTATTTCTTATATTGGAGGTTTCAAGTGAAAAATAAACTTAAGAAAATCATTGTCGTAACTACCGTGCTGGGGTTGGCTCAAACCGCTTGGCTTAATAATGTTTTGTTGGTTCAAGCCGCGACATCTTCTAGCAATACAGCTCAAACTCAAAAAGCTGTCAAAACGTTATCTAATATCCCGGCTGTCAAGCTATCATCTAAAAGCAGTGTTAAACTTACAGATGTCAATGTTCTGAATCAAGACGAAGGCAAGTTGATTACGTACACCCTCACATATACCAACAATGAGAAGCGAAGCTTGCAGTTAGTTGATTACTGGACAAAGGTTAGAAGTAAAGGTGGAACAAGTTATACATCTAAATTGTTGACGCAAGATGCAGA
This sequence comes from Paenibacillus sp. 7516, assembly GCF_002272715.1. Classification (NCBI taxonomy): domain Bacteria; kingdom Bacillati; phylum Bacillota; class Bacilli; order Caryophanales; family Paenibacillaceae; genus Paenibacillus; species Paenibacillus sp. 7516. Next base: position 26,762 of record NZ_NPBI01000025.1, read on the forward strand.
GAAAAAGAGTGTTGCTGCTGGCTCTACCTTATCCGTTACATATGTGACGACTGTGGGGAAAAACGTGCAGCTCAGCAATCTGAATTTTGAAATTGTGAAATGGGACTTCAGTAAGCCAAATTATGAAAGCATTCTGGGGAAAATCAATATTCCTGCCTCGTACACGGTGGCTACCCCAGTGAATACAGTCAAAAAGGTACGGATCAATGATATTCCGGTAAAAATTAAAGTTCAAGGCCTACAGACATTCTCTGCCTCGGACACATCCAACTATGCAAATGTGAAAATTAATCTGCATAACGTTGGTTATAAAGGGTTGGAGAATCCGAATGTGAAGTGGGTTCTGCGAACAAAAGGTGGCAGCAGCTATCCCCTTAATCTAAATTCGAACGATACATCTTACAGCGTACAGCCTCAAGAGTCCAAAAGCATCAATTATATAACAACTGTTCCCAAGAAAGTAAAGTTGGATGGGGCTGAGCTTATTATGGTACAAGAGAACGAAGCCGAGAAATCGGTTATTCCACTTGCGACGATGCAAATGCCGAAATCAACCTCGTTGCAGAATACAGAAGTTAAGGTTGGAAAGGTCCATACCATAACGCTCGAAGATAACAAGGGCAAGATGGCTACGAGTGTGGGGGATGTCAGTGTCAGTCAGACTCATGGTAATAACTACTATACAGTCAACTTCAAATTTAAAAACACGGGATCAAGGGAAGTTTCCGTACCCAAATATGATTTCTCGGTTCAAAACAAAAAAGGGAATGATTATCCGTTGTCTACCAAGGCACTGGATAATTTGAAATTGAAACCAGATGAAGAGCGCTTAGTTCGTCTGACATTTAGTTTGCCTTACGATGAAGCCGATGGAACACTGAAGTTGGTTATGAATACACCAAAAGCTGAGGACAACGAGGGTACAGAAAGCAAAGAAATTAAATTTTCGTATCCTGCGGGAACGTACATTCTTCCGAAAGCTACTTCCATGCAGCAATCTATTGGTACAGAGAGTACCCTTCAGATTGAGAATGGAACATTGGGAGTCACATGGAATTCTGTTCAGCGTCTTCCTTGGGACAACGCGGATGTTTTATCCGCAAGAGTTACTTTACGCAATGTTTCAACCAATACTCTTAAACTCCCGCAGCTTAAAGGGATGTTATCGATAGATTCAGCAGATATAGCAGATACTCAATTGTTAATTAGTCAGAACTCAGCTTTGCTTGGGCCAGGCATGTCGCTTGATGTACATCTATTAACATCGTTACCTACCAATCTGGATGTAGCTCAATTACAAGTGGCACTGTCTGAAGTAGTGGGCGAGAACACATCTGAATTGATCAGACTGACTCACATCGGTCAGCTTCCGCAGGTACCGCAAGTAGAGTTGGGGTCCAACTATGCGTTGAATACGCCTGGAAAGAAATCCGAACTCCAAGTGAAGAGAACATTGATCTACCCCGGGACATCTTCTGATATCGTATACACGGAACTCCAGGTGAAGAACGTTGAGGATCGGCAGATTGACCTAGCCAAATTAACGGGATATTACGAATCGAAGAATGGTGAGTATTATAAAACAACGGTTAAGCAGATTGATTATCCAGCAGGACCAGGTGATTCTGCATTAGTGACCATGTGGTCCAAAATTCCAAGGAAGACGGTTGTCTCTGATATGAGATTGTTGATTGGTGAGACTGTGGGGGGAGAAACCACAGATAAAGAGGGAGCGGTTGCTGGCAAAGGGTATGTGGATGCAGCATCGTTCGAACTCAAACCTGATCAAGAGCCTACATTGACAACAATTAAAAATGTGGATGTTTATCCTTATATCATTCAAACTAGAGATTTCAAAGCTTCTCTTAGCGGTGGCTCTACAGTTAACCTTTCATGGAACTACGATGCTGTACGAAATAATGAATTGAACTTGCCGGAAAGTGAACACAAACTTATTGTGCAGCTGATTGAACCTACTGGAAAAGTATTCGACAAAGAAATTGTGCTTGATAAAGACTTGAAAGAAGGTAACAATCAATTTTTGAATTGGACCATTCAGGATGTTGTTTTTGAAGATCGACGCAGTGGAGCTTATACCATTGCCATATATGATGAGTTCCAAGGTCAACGGATTAAACTGGCAACACAGGCGATGGGCTTTGTTCCAGCCGTCGGCAATCTACCAGGTGCTGAACAAATCCTGGAGTAAGCATCGTTGTTAAATCTTTCTATTAAAGATATGATAGAAAATGACGACAAATATATGTAGATTGTTTTAATAGAAGGGAAGGTACAATCATTAATGAAACCTTATATAAAAGTATCCCTAGCTGCGCTGGCTATCGGTGTTGGCGTGTGGGTTGGGTCTGTATACAGCAACACAGCTATCGGTGCAGGAACAAGTCAACCAGGCACAGCGGATGATCCAGTTGTGACAAAGAGTTATGTAGATCAACAAATTCAAAAGGCTTTAAACGGAGGTACTAATGCCGGCTCGGGAGGCTCCGCAGGCAATAATAGCGGATCTACAGGGACAGGCAGCACAGGTGGTGACACCTCGCTTCCACCGGTGGTATCTGGAGCATCTGATGCGGTAGAGATTGTTACCGTGAAGCCGGGTCAACAGCTGATCGGTGCATCTGGCGCGGAGTTCATTGTACGCAGCGGCAAGGCAGTTATCGTCAGTGAAGGTACGAACGGTGTAGCTGATCTGACGGACGGGGTTGACCTGACGAATGGACAGGCAGCGCCAACCAATCACCTGCTCTCTTTTCCAAGGGATGGACGGGGTATAACGGTATTGGATGGTAACAAGTACAGCCTGACAGTTATGGTTCGCGGCGGATATTCTTTGAAATAGGTTAAGCATTTATGCGCATTTTTATTCATTTTCATATGTGTAGATTAACCAGTTCTAACAAACATTTATACGGCTAGCCATCAGGGTTCCTGCTCACTCTATAATTGTACAAAACCAATTAACGGAGGTGCAGGAATCATGGCTAGAAGTAACCGCAGAGTGGTACCGGAAAGTCGTCAGATGCTGGATCAGATGAAATATGAGATTGCTGCCGAGTTTGGTCTGAATGTAGGGTATGGGCAAAATGCCCTTGCTGGTGCAGATACCGAGTTTGGTTCTGAGCTGGGAGCTGTGAGTGATCATTCCTATGGTCAATACAAAGGCTGGGGCCATCTGACTTCCCGTGAGAACGGATCGGTTGGTGGCGAGATTACGAAAAGGCTGATTCGTCAGGCAGAAAAGCAGTTATTATAAGGTTTTTCCTTATCCGACTTGGTTTGACACGGCTTGACAAATGCGATAAGATGGCATTTGAGGTATGCAACCTTTTCCAGGAGGAAAAGGTTGATTTTTTGTTAAGGCAATTACCTGAAAAATCCTTATCTTCGTAACTGCGGACCCTGCGTCCTTATTCCGCCCGGAAAGCTTTCGAGGGTACAGTGAACGAATCACCGTAAATGTTTTGTTCGGGCAATCGCCATACTACTAGTTATGGGAGGTTGAAACTTCATGTCTGTTAAAGGCCGACATCTATTCACATCGGAGTCTGTAACCGAAGGACATCCGGATAAGATTTGCGACCAGATCTCGGACGCCGTATTGGACGCGTTTCTGGCGAATGATCCAAACGCTCGCGTAGCGTGCGAAGTTTCCGTGGCTACAGGCTTAGTGCTTGTCATCGGTGAAATCAGTTCAGCTTCTGAATACGTAGACATTCCGGCCATTGTACGTAATACGGTTAAGGAAATCGGGTACACACGTGCCAAATATGGTTTTGACTACAACACTTGTGCCGTTCTGACTTCTCTAAACGAGCAGTCTGCGGATATCGCGCAAGGGGTTAACGCAGCACTGGAGAACCGTGATCCGGCTCAAGTCGCTCGCGAAACAGAAAACATCGGTGCGGGTGACCAAGGTCTGATGTTCGGGTTTGCAACGAATGAAACACCAGAACTCATGCCATTGCCAATCGCATTGTCCCACCGTATTGCACGCCGCCTCGCTGAGGTACGTAAAAACGGTACACTGGATTACCTCCGTCCGGACGGTAAAACTCAAGTAACGATCGAATACGACGGCGACAAAGTAGTTCGTGTCGATACAATTGTAGTATCCACTCAGCACGCTGAAGAGACTACCCTTGAGCAAATCCAAAAAGACATTAAAGAACAAGTTATCCTGCCTGTTGTTCCGGCTGAATTGTTGGATGAGCAGACTAAATATTTCATCAACCCAACAGGACGTTTCGTTATTGGCGGACCTCAAGGAGATGCAGGCCTGACTGGACGTAAAATCATCGTAGATACCTACGGCGGTTATGCACGTCACGGCGGTGGCGCGTTCTCCGGTAAAGATCCGACAAAAGTAGACCGTTCCGCTGCTTATGCGGCTCGCTACGTAGCGAAAAACCTCGTTGCTGCAGGTCTTGCAGACAAAGTGGAAATCCAGCTCGCTTATGCGATTGGTGTAGCCAACCCGGTATCGATTAACGTGGATACATACGGAACTGGCAAAGTCAGCGAAGAGAAGCTGGTTGAGTTGGTACGTAGCAACTTCGATCTGCGTCCGGCTGGCATCATCCGTATGTTGGATCTGCGCCGCCCAATTTACAAACAAACGGCAGCTTACGGTCACTTCGGCCGTACAGATCTGGATGTACCTTGGGAGCAAGTGGACAAAGCAGATGCTTTGAAAGCTCAAGCGGGTCTGTAAGTTTAATTGCGATAGATCAAAGCCTTTGGTTCCGATCAGGAATCAGGGGCTTTTTTGCGTACATAAGTAGTTGGCTAAGTAGGAGGTTTTATAAACGAATTTAGATTCCTTTTATTCCCTTTTGGCTAAATAAAATGTCTGTTCTAACCGACATACATAATGAGGTCTGTTCATTAGACAGGAGAAGAAATATAAGATGAGGGGGACGAATTGGTGCGTTTGAAAAGAATGGCCAAGAAGAGTACAATCGGGCTTTTAATCGTGCTATTAACTGCCCAAGGTTGGCTAACAGGTCTGCTTGGAGTGGAAAACACTGCTTATGCAGCAGATGACTTAACTACGTTAGGGGTCACGGCAACGTTACCTGTAACAGGAGAGAAGAACGTAAATGGAGCAGCCCCATTGGAGATCGAATTTGGCCAACCTGTTCGAAAAGCAGCGGGGACTGCCAGTGGATACATATCAATAAAACGTGTGTCAGATGATTCGGAGGTTATTCCACCTATCTTAGTGGACCCAACGGAATCAAGTAATATTAGCATTACACCAGATGACGCCAGTGTTCCGGATTTAGGGAGAAAAGTGACCATTAATCATGCACCTCTGCCAGGAGGAACATATTATGTTCAAATCGATAAAAATTCATTTGTTTACGCGGATGAGAATAATACTGCTTTCAATGGACTTAGCAAAGAATGGACGTTCCATACACAAGGTGTAGGCACAGCATCCTTAGTAGAGAAGGTTCCCGCGAATGCAGCGATGCAGGTATCACCTTCATCTAATATAACGATGACATTTGATAAAAAGGTTTTTGCAGGTGCTGGGAAACTGCAGATTTTTCAAGGGACTACATTATATGAGGAAATACCTGTGAATGCAGGTTCTCCACGTGTTAATGGTTTGGGGACGAATTCCATTGTGATTGATCCAGAGAAAAACTGGAATAGCAGCAGCACATATTATGTTGTTATGCCAGAAGGTCTTTTAAGAGATGAACTGGGGAACGACACCAGTGGAATTACAGGAACTGAGTGGGGTTTTGGCGTCATTTCGGATCCTACTGCTCTCACCGTATCATCTGTTTCCCCAACGAACGGTACGACGAATGCACCTTTGACGGGAGAACTAACGGTTACATTTAATAAAGAGCTTGATACCAATTATCCAGGCAATGCAACGTTGAGAAAGGCCAATGGTGGAACCGTAGCCGCAACAACAACCATTAGCACTTCAAACAATAGACAGCTGCGAATTGTTCCGCAGAGTACACTGGAAAGCAATACGAATTATTATGTGGATATTCCTGCTAACGTGTTTAGGGACAAGGCTGGTAACCTCTTTACAGGATTGACAGGTAGCAGTTCATGGGGCTTTAAGACGCTTAGCAGAGATACTACAGCCCCGGTTCTCAAAACAGTTAAGATGTATAGTAACAATACGATTCGACTTACTTACGATGAAAGTTTGTTCAGTGCGAATCCAGCTTATAGCAGCTTCACCGTAACAGTAAATGGGGAAGCACGTAATGTCAGCACTGCATATGTATCAGGAGATAGCGTATATGTCGTACTTGATACAGGTGTAGCTGTAGGGCAGGTTGTCCGGATTGGGTATACGCCTGGACTGCGTCCTATACAGGATACTTCCCTGAACCCGGCTGCTTCGTTTGCAGCACGAGATGTGGAAAATACACTGGACTCCGTCATGTCCAAACCACGGGAAGGTACTGTATATTACAGTACAATTAATCTATACTACCCTGAGACAGTATATATCAACTCCAGTGATGCGGTGTCACAATTCAGTGTGACTGCAAACCAGTCTTCGGTAGGAATTAACAGCATATCCTTAACTAATAGTTCAATGGTGACATTGAATCTGAGTCGTTCCATTACCGATGGGGAAGTGGTTCGTGTCTCGTATGCACCTGGCTCTTCTCCTGTAAAAGACAGTCGGGGACAAGCTCTTGCGGGATTCAGCGGCTTCTATGTTCGGAATAGCATCGATACCAAGGCGCCTGAATTTCAGAGTGCCGAAATAAGTGGCTCCAAGCTATGGATCCGTTATAACGAGCCACTTAGAACAACCAACAAACCGTTAAAAAGCCAGTATTCTGTCCTTGTAGATGGTAAACCTTTATTTGTAAACGACACGGATATTGAAGATGAAACCGTCACGCTGACTTTGGCTTCAGCCGTAGGCACGAACCAGAATGTAACACTTTCTTATGTACCTGGTGCATTGCGTTTGACAGACCTAAACGGGAATCCTGCTGGTTATATCAACTTAACACCTGTAAGCTACACAGCGGGTAATGGTATGGTGAAATCAGCTATATTGCAAGGGGATACCGTAACTATTACTTTTAGAGAATCTCTACAGTCACAGACGCTGCTTACCCCATCTCAATTCGGTGTACAGTTGGGAGGCTCACAGGTAAGTGTGGTTTCTGCAGCATCAACTGGTACAACACTAACTCTGAAGTTGTCCAGCTCGGGCACCAACGGACAAACAGGAACGGTAAGTTATGCACCGGGGATAATCCCGCTGCGTACGCTTGATAACGTCATTGTTGAGGCGTTTGGACCTTTATCGATTAGTCAGACTCAAAGCACAGGTTCAACTACCAATACTGGAAGTTTAAGTGGCAACCTGCCATCATGGCTAACCGTATCGGACACATCGGCTTTTAACCAGTCCATGTATGTCATGAGCACGGAAGCAGCGACAACAACTTCCGCCCAGTCACGCAATAGTCGCTCTACCCGTCAGTTTAATGTGGATGCTAGCAAGCTAAATCAGGCTTTTCAATATGCAAGCCTAAGCAACAATTCAAGTCGAATGGTCGTATTTGAAGTTCCTGCAACAGAAGCATCAGCTTATGTAGGATTCCCAATAGACACGCTAACAGAAATCGCTTCCCGTGAACGTTTTTCATTTATTGGGGTGAAATATGGTGATCGTCTGTGGTCAGTGCCTTTGTCAGATTTGAAGCCTTCCAGTATTGCGCAAAGCGTGAACGCAGGTTCGGGCTCATCATACTTTTATGTTCAACTCGAATCGGTTCCTGTAACGGTCTCTGGTACAATGGATGGTATGCTTGCATCCGCCGGAGCACAAAGAGTATCTGACATTACGGATGTTTATCTCTCAGCATATAATGGCTATAGTGGCCAGCGTGCAGAACAACTGGTGAAGAGTTCAATTGCACTCAGATTGCCTTCAACGACAACAGGACCGGCCACGGGTCTCGTCTACATTGATCAGGGTACTTCAGCTCTGGCTAATATTCCTCATCATTTCTCCAATGCAACTGGAGCGGTTATTATAACAGGACAGCTGAAAGGCAATCAGGCTATTGTGGCTGCATCCCATCCCGTTTCATATCGGGATACTGCTTCACACTGGGCTAAGGACGTCATTGGTGAGCTGTCTGCAAAATGGATTATCAATGGACAAAATGGAACCTTGTATGTTCCTGATCAGCAAATAACACGAGCAGAATTTGCTACTTTAGTGGCAAAAGGGTTGGGGCTGCCAGGCGACTATACTAGTGCTCAACAATTCAAAGATGTTCGTTATGGTGATATATCAGGTGCATATATTGGTGCAGCGGCTAAAGCGGGTATCGTCACGGGTAATACGGACGGTACTTTCAAACCGGATAGCCTCTTGACTCGTGAGCAGATGGCCATCATGATGGTTCGGGCTTTGGATTATGCAGGTCAGCCAACCGTACTCAAAACTTCGGCAGCATCAACACTGTCCAAGTTTAAGGATAGTAACAAAATTCAATCTAAGGAGTCTGTTGCTAAGGCCGTACAGGAAGGCATTATTCAGGGAATGACATCGAAGACGTTTGTACCACAAGGTAATGCAACTCGTGCACAAGCAGCAGTAATGTTGAAACGTGTCCTGAACAAATTGGGTTATCTGTAATCCGAGTGGAATTAGACTGTTTTATCTAGTTAATGTGGAGAGTGACAGTTTGACGAATTGATTTTCTCTTTTTTTCCAAGTTAGTAGCAGTATAAACTATAATCTACTATTTAACATGTGACTCTAAGTGTGGCAATTCCATGCCATGCTTGGGGTCTTTTTTTGTGCGGAATACCCTCAAAGTTGGCTGCGGGCGTAACTTTTTCCACGAAAAGCAGTCTATTAATAGTAGAGTATACTAGGGATCCGGCTGTTCTCTGCCATCTGGCGGCAGGACACGTGATGTCTAAGATTGATATACAAGATGGGAGAGACGTTTCAAACATGCTGGGGAAACACGGGAAACCGCTGGAAGACGTGAAGGGCAGCAAGGCGAAGAAATGGGCAATTGTGACACTGGCAGGTGTGATCTGGATTGCACCGGTTTTGGGAGCAGGGCAGCAGGTCTGGTCGGGAACGACGTGGCAGTCGGTAGCTGCTGCGGCATCTACAAGTACAAGCAAATTAAGTGAGGAAATTTTGACTTCCGGCGCGAAGCTCATGAAATACAAATATACAACCACAAGATCCGGCTCGAAAGTGAATGTGCTGGCAGACGTAATTCAGGTAGATCTGCAAAACCCTTATGTGAAACTCGATGTGATGACTGGTAAGGGCGGCAACTTGAACAGCAAACAAAGCACAGGCGGCATGGCCAAGGAAAACGGTGCAGTTGCTGCCGTGAACGGTGATTATTTTAACGTATCCGGGGAGCTTGCTCCAATTGGTGGACAGGTCTCAGACGGTGTTCTGATCTCCACACCTTCGGAACTGACGGGCATGTATGCCCTCACCGTGACCAAGGATGGCAAACCGATGATCGACGAATACTCTTTCGACGGTACAGTGAAGGCCGATGACGGTTCAACGTTTGCTCTGCGCGGAATGAATAAGGAGGATTACACGGTAGAGTCAGGCTCGGTCAAATATAGTCATGCCAACTCGATGTATATTTATACATCAGCCTGGACATCAACCAAACGCCCGAATGACCCTTCTACCACACCGACAGAGGTGCCGGTGCAGAACGGCGTCATCACACAAATTTCCGACAAAAAGGCATTGGACATGACGGTACCTGAAGACGGGTACATTTTGCGTGCACACGGAACAGCGGCTACCTGGATCATGACTCACCTCTCCGTGGGACAGACGCTTAGCGCGGATTACAAGCTCGTAGCCAAAACAACGGGGCAATCCGTTGACCCAAGTAACCTCGACATGATGATTGGTGGTCATACCATTCTTGTCAATGGAGGTAAAGCTGCAACGTTTTCCCGTGATATCGCCTCTTCCGGTATTGGAGGTATTCGTGCGAGAACAGCGGTAGGTTATTCTCAGGATGGTCGATATGTCTATATTATTGCGGCTGAGAAAAACAGTAACAGCAGCGGCATGTCGCTGACTGAATTGCAATCCTTCATGACCAGTATCGGCGTATGGAAAGGCATGAACCTGGACGGCGGCGGCTCTACCACCATGGTGACACGTCCGCTTGGGGAAGAAAATGCAAGTCTGACCTTCAACACGGAATATGGTACAGAGCAGCGTCAGGTCGTAAACACGCTCGGCGTATTCTCTACGGCTCCGGAAGGCAAGCTGAAAGGCTTCGCTGTAAGTGGCAGCCAAACGCTGCTGGTAGGACAAGAGGGCAAGTATTCAGCCAAAGGGTATGACACGTATTACAACCCGATTGCGACCGGAGACATCAAGCTGACCTGGAAATCAAGCAACAATGGTATCGTCAGCGTAAGTAATGGTGTGATCAAGGGTGTTAAACCAGGAACGGCTACGCTCACAGCAACAAGCAACGGAGTATCTTCTGCCATTAAAGTAACGGTGCTCGGTGGAAGCGAGCTGTCCTCTCTAACTGCGGGTTCTGGTCTTGGTTCGCTGAAAGCGGGAACGACCATGTCCATCCCTGTGACTGCGAAGACGAAAGATGGGCAAAGTGTAAGCGTTCCGGCTGATTCACTGACATGGGAATTTATCGGTTTTAAAGGTAAAGTGGCTGGCGATCAATTAACGGTATCTTCTGTAAATTCAGGAGCACAGGTTGGATATGCAATCGGTCGTTATGACGGATACAGTACGGTCGTTGTTCTTACGGCTGCTGACAGCGAAACCACCTGGGAGAACTTCGAGAATGTGAGTTATCCAATCAACTTTACAACGAATGCCACTGGCGTAACTGGTTCAGCAGCCGTAACGGCGGGTACAGGTGAAAAGGCTGGCTCCAAAGTGCTGCAGCTGAGCTACGACATGACTGCAGGTACAGGGAAAATGTATGCTTATGCCCAATTGAACGGGACAACAGGCAGAGAAGTATCTTCAGCCGCAACGTCCATGTCGATGGATGTAATGGGTGATAAGAGCCTGAACTGGCTCCGTGCAGAGTTTACGGATGCCAATGGCAAAACCGTATATGCCGATCTTGCGAAGGCCATTGACTGGAGCGGGTGGAAAAATGTGAACGTGGACCTGAGTGGTCTGAACATTGCATATCCAGCCAAGCTCAAACGTGTCTATGTAGTCAATGTAGAAGAGGGCCAGGATGAGCGCGCCATGACAGGTACCGTTGCATTTGATAACATTGCCTTCACCATGCCATCGAAATCCAGTGAAGTAGGACTGCCTACAGGAACAGCTTCCCTGGTGCTTGGGCAGAAGTCGATGACCGTGAACGGAACGAAAAAGGCAATTGATGCAGCACCGGTACTGAAAAATGGTACAACATATGTCCCAATCAAACATGTACTGGATGCCTTTGGCGGACAGGCAAGCTGGGATAGCAAAAATCAGCGGATCACCGTTATTCGCGGCGGGAAACTGATTGATCTGGTTGTGGGACAGAAAGAATTCATCTTGAATGGAAAAAGACAGAGCGCAACAGTAGCCCCATATGTATCTGGAGGTAGGACTTTAGTCCCGCTTCGACTCGTTTCCGAGCAGCTTGGATTGACTGTAAAATGGGAACAGAAAACGAAGACCGTTACCATCTCATCGTGATATGGTATGATATATACCGGAAACGATAGAAATGGAGTCGAACTAACGTGGATTTACAAGCCGATGCCATAGACCGCGTCATTAAAAACGCCATACAAGTCATGGAAAACAGCAAATATCAAATGTTCGAAATCATGGACTCAACCCGTGAGGAGCTAAAAACTCTGAATGAGGAGTTGAAGTCGGTTCTGAAGGAGACGGCGGAAACGATCGAGAAAGTAGATCAATTGGAGCTCAACTACCGCCGCTCCCGGATCCGTCTGACTGAGGTTAGCCGTGACTTCGTCCGTTATTCCGAGCATGATATCAAGCAGGCGTATGAGAAAGCGACGCAGTTGCAGCTGGACCTGATGATTTATCGTGAGAAGGAAATGTATCTGAAGGCCCGTCGGGATGATCTGCAGAAGCGTGCCAAAAATGTGGAGGCTTCTGTGGAGCGTGCCGAAACGATTGGTTCGCAAATGGGGGTCGTACTGGAGTACTTGTCGGGTGAGCTGGGTCAAGTGACCCGGATCATTGAGTCCGCCAAGAATCGACAAATGATTGGTTTGAAAATAATTTTGGCCCAGGAAGAAGAGCGGAAGCGTATTGCACGTGAGATACATGACGGGCCTGCGCAGATGCTCGCCAATCTAGTACTTAGGACGGAAATTGTAGAAAGAATGCTCATTAAGCAGGATTTTAAGATGGTCCAGGCCGAAATAATAGATTTGAAAGGCCAGGTTCGTTCCAGTCTTGAAGAAATGAGAAAAGTAATATTCAATTTGCGTCCTATGGCACTGGATGACTTGGGATTGATTCCAACGCTTCGGAAATACGTGCAGGATTTTGAAGTAAAAACAAAAATCCGCTCGATTTTTGAAACAAGAGGCAAGGAACACCGCTTGTCTTCTGCAATGGAGGCTGCAATCTACCGTCTCGTGCAGGAGGGTCTGTCCAATGCTGCAAAGCATGCTTATCCCACTCATGTTGTAGTGGAAATTACATACCAGGCTCAGCTCGTTAAAATTGTCGTTCAGGACAATGGGCTTGGCTTCAAACCGGAGCTTCTTGCGAAGAAAAGCAAGGATCACAACCATTTCGGTCTGATTGGGATGAGAGAACGGGTTGAACTGCTGGAAGGCAGAATAGAGATTGAATCCGCAGAAAATCAAGGAACCAAAATCGTGATTCATATCCCGACAAACGTGGATAAGGGAAAGGAGTAGCAGGATGGAAAACCGTGATACTGGTAATACATCAATTAAAGTTCTTTTGGCTGACGATCATCAGCTGTTCCGTGAAGGGCTAAAACGCATTTTGAATATGGAGGACGATATTGAGGTCATCGGCGAATGTGGCGATGGGATTCAGGTGCTTGAATTCTGCAACCAGGAGAAGCCGGATATCGTTCTGATGGATATCAACATGCCTGTGGAGAACGGGGTTGAAGCGACGGAGAAACTGCGTGAGCTGTTCCCGGACGTTAAAGTCATTATTCTCTCCATTCATGATGATGAAAGTTATGTATTTGAGACTTTGCGTAAAGGTGCCAACGGATACTTGCTGAAGGATATGGAGGCTGAATCCCTAATCAATGCGATTCGTTCCGTTCATGAGGGGCATGCGTTCATTCACCCTAAAGTAACAGGCAAACTGATCATGCAGCTGCGTCGTATGACGTATCTTAATGAAACAGGTGCGATGAGCGAAGGTGCTTCAAAAGAAGCTGGGGTTAAATTTGTCGCTGGCGATAACAACCCGCTCACTCGTCGTGAAGCAGAAGTGCTTCGTCTGATGGCTGAAGGTAAGAGTAACAAAATGATTGGTGAATTCCTGTTCATCAGTGAAAAAACGGTGAAAAACCATGTCAGCAGCATTCTGCAGAAGATGGAAGTGGACGACCGTACACAAGCCGTTATCAACTCCATCAAGTATGGTTGGGTTACGCTCTAATATAAGTATAAGATTTCATTTTTTTAAAATAAGAACGGTACTATAGATCTCTGTTCACTCGCACCCTTCCCGATTGCCCGGATTGGTCTGCGGGTTAATGGACTTTATCACTGCATAAGAACAGAGAGTGAAACCGCAAGGAACAAATGTTCAACCTTGGTATGAATGAGTGGACGAATGACTTGGCCTGTCGTTTCCTTGACGAAATCACTAGAAAGAAATATGGCGCTTGCAATGTGCAGGTGTAACCCTTTCGGGAGTACGGCATATACTGTCGTATACAGGGATGTTCGCCATGGGTGAGCATGACCTTCCGAGGAGGTGCAGTTGCCATGGTTGCTCATTTGACTATGATTCTGCTCATATACTTCCTGGCGGCAGTGGCCGTTCACGCCATGCACCAGCGTCATCTTTCTCGTCCGGAATCCGAGGGTTACGAGCAGATTCTGCTCATTCCTTCTAATCAGGAACAGCGGATCGAAGGCGTTGTAAGAGCACTTTGCCGGGAGCTGTTTTACCGTGGAAAGAGCTTCACATTGACAGTTGTTGCTGATCGTATGGAATCGGAAACGGTTCGGATTATTGAAAAGCTGATGCGCAAGCAGGGGTTGGAGCCTTCATACCTGGCAGCTGTACCACCCGATATGGAACGTCCGAAACCAAATGCAGATCGTGCGTTTCGACTTATTGATCTGCGTGAGCCTGAGCATTAATTTTATTTAACGCCTGAATCGAATTCGTTTCCATAGATCCACATGAAGATTACAGCATAGCTGTAATCTTTTTTTGTTCATTGTAGCCAAGTCTGCTGTTAAATTAAAAATGGGTTTTTATGCAATCTATGGTTATTGTTTGGATGTGGAGCTGCTGTGTTTGATGTAAGAAGCAATTTGAAAACCGTACATCTTAACTTAAAAGTATAGACGGTACCGATTGGAAAAAGTTTCGCACTTTATGAGATTGATTTGGGGTATTCGTTAAATTGGTAAAATGGGCCTAAAACAAGAATTTTAAATTCCTAAAGCTTGTCCTGCAATGAATCAATTGATATAGTAAAAAGATAATAAGATAAGACATTGGATGAAATCAGGACATGAAGCACATGCTCCGGCAGATAGCCGGGTAAGCGTGTGCTTTTTTTGCGTTTCTAGCAATTATTAAGTTTGGGGGAGGGGATTTGATGAGAGTTGCGCTCTATGTATGCCGAGTCAGGGATAGGTGGAACATGCTATTGTCCTTGGATCTGCGGGTGGATGTCACTTGGTGGTTGGAAGGTGCGAGTGGTCAGCAGGTGCTTAGCTGGTTGTTGTTGGATGAAGCGTTGCCGCTAAGTCAGGCGTCATGGCTGGTTGAACATTTTGAGCCGGAGCGTGTAATGGATCAGTGGAATGAGGGACATTGGCTGGCATATATGCGCCGTAAAGTGGACGAGTATGAGAAGCTGTCAGGGGAACAGGCAGCTAGAAAAGAAAGTGCAGGTTTAACGGGAAAAGCGGTGATGATTACCGCTGAACGTATCGCTGGGACAAGTGGGATGGCTGCTGCCTCAAGTGGAGCTGGGGCGGGCGGGATGCCAGCAGCTTATCCCGCTGATCAGTGGGATAAGCTGGAGCAGGGTGCAGCTCTGCTGGCTGAGCGGCTTTGCGGCCGCCAATTGCTGGCGGCCGAGGCGGAGGCGCTGCTGGCGGACACCGTCCCGCAGCTGGCCTCCTGGCGCGCGGCTGTGCAGCTCGCGCGCTTGCATGGGCGGCTGCGCATCACAGCCGCCCTGGAACTGCCCACGCGCCGCCGGCCCGCGTGGCTCAGCGCGCAAGGCGCGCCCCGCTGCCGCCGGTGCGGCAGCGTTGCCAGGCAGCGCGTGCCCTGCGCTGCCTGCGGCCTGGCGGCGTGCGCCTACTGCGAGGCCTGCCTCGCATTGGGGCGCAGCCGTGCCTGTGCGCTGCTTCTGCGCAGCGCAGCGCCTGCGGCCGTGCGGGGCACGGCCGCTCTTGCCACCGGCGGCGTGCTCGCCCGGTGGGGGCTTAGCGCAGCGCAGAGCGCGGCAGCTTCTGCGGCGCTGGCGTATTTGGCCCGGCCCACCTCCGCTGAGGATGGGCCGGGGCGGTTCTTGCTGTGGGCCGTGACCGGGGCCGGCAAGACCGAGATGATCTTTCCGCTGCTCCAGCATACGCTGGACCGCGGAGGGAGAGCGCTTGTAGCAACGCCGCGCAGAGACGTGGTGTTGGAGCTGGCGCCACGTCTGGCCAAAGCCTTTCCTGACGTTACGCTGGCGACCTTATACGGAGGCAGTACCGAGCGGTGGAAAGACGCACAACTCACCCTCGCGACCACACATCAACTGATGCGTTTTTACCAAGGGTTCGATCTGGTCATCATTGATGAGCTTGACGCCTTTCCCTATCACAATGATCCCATGCTCGCTCATGCCGCGGTCGCTTCCTGCAAACCAGATGGGAATTTCATATATCTCTCGGCTACCCCGCCAGCCCGGCTGCAAAAAGAAGTATCACAGCGGAAACTCGCTCATGCGCGGGTACCGGTACGCTTTCACCGCTATCCTCTGCCCGTTCCGCATTTGATCAAGATACCGACTGTTGCTGAATGTATCAAAAAGAGAAGTCTTCCCACTGCCCTGAAGAATAGTATCCAAACCTCTTTGCAGCGTGATGCTCAGGTATTTGTGTTTGTAACACGTATTGCCCAGATTGAGGCCTTTGTTAACCTGATGCGGCGCCTATTTCCTCAAATCCATATCCAAGGGACATCTTCCCAAGATGCGGACCGGGCAAGTAAAGTTATGGCATTCCGCGAACGAGACATCCGTCTTTTGGTGACGACCACCATTCTGGAGCGGGGAGTGACCATTCCGCGCAGCGATGTCTTTATTTTGGATGCAGATAATGGGCTCTTCGACGAGGCCTCATTGGTACAGATGGCGGGCAGAGCAGGGCGTTCCATGGATGATCCGGCAGGCAGAGTCGTCTTTGCATCCTCCCGGCGCACACGTTCCCAGGTCAAGGCGGTAGCACAGATCCGGAAAATGAACACCATTGCACATCGCAAGGGTTACCTACACCAGCAGACCCAACGATAAATCCGCTCCATTTAAGGAGGTACTGGCATCATGTTCAATCGACTTAACGATATAACCGACTTTGTTCACCAGCTGACCCATCGCCTACATAACCTGTTTGCCCCGCCTGGGGCAACCTGCCTGACCTGTGGCACCCGTGCCATACTAACTCCAACCTACCCGGGGATTTGTGCACGCTGTGCTCAGCAGATCCCATGGATTCGCTCCATCCGCTGTCTGCGTTGTGGCCGGGCCATCGGTTGTCCAGACTGCATCCGTCCACATATGGCCAATCGTTCGTTTATCTGCAACCGCAGTGCCGTTCAATACAATGCTCTTATGAAAGAATGGATCGGCATGTACAAATTCAGGGGCCACGAGCGCTACGCACCGCTGTTAACGTCACTTCTCATTCAAGCCTTTCAAGCCATGAGTGAAGAACTGAGTTTGGTTGCCGTAAAAGAAACCCAGGCTTCTGTGGCTTATTCCGCCACCTCTGCTTCACCTCCGGTGGATGCCAGCTCGCATCCACCTAGCCCGCGCGCGTCAACTTACGCGCGCGTTCAACCGCCTGGCGCGCACGCATCAGCAGCCGTGCGTGCTAACCCTCAAGCAGCGACACGTCAACCGAAGTCGCTGCTCCCAAGCCCCAAGCCGCGATGGCAGCCTGACGTGGTGACTTACGTCCCCGTCAGCAGCGAGCGCCTTGCTGAGCGCGGCTTCAACCAGGCCGAGCGGCTCGCTTCCGGACTCGCCGCAGCCTGCCGTCTACCCGTAGTTGATCTGCTGCAGCGCAGGATCAACACGATCAAGCAGAGCTTCAAGACACGTGGCGAACGGATTGAGACGATGAAGGAAGCCTTTTCAATAAGCCCCGGTGTAATGGATACTTTAAGGGACCTCTACATAGGCAAAGCAGAAACTATTTCAGCTAGAGAGCACTCTTGTCCACTTCAATTGCTATTAATTGATGATATTTACACAACGGGCAGCACCTTGGACGCGTGTGGTAGGGTTATTTTAAATGCAGCTGTCATAGATGACATTCCGGTAGAGATCTATACATTATCATTGGCGCGATCATAGCAATATTTAAGATTACAGGAGAGTTTGAATTTTAGAGATGTAATAGATTATCATGAGATATAAGAAAAAAATCTTTTTCACAATGAGGAAAGTATAGAAATTATTCAACTATAGCCGTAAAATATCATCTGAAAATTTGCGTATGTACGCATTCTTGGTCCTCTTGGTGCGCAAATAGACTATGGACTAGATGTGAGAAAATAAGGTAATGTATAGGTATTATCCATCGGAATGAGGAAGTTTGAGAGGGGCGTTTAAGCGATGAATCTGGGTAATTGTCCTCGCTGTGGCAGGTTATATGCATTGAACTTTCGGGATGTATGCTCGAATTGCATTAAGGAAATAGAACAGGAATATCAGACTTGCGTAGATTATTTACGGGAGAATAAAGGCACTAACATACAGGAACTATCTGATGCAACGGAGATTTCCATTAAGCAGATCACCAAGTTCATCCGGGAGGGACGGATTTCCATCGAAAACGCCCCGAATATGATGTATCCTTGTGAGGTATGCGGTACGCTAATCCGTGAAGGGCATATGTGTGACTCATGCCGTAATCGTTTAACGAAAGACTTGGCTGGGGCAGCACGTGAGGTAGGTCAGAAGGATAATGGCAATATAGGCGGACGAGCCTACAATGCTGTCGACAAACTGCGGGATTCATAGGAACGAGGGCTTAAATGCAGTTCCTGCTATAACAAATGTTTTAGAACGTACCGATAAACTTATTAAAGATTATCGGTTTTTTTTATTATCCGAATTGTTCGCAATGATAAAGATAATGTAAAAATCCTAAGGTGAAGGAAGTGTATTTCGTATGAAAATCAATGAACCGAATAGAATTGGTGCTATTAATTCCTATCAAAGGAACATTGAATCCAATCAGCAGGCTGACGCTAAGAAAAGCCGCCGTAAGGACGAAGTATCCATTTCTCCGGAGGCGATGAAGATGCTTGAAGATCAAAGTCGTACACAGGATGCAGCACGTACGCAGCGCATTCAGGAATTGAAGGAACAGGTAAATTCGGGAACGTATCAAGTAGACAGCCAGAAGCTCGCTGAGAAGCTCGCTCCATACTTTAAGAACTTCCCTAATCAATAGGAGGACACATGGCAATTGAATCAATAATCGATGTACTTGAACAGCTGCAAGCCGCACATGAGGATATGCTGGTATTGGGAGAACAAAAGAAGGAAGCGGTTGTGGCCAACAAAGTCGAGACACTGATTGCTCTAATCAATCAAGAATCCAAATTGGCTAAAAGAATTGAATTGATTGAGCAGCAGAGACTTCAGGCGGTCCATCAGTTCCTGGAGGAACGTGGCATCAAGTCGAAACTGAATCTAACGATTAGTGAGCTAATGAGACTCGTTTTTGATGCGGCTGAGAAGAAGAAGCTTCTCCAGGCTCAAACCTCATTAACGGATGTGCTGCAAAAGGTGAAGTTTCTGAATGAAGCCAACCAACAGCTGATCAAACAGTCACTATCGTACATCGACTTCTTTATTGAGACAATGTCATTTCATTCTGAATCAGAGGCCACTTATCAGAATCCTTCAGAGAAGCCTTACGGTATGGCTCGCTCCGGACTCTTTGATACTCGGGCTTAATAATGGGGGAAAAACAACATGGCTTCAACATTCCATTCAATTGAAACGGCCAAACGCAGTTTAATTACGCAAACCGCCGCTTTGAACACCACAGGACATAACGTTGCCAATGCAAATACACCGGGTTATTCACGTCAAGTCGTCAACATGACTGCGGCAGATCCGATTGATGCTGTGGCCTTTTATCGCACGACATCTCCAGGTCAGCTTGGAACAGGGGTTGAGTTTAACTCCATTATGCGTGTGCGTGAATCTTTTCTGGATGGCCAATTCCGTAATGAGAATACATCACTTGGGGGCTGGACTGTTCGGAACAGTACACTGGAGAAGCTCGAAACAATCATGAATGAGCCTTCGGATACAGGGATCCGTACAGTTCTGAATAACTTTTGGAACTCCTGGTCCGATCTGAGCCAAGACCCACAGGATGTTACCAACCGCAAGATCGTGAAGGAAACAACGTTAGCGCTAACAGATGGTTTGAATCAGATTAGTCTCCAATTGGACGCGTTGACTAACGATCTGACCAACAACGTTTCTTTAAAAACAACCGAAATTAACTCATATCTGCAGTCCATCGCGGACCTGAATAACAACATTGTAAAAGTGGAGCAGCTTGGGGACAATGCCAATGACTTGCGTGACCAACGCGATTATGCAGTAGACCAGCTCTCCAAGATTGCTGGCGTTCAGATAACAGAACTGGATAGCGGCTACCAGGTGACGATTGCAGGCCAAGTCGCAGTTACCGGAGCAGCAGTTGTTCCCGTAACGGCTGATATTCTGGAGAATGCCTATCAAGCGGGGACGCTAACGGGTGGCGAAGTCTACGGAATGATCCATTCCCGTGATCAATATGTAGCAGACTATCGCAACCAAATTAATCAACTGGCGAACACACTCGCAACCGGAGATATTGAAATTACCATTCCTGCTGGATCCGTATTGCCTAGCGGCACGGTGTTCAACAATGTCACCTATTCCGATGCCAATAACAATAGAACGTTAACATCAGATTTGAAAGTGACAGTTCAAGGGATTAATGGGCTGCACAAACTGGGTTATACGCTTAGTGGGAATACGCCAACAGCAGGTGGAGACTTCTTTACAACCAAAGACGGTTCAGGAACAATTACGGCTGGGAATATTACATTAAGTACAGATATTCAGAATGATCCGAATAACATTGCAACTTCGATGCGTACGACCGGAACAGGTACAGGTGAGAGTGTTGTTCTCGGGAATAACAGCTTGGCGTTGGCACTGGCCGGTCTAAAAGATGCCAAATTCGATTTTGGCACAGCAGTGTCCAAACCGACCACAGTAGATGACTTTTTTGGCGCGATTGTAGGACAACTTGGTGTGCAGACCCAAGAAGCCAACCGTCAGGCACAAAATGCTCAACTTCTCACGGAGCAGGTCGACTTGAATCGTCAATCGGTAAGCGGCGTATCTCTCGATGAAGAGATGAGTAACCTGATCAAATTCCAGCACGCGTATAGTGCAGCCGCCCGTTTCATGACTGCCTATGACGAACTGCTAAATAAACTCATTAACAGCACCGGTGTAGTCGGGCGCTAAGACATAGAGAGGAGTAACCAATAATGGCTATTCGCGTAACCTCAGGCATGATGAGCACTCAGATGCTCAGTAACCTGAACCGCAACCTGAACCGAATGGATAACATGTCCAACCAGATTTCTACTGGGCGCAAAATCAATAAACCATCCGATGATCCCGTTGGTGTGACTTACGCGCTTCGTTACCGTGCAGAGCTCGCGGCTAATGAGCAGTACCAGACTAATACTGACGCTGCAGTCAGTTGGTTGGATACAACTGACTCTAACATGCAGCAGGCATTAGACGTTATAAAGCGTCTTAAGGAGTTAGCAATTCAAGGTTCAAATGGAACGTTATCTGGTTCCGATCTAGAAGCTGTAAATCTTGAAGTAGATGAATTAAAGAATCACTTGGTTGACATTGGAAATACACAAATTCGTGGGAAGTACATTTTTAATGGAGAAACTTATGATCAAATGCCTTACCAACTTTCGGGCGGTGTAACAGAATTCGCAGATGTGGAGACAGATAATGGAGGAGTAATCTACTCTATAAGTCAGCAAGTGACATTTCAGATTAATACATCGGGAAACGAATTCTTTGGTTCAAAAACAGAAACAGATAATATCTTTAGAATCATAGATAATCTTTCTGCTGCTCTGAATAGTGAAGATCAGGATGCTGTTAGTCAGCAGTTAGAGAACATTGAATCAAGATCGAATAAAATGCAAGCTGCCCTTTCTGAAGTAGGGGCTCGTTCAAATCGAATCGAATTAGTTCAAAACCGACTACTTGATCAAAATTTAAACTTTACTACACTGCAATCCAAGACGGAGGATGCAGATGTTGCGAGTCTAATGATTCAAGCTACATCTGCGCAAACCATTTACGAAGCTTCATTGAAGTCTTCTGCTCAAATTATGCAGCCTTCTCTGATGGATTTCATGAGATAATTACAATTAGATAAATACTTTAGTAAGCTATGGATATAGATGCTCCATAGCTTTTTTATTCCAAACTAATTTTGACTAATTTGTGTGAAGAGGTGGATGAAATGAAAGAGAAAGAAATTATAGATATGTTTACTTTTAACAAAGGATTACCGGGTTTCGAAGATTTAAGAAGCTTTACGTTGCAACAGCATGATGAAATTTTCAGTTTGTTAAGCTCGGTAGACAATGCTGCAGTGACATTCGTGACTGTTAATCCATTTGATTTTCATAAAGGATATGAGTTTGAGCTTTCTCCTGAACATTTGGAGGAGCTTTATATTACCGAACCTGAGCAAGTAATAGTAAGGTGTATTGCTACACTGCATGAAGACCTACAAAAGGCAACATGTAATCTACTTGCGCCTGTTGTATTCAATCATCAGAAAAAAATAGGAAAACAAATCGTATTGCATAATACTGAATACCAAACAAAGCACTTTTTATGGGAGAATGGAGAATCTTTAAACAAGGATGGTGACCTTTGATGCTTGTATTAACCCGAAAAAAAGGCGAATCGATTGTCATAGCTGACAATATTGTTTTGACTGTACTTGCGATAGATGGTGATAACGTTAAGATTGGGATTGAGGCACCGCGTGAGATCGATATCTATCGCAAAGAGGTTATAGAGGCTATTCAGCAAAACAATAAACATGCTGCCATGGATATGGAAGGATTAAAAAATATCATACATCAGTTAAGTAAGCATGATGATTGAACTGAAGTTTAAAGATTATTTTCATTGATCTAAAAGATTTTTTGAAAAAATATAAGATTGCTATAAACAAACTGCAAATGTGGGTCGATATATATATTAAGGCGGTAATTCTTCAGGGCGGCCGACCTGTGAAGACGCTAATACCACATGGATGTGGGCATATAACCATTTCAGGGAGGAAATAAACAATGATTATCAATCACAATATTTCTGCTGTTAACACACACCGTAACATGGGTCTGAACCAAACAGCATCTAGCAAAAACATGGAGAAATTGTCTTCCGGTCTGCGTATTAACCGTGCGGCTGACGATGCAGCTGGTCTGGCAATTTCCGAAAAAATGCGCGGTCAAATTCGTGGTCTGGAGCAAGCACAACGTAACGTCCAAGACGGGATTTCCTTCGCTCAAACTGCTGAAGGCGCAATGAACGAAGTAAGCTCCATGCTGACTCGTATGAAAGAACTGAACGTACAAAAAGCGAACGGTACTTACACTTCGAGCGATACTGCTAATATCGACTCCGAGCTGGGTCAATTGCAATCGCAAATTCAAGCAATCATGACAAACACTACCTTCAACGGTATCAAAATCACAAAAACTGCAGCTTCGTCAAACATCAAAATTCAAGCAGATGATTCTAAATTCCAAATTACTATTACAAAAATTAAGACTACAGGCATCACTGATGTTGCAGCTAAAGGTAGCAGTGCTACTACAATTGCTTCTCAGGCTGCAGTTGGTTTGAGTAGTGTCAATGCAGCGATTAAAACGGTTGCTACGCAACGTGGTAACTTGGGTGCGCTTCAAAACCGTTTGGAATATACTTCCAACAACTTGGGCACAACTGTTGAAAACCTGACAGCTTCCGAGTCTCGTATTCGTGATACTGATATGGCGAAAGAAATGGTTGCTTTGTCCAAAAACAACATCCTCTTGCAAGCTTCGCAATCGATGTTGTCACAAGCAAACCAAGCGCCACAAGGCGTACTTTCCTTGTTGCGTTAATTATTGGTTTCTACGACCAATTTTTGATCTTTTTGGAGTCCTGCACATGCAGGGCTCTTATTTTTTTCTGAATACATAAATTAATGACAAAGTATTGCCGATATATAGTAGTGAATGGAAGACATTACGGAAAGTACGGGAGGGAAAAGGATGAGTACAAACGCAACCCAAGGTTCTTTGGGCATGACTGCGAATATGGCAACTTCATCTTCTTATGTGAAAACGACCCGCGATTTGTCTGAAGGAAGCAAACAGTCACCGAATGTTAATTCCAGTATCATTGCCGCTGGAGCATCAATTCCGCAGATTGCACAGGATCGGGAACAAATTATGAAAGATTTGGAACGTGCGATTCGTGCCATTCAAGGACCGCAGAAGACATTGGAAATTTCCGTACACGACGCTACACATACTATAATGATTAAAGTGAAAAATCAGGAGACTGGTGATGTGATTCGTGAAATTCCATCGGAAAAAATACTGGACGTGTTGTCCAGTATGATGGAGCATGCAGGAATTGTTATTGACAAAAAAGTATAGGGGGAAGGACGAATGGTAACACGTGTAACGGGACTTGCTTCAGGTATGGATATAGACACTCTGGTTAAGAAGTTAATGACATCTGCAAGTGCACCGCTTGACAGAATGAATCAGAAGAAGCAACTGTTAGAGTGGAAACGAGAGAATTATCGTGAACTAAGCACTAAGCTAGTTACGTTCACACAAGATAAAATCAAAGACTCGTTAAGTAAGGCATCAACTTTAAACACACAAAAAGCAACAGTAACTGGAAATAATACAGCTGTAACCGCTACAGCATCTTCAAGTGCTTCGGGAACAATGACTGTAGATGTTAAAAACCTTGCAACTTCGGCAAATGTTGTGTCGGACACAGGTCTCGGTTTAAGTGCAAGCACTTCACTGGCTACGTTGATTACAGTGGGTTCAACCATTGAGGTGGGCGGAGACTCCACAATTACGGTTGAGGCAGGAGACACGATCGAATCTTTGGTCAAAAAGATTAATAATAGTAAGACAGCTGGTGTTACGGCTATTTATGATGCCACCAACGGTTTGTCTTTGACAGCTCGTGCTACAGGGAAAAGTGCAGCAGGAGTAGATAGCGGAGGTAACTTAAAGGTTAGTGATAACTTGAAAGCCGCATTTAACTTAGGAGACGGTACGGCGGCAGAAAATGCTGTTGTAGAAGTTAATGGGTTAAAAATGGAACAAACATCGAACACCTTTGACATCAATGGTGTATCACTTACATTGAATGCTGAGAGTGCTGGCTCAGTTTCGACAATTGCAATTACCAAGGATACAGATGCCATCGTTTCAGCAGTGCAATCTTTTGTAGATTCATATAATGAACTTCTAGGTTTGATGAACAATAAGTTAAGCGAAGAGCGGTATTCCAAGTACACACCTTTAACAACAGCTCAGAAAGCTGAAATGGAAGAATCGGATATTACAGCCTGGACAGAGAAAGCCAAAAGCGGCATGTTGAAGAATGATAGTATCCTCCAGGAGACGGTTTCGAATATGCGAATGGCTATGGTTCAAGGTGTAACTCTTGCGGACGGAAGCAAGGTAAGTATGACAGACTTAGGCATTACTACGGGGGATTATACAAGCAAAGGAAAGTTGGTTCTTGACACAGATAAATTAAAAGAAGCATTAGATAAAGATCCTGATATCATAACTAATTTCTTCTCGACTAATTATTCGAATTCATTTTCTAACAATAAATTCATTGAAACTGATGGTATCCTAGCTAAACTCCAGAAAATTACAACCAATACGTTGACTTCACTGAATAAAACGGCAGGTACTTCATTGTCGAGTAAGGAGCTGACGGCTTCGTTTATAGTCAATAGTTCGATGGGTGAACAGTTGACTTCGTTGGATCGCCAGATTTCCGAATTCACTTCAAAATTGAATAGAATGGAAACAAGTTATTATAGTAAATTCACAGCCATGGAAACTGCTATAAATCGATATAATACTACAGCATCTAGCTTATTTAGTTCTTGATGTTTAAAGGAGGATGAGTAATTTGATTAGTTCCCCTTATCAGAAGTATCAGCAAACTCAAGCCCAGACCGCTTCGAAATCCAAGTTGTTAATCATGCTCTATGATGGTGCAATTCGTTTTACAAAGGCAGGGATTGAAGGAATTAACTCGAAAAATATAGAAATGGCTAACAATAACCTTTGTAAAGCTCAGGCCATCGTTAATGAGCTTATCTCTTCTTTAAATTTTGATTATGCTATATCAAATGATCTAGTACGTATCTATGAATACCTGCTTAATCTTCTACTTCAATCCAATATTAAAAAGGATGCTGCACCCGCTATTGAAGTTGTGGAACATCTTTCGGAGCTTCGTGAGGCTTGGGTAGGAGCGAGCAAACTAGCAGGTAGCATTTGATGGGAGAATCCAATATTAAATCTATTCTGGACGAACTGAAGAGTTTAACAGAGGATGCGGCTTTTCGACTTCAGACGATGGACGAAGAAGAGCTGCTTCGTCTGGCAAATCAGCGCCAAACTCTGGTTGATTTGTTTATAACGATGAAGGATCAGGTGACAGAAGATGATCGAGAACAAATAGCATATATTTTGAGCTTTGACCCGGCTATTGTAGAAAGAATGGAATTTCTTAAACAAGAGGCTGGAAAGTGGTTGCAGCGCCAGGGCTCGATTAAACAGCAACGAAATGGGTACCAACAGAATTATGCAGTAGATAGTTGGTTTATTGACCATAGAAAGTGAGATTAAGGCTCTAGAGTTTAAACTCTAGAGTTTTTTCTATTCATTATACATAAATAAGTCCGATATACTAATATAGAGAATAAAGCATAATAGACAGCAAAGTGGTGATGTGTAATGTCATATTTTGATAATAATATGAAGATTATTCGAGAAAAGTTTCCTAACGTTTCACTTATGTTGCAAGAACTCCATGCTAACAAGGAAACCTCTGAATCTTTTAGTATAGAATCGGGAGAATTTGATGCAGCTTGGATAGAAGCTGTAGACGGAGCTATTGGCGATATTAAACTGATTTTCGTATATGGATTTAGTCAGGGTATTGGATTATCTGATATTATCGAGAAGTACCCGGATCGTTTAATTATTGTCTACGAACCGGATGAATCTTCCTTTTTGCATGCAGTCCATCAGTATGATCTTTCTCCTGTTTTGGAGTGGCCTAAAATTATTTGGTTCTCGCTGGGTGAAGATCAATTAAATATGTTGTTCTACAACATCTGTACTTATATGGATGGTGAGTTGGCTTTTGTTGCGTTAAGACAGTATTTAAACGACTCATTTGATAGCTTGAAGGAAGTGAAATCGAAGTTTCTAGAATATCAATTTACATTTGAATCCAATAGATTAACGATGAATTTTTTTGGTGAGGACTGGGTTAGAAACCCTTTAAACCAGTTACATGTTACTGTAAATCAACCTTCCGTTATTGATCTCAACCTTCCTTATCAGGGAGCAACAGCTGTTATTGTTGCATCTGGACCTTCGTTGAATGGTGATATCGAGTGGCTCAAAAAAATGAAGGACCATGCACTTATTATCTCGGCCGGTTCAAATATTCAAGCTTTGCTCAATTATGGATTAACCCCTCATTTAACCACTATACTGGACGGGTCACCCATTAATGAAAAAGTGTTCTCAGTTCCAGGGGCTCTAGAGCCGCCACTATTATTCTCTTTAAGCGCTTATTATGGGATAAGCGACATGAAGAAAGAGAACATGATCTATGCAGTATTTCAAAATGATCTGGTTAGTCGTTATGTGCTTGATTTAGATGCAACGTACCCTTACTTTTATTCTACTCCTACGGTCAGTGGTACTGCTATTCAAGCTGCTATTAGTTTGGGGGCAAAACGGATTGTTTTAATGGGACAAGATTTGTCGTTTCAAAATGGACAGTTTTATGCAAGTGGGGTTAAGCATGCTGACCAAGATGAATTAGAAAGCCAAGTCCAAAATGCTAGATTTAAAGTTAAAAATGTTTTTGGAGAAGAGAATGATACTACTCCCGCATTCAAATTAATGAAAGATAGCTTAGAGAGTGTAATATCGGTTTTCTCAGAAGTTGAGTTCCTAAATGCTACTCGCGGAGGCGCAAGGATCGAAGGTGCCAAATGGATGGATCCCGAAAGAGTTTACGAGCTAATTAAAGAAGAATCCATACCACAAGACGCTATATTGAAGGTAGTACGTGAACTAAGTGAAAAATCTAAGAATACTCAAGCAGAGAAAGTTGGGGCTTTAGAAAACAGGATAACACTTTTGACAGAAGAGCTTTTGATAGTGAAAGGAACGTTATTTGATATCAAAAAGAAAATAGGGAAGATAAGAGAATTTGCACGAACCAAACCTAAAAAGGCATGGGATGCACTTGCAAACATTGAATTAGCATGGAGAGATATTGTAAATCGTCCCTGGTTTGAAGCTGTTTTTTTAACTTTAAATCCGAAGTCTATCCACGATTTTGACCGCTTGCTTCCAAGCGCTTCGTTAGAGCAGGATATTATTAAAAAGGTGGATTTAATTCACGAGCATTTGGGCAGTTTGGTGTCTTTAATGAGTGATGAGATACCAAGAGTTATGGATATGATCGAAGAGTCAATGAATCGGATCAAGAATGAAACAAATAAACTTCCACAGTAAGGAGAGAATTTAGTGTTCCAGAATAAAGTTATACTCGTTACTGGGGGAACAGGTTCGATAGGAAGTGAGATTGTACGCCAACTCCTTCTGTATCAGCCTAAAGCCATCCGTATCTTTAGTCGTGATGAAAGCAAACAATTCTTAATGCAGCATGAGCTAAAGGAATACTCTAATATACGTTATTTAATAGGTGATATTCGTGATAAGCAGCGTCTTAGTTATGCGATGGAGGGGGTAGATTACATCTTTCATGCAGCTGCACTCAAACATGTGCCCGCCTGTGAGTACAATCCGATGGAAGCTGTTAAAACTAATGTTATTGGAGTTCAAAACCTGATTGAAGCCGCTCTCGAAAATAATGTCAAGAAGGTCATTTCCATTAGTACGGATAAAGTGGTAAATCCGACCAACACGATGGGAGCGACAAAGCTTCTATCTGAGCGCTTGGTTTCAGCGGCAAATCTTTATAAGGGAGACAAGGCAACCATATTTTCTTGTGTTCGCTTTGGGAATGTAATGGGTTCACGAGGCTCAGTTATTCCACTATTCCGTGAACAGATTGAACAGGGGCGAACGTTGACGATTACTCATCGTGAAATGACGCGCTTTATGATGTCTATTCCTCAGGCCGCCGAACTTGTACTGAATGCTGCAAAGTATTCAAAGGGCGGCGAAGTCTTTGTGTTAAAGATGCCAATTCTTAAAATTGTCGATTTGGCAGAATGTTTGATCGAATCTTATGAACAAGCGACAGGTATACACTACTTAAATAAAATTGAAGAAGTTGGTATACGTCCGGGTGAAAAGCTCTATGAAGAATTAATGACTTTGGATGAATCGGAACGTGCTGTTGAGAATGAGACGATGTATATTATCCCTACTGTGTTTGATACAGATCGCCCAAACTATGAGGGTTTTACACCGGCTCCATATCGCGAGTATTCCTCGCATACTGCGCCGGTGTTTCGAAAAGAACCATTGCGTCAACTACTGGAGGCCAATAATTTAGCTTTTCATAAAAGAAAGTGAGTAATAGTATGAATCGAGAACGGTCTACCTTAACAACCAATACTTGTTTAGCAGTTATCCCTGCGCGGGGTGGATCTAAGGGGCTGCCGGGGAAAAATATTCGTTTATTAAAAGGTAAACCATTGATTGTGTATACGATTGAAGCAGCGTTGGAGAGTGGTTATGTTACAAATGTGGTTGTTTCGACTGATGATGAAATGATCGCGGACGTTGCACGAGGTGCTGGTGCCGAGGTGCCTTTTCTGCGCCCGGCTGAGCTTGCTACAGATGAAGCGAAAAGCATTGACGTCTTAAAGCATGCAGTTCAATATTTTGAGAATCGTCGGCAGAACTACGAACATATTTTGTTGCTACAGCCAACCTCACCGCTTCGTACAGCCAGAGATATTCAAAAGGCAATGGGGCAATTTCTCCAAAGTGGGGCAGACTCGTTGCAGAGTATCACTCCAGCACAGACTCATCCGTATCTTCTACGTCAGCGGAGTGATACAGGCCAGCTGAATCCATTTCTTCAAGTAGAAGACCACATACGGCGTCAGGAATTGACAGAGCTCTATGAATTAAATGGAGCTCTTTATCTAATGAAACGTGATCTGTTGATGGAGAGTGGTCAAATTGTAGGTCCGTCCAATCAAGGGTATATTATGCCTGTTGAACGTTCTGTTGATATCGATACACTCTGGGATTTTCGTCTGGCGGAATGGATTCTGCAGGAATTTGATGAAAGCGGAAGGGAGTAACCCATGAGCATTACACGGTTATTTGAAACAATAAGTTCAAATCAGAACGGAATGAATTCCGTATATGTTATTGCTGAAGTTGGTGTTAATCATAACGGCTCGCTGCAGCGTGCGTTTGAGTGTATTGACGCAGCAGTTGCGGCAGGCGCAGATGCGGTGAAATTTCAGACTTTTGTAAGCGAAAAACTTGTAACGCGTCAGGCTCAGAAGGCTGATTACCAGACAGCAAATACGGCTTCAACTGAGAGTCAGTTGAAAATGCTTAAAAAGCTGGAGCTTCGTTTTGAAGATTTTGTGAAACTTAGAAGATATTGCGATGAAAAAGGAATCGACTTTCTATCTACGCCTTTTGATGAAGAGAGTGCTGCATTTCTTGATTCGATTGATGTTGAGGCATTCAAAATTGGATCTGGAGATATGAATAACATTCCGTTCCTTCATCAGCTTAATAGTTATCGTCGTCCAATTCTGCTCTCAACGGGAATGGCTGATTTGGAAGAAATAAGGGAATCCCTTGAGGCACTATCGAATTGCCCTGTCGTTTTATTGCACTGCACATCTGATTACCCGGCTCCACTAGAGGATGTGAACCTCTTGGCAATCAGGACATTAAGACAATCTTTTGGAAGAGCGGTAGGATACTCAGATCATACAGAAGGTATAGAAATCTCCATCGCTGCAGCCGCGTTCGGAGCACAAGTGATAGAGAAGCATTTTACACTTGACCGTACACTGCCTGGACCTGATCATAAAGCATCGCTGGAGCCAAAGGAATTAAAAAGTTTGGTAAGCTCGTTGAGAAACTTGCAGAAGGCTTGGGGAGACGGAGTAAAGCGATGTATGCCTTCTGAATCCAATACAAGGAAAATTGCGAGGAAAAGTATTGTAGCGGCACATGCCATTCCGGCCGGTAAAGTTTTGGAAGCAGAAGATCTTACGGTAAAACGTCCAGGCGTAGGACTTGAACCCAAACATTACTATTCATTAATTGGGCGAAAAGTAAATCGTGATATGCAGCAAGAGGAACTTTTTGATTGGGTAGATCTGCAATGAAAAAAGTTATGGTGATTACAGGGACGAGGGCAGACTACGGTATTCTACAACCTGTCATGGAAGCAATTCGTTCAGATAACGATCTAGAGCTGTCCATTCTTGCAACAGGCATGCATCTTTCCCCACAGTACGGAAATACGGTGAAGCAGATTGAAAAAGATGGATTTCAGGTGGATTTCAGGGTAGATTCACTTCTTCATGGGGGGACCCATGGTAACATGGCCCGATCAATTGCTATGGGAATCTTAGGGATGACGCAAGCCTTTGAGCAGAGTAGGCCTGATGTGGTGATGTTACTAGGTGACCGTGGAGAGATGCTTGCGGCTGCGATCGCTGCGACTCACTTGAATATTTTGGTCGCTCATTTGCATGGAGGAGAAGTGTCTGGTACGATCGACGAATCTGTCCGCCACTCAATCAGCAAGCTGGCTCATCTGCATCTTCCGGCTACTCAAGGTAGTGCTGTGCGATTACGGCGTATGGGTGAAGATGAATGGAGAGTACATGTGGTTGGAGCACCTCGGATCGAGACGATTCGTCGAGAGAAATTGCCGGATATAGAGCAAGTGTTGGCTCAATACGAGCTAAAAGACATTTGCAAATATGCACTCTTTATCTATCATCCTGTCACGACAGAAGCAACGGCTGTTGAAGAATTAGAAGAGATGCTTCTTGTTCTTTTACAACACAGTGAACATGTAATCGCAATTAGGCCTAATGCTGATGCAGGTACGGAACAGATTGATTCGATATATGAGAGATTAAGTCAGTATCCAAACTTAACTACAGTCACAAGCTTTGCACCGCTGGACTACTTGACACTTCTTCAACATACACAGGTGTTGGTGGGTAATTCTTCATCAGGAATCATTGAAGCAGCGTCCTTCGGTGTACCGGTGATTAATATAGGAAGCCGACAAGCTGGACGGGAGCGCTCTGCAAATACAGTTGATATTGAAGAAAGTGCAACGGAATTAAGCCAGGCGTTGATACAAATAAGCTCAAAGTTATTTGTCGAGGATCTAGAGAACCTACACAATGTGTACGAGTATCCAGGGACATCAGATCATATTGTACGTTTGTTAAAGGAGACTCCATCTAACAGAGAATGGATTCAAAAGACTATTTCCTACTGAGAAAGAAGGAATAGGTGACATGAATGTAATCATATTCGGAACCGGCGGGCATGCCAAAGTTGTATTAGATGTAGCTAGAGCTGCGCAACATGATATTTGCGGTGTGGTCGATGATCGTTGGTCTTTACCATTTTGGCGCGATGTTCCTCATCTGGGCAATCGTTTAGATTTACCAAACATCGTTGCTAAGCATTCGAATGCAGCTTGGATCGTGGCCATCGGTGATGCTGGGATTCGCCGCGAAGTAGCTACCGAATTGGAAAAATTGGGGGCTGTATTCGCTGTGGTTATCCACCCGACAGCTGTTCTAGGTACGGGTGTACAGGTAGGCAGTGGTAGTATCGTGATGGCAGGAACCATCTTGCAAGCGGATGTACATGTTGGCCGACATACTATTATCAACACGGCATCGACGGTCGATCATGATTGCCGAATTGCCGACTATGTACACTTGTCTCCTGGCGTCCGTCTAGCGGGAAATGTTTGTGTAGAAGAGGCCACACACCTTGGAATAGGGGCGTGTTCCATTCCTGGTGTACGAATAGGACGATATAGCACAGTAGGTGCTGGCGCGGTCGTGATCGAAGATATTCCTTCTGATGTGCTTGCAGTAGGATGTCCCGCTAAAATCATAAAACGAAAGGAGAAGAACGATGCGGACTAAGCGTATTTATTTGGCCTCCCCGCATATGGGGGGGGGGGAGCAACGTTACATTCAAGAAGCTTTTGATACGAATTGGATTGCTCCTTTAGGGGCTAATGTCGACGCATTCGAGAAAGTTGTAGCTGATTATGTAGGGGCAGCTGGAGCCGTGGCACTTGATTCTGGTACAGCAGCAATCCATTTGGCTCTTCGTTTGTTGGGTGTAGGGCAGGGGGATGTGGTCTTTTGCTCTTCGCTCACGTTTATTGCAAGTGCTAATCCCATTTTGTATCAAGGAGCAACTCCGGTATTCATTGATTCCGAAACCAATAGTTGGAACATGTCGCCAGTAGCATTAGAACGGGCATTTCGAGACTATGCGAAGAAGGGAAAGTTGCCTAAGGCGGTTATCGTCGTGAACTTGTATGGACAAAGTGCGGATTATGATCCATTGCTCCGACTATGCGAACAATATGAGGTTCCGATTGTCGAGGATGCTGCAGAATCTTTGGGGGCTTCCTACAAAGGGAAAATGAGCGGTACTCTTGGTCGTTTTGGGATTTTTTCTTTCAATGGAAACAAAATCATCACTACATCTGGTGGAGGTATGCTGGTATCCGATGATTTAAAAGCTCTCCAAAAGGCTCGATTCTTGGCAACTCAAGCCAGGGATCAAGCAAAACATTATCAGCATAGTGAGATAGGATACAACTATAGACTGAGCAATGTGCTTGCTGGAATTGGAAGAGGGCAGATGGAAGTACTGGAGGACCGAATTATACGTAAAAGGGAAATCCGTGAAGGTTATCACAAAGAACTAGCAAATATTCCTGGTGTGACTATATTAGATGAACAAACATATGGTAGGTCAACTCACTGGTTGACAACTATGCTTCTTGATTCGAAGCGGACTGGAATAAGACCTACACAAATAATTGAGGTCTTGGAATCAAATAATATTGAATCGCGTCCCGTTTGGAAACCCATGCATTTTCAGCCTATTTTTCAGGAGTATAGCTATTATTCTCATACTGAAGAGGAAGATGTTTCGGCGAAATTTTTTGCTCAAGGGTTATGTCTTCCTTCGGACACAAATATGAGTAGTATCGAAATGGATGAAGTTGTGAATGTATTAAAAAAATTATTATCTGAATAATTGATTAGTTCCAATAAATAAATATTGCCATAAAATACTTTACTGACTTAAAGAAGGCTAAAAATGTAAGGAGTTTGCTAATGATTAATCAAGGAACCATTGTTAATGTCAAAGGAACTGAAAGTTATGGGGTTATTGCTTCCAGAATCAGTAATGATACGTTTGAAGTTTATCCTTTGACTTTTAGCGCCAAAAGTATACATGCTGAGAAGTATTCTGTTGAAATAGATTCGCAGAGTCTTATGAAATCCGCTTATTTAGATATTCGCAGTAAAGAAATAATGAAAGTCGAGAGGATTGTTAGAATTGGTGAAGTCGAACGTTCCCACCTAGAAAAGATAACAAGGCTTGAAATACTGATCAAAGTAGAAAACTATTATGATCTCTTTCATGCTGACAGAGAGGGAAAATTTGACCCTGATACTTCTTCAATTTCTTATGGCGGTCGCGTATATGATGAAAAAGAAATGAGGAGTTTAGTCGACTCTTCACTGGACTTTTGGTTAACTGCTGGCCGGTACAATAAGCAGTTTGAGCAAGAGTATGCTCGGTTTCTGGGAGTGAGGTATGCCCTTCTGACCAACTCTGGCTCTTCTGCTAACCTTTTAGCTTTTTCTGCCCTTACTTCGCCTAAATTAAAAGATCGCCAGATTAAGCCTGGAGATGAGGTAATTACAGTTGCGGCAGGATTCCCAACAACAGTGACACCTATTATTCAGAATGGTGCCATTCCTG
Organism: Paenibacillus sp. 7516; assembly: GCF_002272715.1. Classification (NCBI taxonomy): domain Bacteria; kingdom Bacillati; phylum Bacillota; class Bacilli; order Caryophanales; family Paenibacillaceae; genus Paenibacillus; species Paenibacillus sp. 7516. The sequence continues at coordinate 61,659 of NZ_NPBI01000025.1, forward strand.
TATTTATAGATGTAGATTTGGGGACTTATAACATTTTGGTTAATCAGATTGAGGCTGCTATTACTGCCAAAACCAAAGCAATCATGATAGCTCATACAATGGGAAATCCATTCGAAATTGACCAAGTCATGGAGATTGCTTCTAAGTATAATTTATGGGTTGTTGAAGATAACTGTGATGCCCTTGGATCAACTTTTAAAGGTCAATTAACGGGGACTTTTGGGCATATCGGCACATCTAGTTTTTACCCACCACATCATATGACGATGGGAGAAGGTGGAGCGGTCTATACAAACAATGCACTTTTAAAATCTGTTCTTGAATCGTTTAGAGATTGGGGAAGAGATTGCTGGTGCCCTTCTGGCTGCGATAATACCTGCAATAAACGCTTTGGCTGGGAACTAGGCTCGTTACCGTTTGGATATGATCATAAATACACATATTCACATATTGGTTACAATCTTCGAGTAACTGAGATGCAGGCAGCTATTGGAGTAGAGCAGTTGAAAAAGGTGCCAAGTTTTACTCAAGCTCGTAGATATAATTTCAGTCGTCTTTTAGAGGGGCTTAAGGATTTAGAGGAGTTTTTCATACTTCCAAGAGCTACGAGGAATTCGGACCCCAGCTGGTTTGGATTTATTTTAACCTTACGCGACGGAGTTAAGTTTACAAAAAATGAAGTCGTAGCTTATTTAGAAGCTCATCGTATTCAGACCCGCATGCTATTCGCAGGCAATTTAACTCGTCAGCCTGCATTCCAACATGTCAATTATCGAGTTAGTGGGGATCTAACTAATACAGATAAGATCATGAATGATACATTTCTGGTAGGTGTCTATCCAGGACTTACAGTAGAAAAGGTAGATTACATGATAGAGACCATTCGTAGGTTCGTATTTGAGAAAAAATAGATTCGGAGGATCAGGTATGAAAGTTGTCATTTTAGCGGGGGGGTACGGCACCCGAATTAGCGAAGAATCTCATCTCAAGCCTAAACCCATGGTTGAAATTGGGGGTAAGCCAATTTTATGGCACATTATGAAATTATATTCACACTATGGGTTCAATGATTTTGTTATCTGTTTAGGTTACAAAGGATATGTAATTAAGGAGTATTTTGCTCACTACTTTTTGCATGAATCTGATATCACCTTTGATTTTACTACTAACAAACAAGTAATCCATCATATTCACGCTGAACCATGGAAGGTTACATTGGTTGATACAGGCTTAGGTACGATGACTGGGGGGAGGCTGAAGCGAGTAAGAGAGTATTTAAATAATGAATCTTTTATGCTTACCTATGGTGATGGAGTTTCTGATGTGAATATTAAGGAACTCGTTGAATTTCATCAGAGTCACGGAAAACAAGCCACAGTTACAACGGTTCAACCCAATGGTCGTTTTGGTTCGTTGGAATTAGATGGGGACTCAAATGTGCTTAGTTTCAAGGAAAAACCAAAAGGCGATAATGGATGGATCAATGGGGGGTTCTTTATTTTGAACCCGGCAGTTATGGACTATATTGAAGATGATCAGACGATTTTTGAAGAAGAGCCATTGAGGAATTTAGCTTTAAATAGTCAGCTCCAAGCATTTAAGCACGGTGGTTTCTGGCAGCCTATGGATACTTTAAGAGACAAGAACTACTTAGAAGAGTTGTGGACGAAAGGGAATGCTCCTTGGAGTGAAGGGAAATTGAAGGTGAAAACTAAATGGTGAACAAGGAGTTTTGGAAAGGGAAAAAAGTTTTTTTAACAGGTCATACAGGATTTAAAGGGTCTTGGATAAGCATATGGTTAAGCTCACTGGGAGCAGAAATTACCGGTTTTTCATTATCGCCTATAACGAAACCTAGCTTGTTTGAAATTTGTCAAGTCGAGAATTTAATTTATAAAAGCGTTATTGGGGACATTAGAGATTATCATGCCTTAAGTGAAGCTATGCAGATTTCCGAACCTGAAATTGTTATTCATATGGCGGCCCAACCCTTAGTGCGAGAATCTTATAAATCTCCGGTGGATACCTATATGACGAATGTTATGGGGACAGTCAATGTATTTGAAGCTGTAAGACAGTGTCAATCAGTCAAATGTGTTTTAAATGTAACCACAGACAAGTGTTATGACAACAAGGAATGGGTATGGGGTTACAGAGAAACGGAGCCTCTTGGTGGGTATGATCCTTATTCCAGCAGTAAAGCATGTTCAGAGCTGGTGACATCTGCTTACCGCCATTCTTTTTTTAGTAATGAAAATAGAAAGGTAGCGGTAGCATCAGCACGAGCTGGCAATGTTATAGGTGGTGGAGATTGGGCAGCGGATCGTCTTGTGCCTGATTCTATTAGAGCCTTATTAACAGATGAAATTGTTCAGATTCGAAATCCACATTCAATTAGACCATGGCAACATGTTCTTGAACCTTTGAGTGGCTACCTTATACTACTAGAAAAGTTGTTTGAAGAGGGCTCGAATTATGCAGAAGCGTGGAATTTTGGCCCAGAAGAAACTGATGCAAAATCAGTAGAATGTATCGTTCAAATGATTTGTACTAAATGGAGTGATTCTAACAAAGGATACGAAATTTCTGTTGGTGACCATCCACATGAAGCGACATATCTTAAACTAGATTGTTCTAAATCTAAAAAAGAGTTAGGCTGGCGGCCTAAATGGTGTCTGGAAAAGACGATTGATCAAATTATTACCTTTTCAAAGGCTAGTCCCGACAAAGAAACTCTCCTTGATCTTTGTTTGAGTCAGATTGAAGAGCATCAAGTAACATAGTTTGGGGGGAAGGAATTGAAACTTTCTGATTACGTAGTTCATTTCATAAAAGAGCAAGGCGTTTCTCATGTTTTTGAGTTTATTGGAGGGGCAATAGTTCACCTACTCGATTCAATATCCAAAACTCCTGAGATTGAATGTATTTCAGTGAGACATGAACAAGGGGCAGCATTTGCCGCTGAAGCTTATGCACGTGTGAATGGCAAATTAGGAGTTGCTATGGCAACCAGTGGTCCGGGGTCATTGAACTTGCTTACAGGAATAGGTAGTTGCTACTTTGATTCCGTACCTTGTTTATTTATCACTGGTCAGGTTAACACCTATGAATACAAATTCGATAAACCGGTTCGACAGTTAGGTTTTCAAGAAACTGATATTGTTAGTGTTGTAAAATCCCTCACTAAATATGCTGAGCTAATTACTGATCCGAATATGATCAGATACGAGCTTGAAAAAGCAACTTATTTAGCTCAAAATGGACGCCCTGGACCCGTCTTAATAGATCTCCCGATGAATCTTCAGCGCGCTGATATTGAACCAGAGGAATTGCCAAGTTTTTTTAATAGCGATGAGTATGAACTTCTTAGGCAAGGTGCGGCATCGAAGACTATTGCAGAAGAAAAATTAAATGAAATTATTGATTTGATAAGTTTATCAGAAAGACCCCTCATATTAGCGGGTGGCGGAGTTCGAAGCGGTGGTGCTCAAGGAGAGTTGGGAAAATTTCTGAGTCTCACAGGAATTCCGGTTGTTAGTTCGCTGATGGGACTTGATGTTGTTTCTACGGAATATGATCGTAGCTTTGGTTTGATTGGTTCCTACGGGCACAGATATAGTAACTTAGCCGTGGCCAATTGTGATCTTTTAATTATACTGGGTTCGAGATTGGATAGCAGACAAACAGGTACTCGTCCAGACACATTTGCTAGAGCAGCTACCAAAATACACGTAGATATTGAAGCTTGTGAGCTAAATGCTAAAGTGCATGTGGACATTGCTATTACGGCTTCAATTAAGGTGTTTTTAACTGAGCTGAATACAAAACTAGCTAATCATAGAAAAAAATCTCTAGATTACTGGCTAAGCTTTATTAATGATCAAAAAAACAAATATCCTACATTATCATTTGTTTCTGAGCATGTTGAGGTAGAACCAAATCAATTTATTGAGAAGTTATCTTTAGAGGCAGGCCGAATTAAGACAGTTTGTTTGGATGTTGGACAACATCAAATGTGGGCCTCTCAGTCATTTAAGCTTTCTTTCGGTCAGAGATTGTTGAATTCAGGGGGGATGGGAGCAATGGGATTTGCACTGCCTGCGGCTATCGGAGCTGCCCTATCCTCAGAAAAAGAAGTCCTTGTCATAGCAGGAGACGGAGGCATCCAACTAAATATTCAAGAACTAGATACAATTGTGCGTCTTAATTTACCAGTAAAAATAGTTGTATTCAATAATCAATCACTTGGAATGGTTCGTCAATTCCAAGACTTGTATATGAATGGCCGGAAACAGTCCACGGTGAATCCAAATCCTGATTTTGGTCGCATCTTCCAAGCGTATGATATCCCTAGTTTCTCAATTACATCAATGGACGATATAGATGTAATGAAGAAGTTCTTTGATACCACAGGGCCAGCTTTTTTGGAGGTTTTGTTGTCAAGCAATTCTGAAGTATATCCTAAATTGGTAGTTAACAGGCCATTAGAAGACATGTTTCCATATTTAGATCGACAAGCACTTAAAGAGAGTATGTTGATCGATTTGGTAGATGAGGGTGATTCCTCTAGTTAATTTTAAAAAAAACAAACTACTGCATCTAAGGGATTGTTGAATATGAAGGTTGTAATTACAGGACCTACCGGCTCTATTGGAATGGCCCTAGTTCAATTGTTTTTGGAAAACAATGTGGAAGTACTAGCTATATGTCGTAAAGGATCTACAGGTATTAAATATTTCCCAAAAAGTCATTTAATCAAAATAGTTGAACTTAATTTGGACGAATATGCAACAGCAAATATTCAGGGGAAATATGATGTTTTTTATCATTTTGCGTGGAATGACAGTTTTGGACCTAGACGTAATAACGTTGATACACAGAACAGCAATATTAGTTACACGTTAGACGCAGTGCGTTTAGCTAAAGACCTGGGTTGCCATATGTTTATTGGCGCCGGTTCTCAAGCAGAATACGGAAGGTCATCTTATCCTCTTACTTCCAAAACTGCGACTTTTCCTGAGAATAGTTATGGTATAGCTAAGCTAAGTGCAGGACAATTGAGTAGGATACTTTGTGAACAATTAAAAATTAAGCATGTTTGGACGCGGGTGCTAAGTGTATATGGTCCTTACGATGATAGCCAAACAATGGTTATTGACACGATTAGAAAAATGTTATTAAAAGAAAGTATAGATTTCACTAAAGGCGAGCAAATATGGAATTTTCTTTATAGTAAAGATGCAGCAAAAATTTTTTATGAACTATCCTTAAAGGGATTGAATGGAAAAGTTTACTGTATAGGTAGTAAAGACACCCGTCCTTTAAAAAGTTTTGTCGAGCAAATGAGAGATGAAGTTTCACCTTTACAGCCACTAAAGTTTGGTGGGATTCCATATGCCCCAAACCAAGTGATGCATCTTTCGACCGACATTGCTGAATTGGAACAAGATATTGGTTGTATCGGACTAACAACATTCTCTAATGGGATTCGAGAGACGGTCGATTATGTGAGAAATCAATTGGAAATTTGAGAAATGAGGTTCAATATGAATGATTTCGAGTGGGAGCAGCTTTTGCACTGGGTACAAGAAGGGAATGTAGAACAAGCTGTTTTTAAACTCGATGAAATTTATGAAGATGTTTCAAACAATCCTGACCATCATTCAAATGAAAATAAACATCGTTTTTATAAATTTTTTGGAGAGGTTTTATTCGAATCAGGAGAATATCATCGGGCTATAGCGATGTTTAAGATCGCACAATCATTGGAATTTTCTGAAGAAATAGACTATCTTATTCGACAAGCTTTTATTGAACCCAACATTCCTGAGTATGAAATGAATTACATTGAGAATTTAAAGGTTTTAAAATTACCGGTTTATGGAAAAGAATTCTCTGAGTTGCTCTACTATTTAATTCCTACAGAAGTCGAAAACCAGTATTATTTTTATAACAAAAAGACAAAAGAAATAAATAACGCTTTTACTTTATTTGAGACAAAAGCGTCATGCTATAAAAAAAATGAATTTGACTCATTCTCTTCTTTTTTGTATGTAGAGAAGTTTGAGATCGGTAATTCGTTATCTGCTGTGCCCTCAATCGCCAAAGAGCAGCGTGAGTGTTTCGTTCTAATTGAGGAGGAGGACAAATTCCTCGCAACACTCCAAGGGGGGGGCAATACACAGTTAAAGCATCTTACACTGTTCCTTTCTTATCACTCAATGAAAAGTTTTTTTGAACTCCATACGAACTATATACCAAGAAACATAATAAGTTTCTCAACTGAAATAAAAAAATCTCAAGAGTATATTCAATATATTCATAATCATCGGAGAACATCACTAAGCAAGAATCGTGAGAACGTCTTACTGAGTATTTGTATACCTTCATACAATAGAGGTCATAGAGCGTTAGAAAACGTAATTCATTTGCTGAGTAGTAGTTATGACTATGAGTTAGAGGTGGTAGTTTCTAACAATGGGTCTCAAAATGATACTTCATGTTTCTACAATGAAATAGAGGCCTGTACCGACAGCCGAATAACATATACTGAACTTCATAAAAATGAAGGGTTTTATGGTAATTTGGTGAATGTATGTAAGAAGGCAGCGGGGAAATTTCTTCTTCTCCTAAGCGATGAAGACTCGGTGGATTTGATTACTTTAGAAAAAATAATATCATTCTTACGCTCTGAACCTGATTTGGCTATAGTTAAGTCAAGTACAACTAAACAGAGTAAATTTGAAGAAATTGTAACCTCACCAGGGACAGAGTCAATTTATCAATTTATGCTGACTTCAAATTATATGTCAGGTATTATTTTCAATAAAGAAATACTTGTAGAAAAACAAGTAATCGAAAAGGTTGAAACAATTCATTTATCAGGGAATGAAGCTACTTTGCACTATCCACATATGTGTTGGGAATTGCTGATGTGTGAATATGGAGCAGTGTATTCAACTTCTTTGCAACTCGTTAATGAAGGAATACCTGAGAAAATGGAAGCAGAGAATATCAAGATAATTAACAAACGAGGAGAAGTATCACAGTATGCAACAATCGAAAGTCGTCTGGAGCAACATCGTGGCTTTTTTGAAGTTATAAATTCCATGGAAATCTCTAATGATGAAGAAATTATGGGGAAAATGTATAAAAAACTTTGTGATAAGACTTTCTGGTTGATATACATATCATTAGAGTTTTTTTATAAAAAATTCACTTCACAAGAGGAACTCTTGGAAATTATTGATGAGGTTCACCGATATTGCTCTGATTCACATTATTTAAAACATTTTAGTGAGCACAATGAAGTTATGAGGAGTAATGGAGTCTGGCGAGAAAATCTTAAAAAATATGTATTGCAACTCAGCTGAAGTTAACAATTTGTATTAATTGAATAATGTCTCGACAGTAATTAAATTTAGTTACAAGGTTAAATGTTTCGACATTTTATAACATTTTATACCAATAAAACATTTTCTTTACCAATTGACAATGGATAAGTTTGGATGGTATAGTCTGAATTGTGGGCTAAGGCCTCGGGCAAGAGCCTCACTTCATTTGACGACGAAGGGAATGTTAGTGCATGCAAGGTAAAGTAAAATGGTTCAACGCAGAAAAAGGTTACGGTTTCATCGAGACTGAAGATGGCGGCGACGTATTCGTACACTTCTCCGCAATTCAATCCGAAGGCTTCAAAACTTTGGAAGAAGGTCAATCCGTAGAATTCGACATCGTCGAAGGCGCACGTGGACCTCAAGCCGCTAACGTAATCAAATTATAATCATCCGGACAATCCGACCTACATATATGGTTAGATGGTTTCCAATTGAATTATCGCTAGCAATAGACTCCGGTTTTCCGGGGTCTTTTTTTGTTTTTCTAATAGATTCATTTTAAGATATTACATAATAGATTGAGAAAAGAGGAAAACGGTTAATTACTTCTTCAAGCGCCCTATATCAACATCATGTAAATACAGAATTTCGCCTAAATATGATGAAATACCGCGAAATATGGCGATACGCGTAGGTGGGCGGATGTGGCCTGAATAGATGTCATGATTCGGTCACCGGGAGTTTTTACATGGCGCTTACATTCGTGTTATAATGAAGTGGCAAAGGAAAAGGAGGAGTGCCCTATGAATTTAAGTATTCGAGGTCAACAAATCGAGGTTACCGATGCTTTGAAAGATTATGTCGACAAAAAGTTGAGTAGACTCGAGAAGTATTTCGATGCACCCCTTAACTCTGACGGTGCTGTAACATTGAGCACGACGAGAGGCTTGCATACGGTTGAGGTGACGATTCCTTTGAAAGGCATTGTGCTCCGCGCTGAAGATGAGAGCGACGATATGTACGCTTCCATTGATGCTGTGGTGGACAAGTTGGAACGTCAGATCCGTAAACACAAAACGAAAGTTAACCGGAAGTTCCGCCAGGAAGGCAGCTTGAAAACACTCTTCGTTGAAGATCCGACAGGTACAGTAGCTACTGCTGAACTGGATGTGGATACGGATGATGATGATTTTGAAGTGGTACGGACCAAGCGGTTTATGTTGAAACCGATGGACGTGGAAGAGGCAATCCTCCAGATGAACATGGTCGGCCATAATTTCTTCGTATTCTCCAACATTGAGAATGAAGAGGTCAGCGTTGTGTACAAACGGAACGATGGGAAGTATGGTTTAATCGAGCAAGGTTAATACCTTTGTACGATGACTCTGAATGACCCATTAAAGGTTAAAATGAGTACTTACGAAAAATGGACTACAGGAGGACAATTTAGTATCCTGTATGATTAAATGATCAAACTAACAAGAGCCTCTATCCCATACGGGATGGGGCTCTTTTCTGCATGGACGCAGCCGGGAAAATTTGTGCGAGCAAGTTTATGAAACTATTTCCCATGCAGCTGCGTCTAATAGAGAGTAGGAAGCAGGAGTACTACCCACTAAAAAGATGAACTTTAACGCACTTAATGTGTAAGTAATGGAGTTTTATGATAGACTCAGTAAACTGAGAAAAGGTTCCAATTTTACCATGAACACTTTCTTGGTTTAACCATATGATCTGAAAATGTTGCAGCGAAAAGAAGGGCTTCCGCTAACGGCTATGATTTTTTGCACTTAAACGTGTACTAAGAGGCTTCAGAAGTTCCAAGAAGTATGCCTCGGCGTGTTGCGGCGACCCTTACAAACTGTTACAATTTATGCAAGAGAATCATTGTCCTGATGAGGAATTGTCAACGAATGATCGCTAATCATAATCAATGACAGGCACAGCACCATGAACATGATTCGTAAGGTTTGGATTTGCCCTTATTATGCAAGGAGCGAGTCCGTGAATATCGAATCAGCTTCATGAGTAACCTTGGTCAAGCCTGGAGTTGATTCATCTATATTAATGTTTTATATCGTTTGTCACCCCCGGGCAAGTGGATGCACATATCCATCCGATGGTGTCGCATGGCGGCAGCAGGGGGTCTATTCTGTTTTGCACGAAAGGGGTATACCATGCTAGGACTTGTCAAAAAGATCTTCGGCGACATGAACGAACGTGATGTTAAACGTCTGATGAAGACGGTCGATGTGATCAATAAACTGGAACCACAATTTCAGGCATTGTCTGATGAGCAACTGAAATCCAAAACCGAGGAATTCCGTGCCCGTATCGAAAAAGGGGAAACAACGGACGAGCTTCTGCCGGAAGCATTCGCAACGGTACGTGAAGCATCCCGCCGGGTTCTGGGCAAACGTCATTATGACGTACAGATGCTGGGTGGTATCGCTCTGCATGAGGGCCGCATCTCCGAGATGAAAACGGGTGAAGGTAAAACCCTCGTAGGAACTCTCCCGGTTTACCTGAATGCATTGATGTCCAAAGGGGTACACGTCGTTACCGTCAATGACTATTTGGCACAGCGTGACAGCCAGGAGATGGGACAGATCTACGAATTCCTGGGCATGACGGTAGGGGTTAACCTGAGCGGCATGGACCATGCGCTGAAACAGCATGCATATGCTTGTGATATTACGTACGGAACGAACAATGAATTTGGGTTTGACTATCTGCGTGACAACATGGTGCTCTACAAAGAGCAAATGGTACAACGTCCGCTGTTCTTCTGTATCATTGACGAAGTGGATTCCATCTTGGTCGATGAGGCGCGTACGCCTCTGATCATTTCTGGACAAGCGCAAAAGTCAACGGACTTGTACTATGCAGCAGACCGTTTCGTGAAACGTCTGACCCCGGAAGAAGACTTTACAGTTGATATCAAAGTTAAATCCGTTGCCCTCACTGAAGGTGGGGTAGCTAAGGCGGAGAAAGCATTTGGCATTGAGAACTTGTATGATCACGCCAATGTTACGCTTAACCATCACATCGTACAGGCACTAAAAGCGAATGTAATCATGCGTCGTGACGTCGACTACGTAGTCAGCGAAGAAGAAGTCATGATCGTCGATGAGTTCACAGGCCGTCTGATGGCAGGACGTCGTTACAGCGATGGTTTGCACCAAGCGATTGAAGCGAAGGAAGGCATCGAGGTACAGAATGAGAGTATGACGCTCGCTACAATCACATTCCAGAACTACTTCCGTATGTACCGCAAGCTTGCGGGGATGACGGGTACAGCGAAAACCGAGGAAGAAGAGTTTAAGAAAATCTACGGCCTCGAAGTATTGCAGATTCCTACCAACCGTCCGAACAAACGGAATGACATGGCAGATGTCGTATACAAGAGCATCGATGGCAAGTTCAAAGCTGTAGTGGAAGAAATCGTAGAACGCCACAGCAAAAACCAGCCGGTTCTGGTCGGTACGGTATCGATCGAGAACTCCGAGCGTCTCTCCGACATGCTGAAACGCCGTGGTGTGAAACACCAGGTATTGAATGCCAAGTACCATGCGGAAGAAGCAGAAATTATCTCTGGAGCTGGTCAAGCAGGTGCGGTTACGATCGCAACCAACATGGCTGGCCGGGGTACAGATATTATTTTGGGTGAAGGCGTAGCTGAAGTCGGCGGTCTTCATATTATCGGTACAGAGCGTCACGAATCACGCCGGATCGATAACCAGCTGCGTGGACGTGCGGGACGTCAGGGTGACCCGGGTTCTACACAGTTTTATCTGTCACTTGGTGATGAGCTGATGAGACGCTTCGGTGCAGACAACGTACTGAACATGATGGAGCGTCTTGGCTTTGAAGAGGACCAACCGATTGAGAGCCGCATGATCACTCGTGCAGTTGAGTCCGCACAGAAACGTGTTGAAGGAAACAACTTTGACGTACGTAAAGTCGTTCTTCAATATGATGACGTCATGAACCAACAGCGTGAAATTATTTATAAACAGCGCCGTGAGGTGCTTGAATCCGAAAATATCAAACAGATCGTTATGGATATGATCAAGCCTTCCATTGAACGTATTGTTGAAGCACACTGCAGTGACGACATTCCAGAGAACTGGGAACTGCAGGAAGTTGCGGACTACATGAACAGCAAATTGCTGGATGATGGTGCGATCACCAAGGACGAGCTGTGGGGCAAGGAAGCCGAAGAGATCATCGAGTACCTGTTTGATAAAGTGCAGAAGAAGTATAATGCACGCGAAGAGCGTATCGGTGAAGAAATGGTTCGTGAGTTTGAGAAAGTCGTTGTGCTTCGTGCAGTCGACAGCAAATGGATGGACCACATTGATGCGATGGATCAACTGCGTCAAGGTATCCACCTGCGTGCATACGGCGGTACAGATCCACTGCGTGAGTACCAATTTGAAGGCTTTGAAATGTTCCATCAGATGATTGCTTCAATCCAGGAAGAAGTGGCAACTTATGTGATGAGAGCCCAAATCGAGAGCAATCAGGAGCGTCAAGCGGTAGTGGAAGAGAGCCAGATCTCGACTAGCGGAGAACCTGCTGAGAAGCGTCCGGTAAAAGTCTCCGACCAAATCGGCCGCAACGATCCTTGTCCATGCGGCAGCGGCAAAAAGTATAAACACTGCCACGGCCAAGAATAGTTAAACTATTTTCGTTTACATCCTATAGAATACATGAACGGCTCCTCGCAGCCGGGCATTTCTAATGATCAAATGAAGGATGCATAACCAGTGATTGGTGCATAGTTATAACTATGCAGCCATGATCCAGGTGAAGAGAATTGCCGCTATAATGGTAATCTGGACACCGAGGTGAAGCATCTGACACCTGATCTGGAGAAGTGCCCGGTTTGCGGGGAGCTTATCTTAATGAAAAGAGGAATTGCACATGATTGATCCAAGCGTGAAGCAGGACCTGCGTGAAATAGGCAAGAAACTAACAAACCTTAGGGGGTCTCTTTGACTTAGATCTCAAACAGGAAATGATTGAGAACTTTGAAGAGAAGATGTCGGCTCCCGATTTCTGGGATGATAATGAGAAGGCACAGTCGGTGATCGCTGAGATGAATGCGGTGAAGGGATCGGTTGATCAATATGCCAAACTCCAACAGGACTATGACGATGCCCTGATGATGGTTGAGCTGGCCGATGAAGAAGGCGACGAAGACTTGGCTGCCGAGGTTGCCAGCAGCGTTACGGCCATCGTAGGCAAGTTGGAAGAGTTTGAGCTTCAGCTTCTACTGAATCAACCGTACGATAAAATGAACGCCATTCTTGAGCTTCACCCGGGTGCCGGCGGTACCGAGTCACAGGACTGGGGACAAATGCTGCTCCGGATGTACACTCGCTGGGCTGAGAAACGCGGCTTCAAGGTAGAGGTTCTGGATTATCTGCCAGGCGATGAAGCAGGGATTAAGAGTGTTACGTTATCCATCAAGGGACATAATGCTTACGGTTATCTAAAAGCAGAGAAGGGTGTCCATCGATTGGTGCGGATCTCTCCTTTTGACTCTTCGGGCCGCAGACACACATCCTTCGTATCCTGTGACGTTGTTCCAGAGATCGACGATACGGTGGAAGTGGACATCCGGACAGAGGATCTGAAGATTGATACGTATCGTGCGAGTGGCGCGGGTGGACAGCACATCAATACCACCGACTCTGCCGTGCGGATCACACACATTCCTACCGGAGTGGTGGTAACGTGTCAGAACGAACGTTCACAGATCAAGAACCGTGAGCGCGCGATGACGATGCTTCGTTCCAAATTGTATGAGCGCAAAATTGAAGAGCAAAAACAACAGCTGGATGAAATCCGAGGCGATCAGTCGGATATTTCATGGGGAAGCCAGATTCGCTCCTATGTATTCCATCCCTATAGTATGGTAAAGGATCACCGTACGAGCGTAGAGACAGGAAATACAGGTGCAGTCATGGACGGCGACCTCGATGCATTCATCGACGGTTATTTGCGCAGCCAGATTAAAGTAGAAACCGAGTAATCAAAGTTCCTGTATGGACCGGATACGTGTAGGCGTATGCTGGTGTATACAGGGGCTTTTTTTTGAGCCCAAATCGGGAAGAGAAATCAGCAACTTATCAGTCATATAAAAGGAGAGCACGACACCATGCAAGAGCATCAGCATTTCGTTCCAAACCGCAAAAAGAGGTTAGCCACCCTGATCCCCCTGAACGGACCTTGGAGAAACGTAGTGGATACGGCATCCATTATTTTTGGTTCGTTTCTCATTGCGGTAGCCTTTAACTTATTTTTATTACCTAATCAGATCGCTTCAGGTGGAGTATCCGGGCTGTCTATTCTTGGAAAGGAATGGCTGGGGCTAGAACCCGCATACACGCAGTGGGCCATTAACATTCCACTCCTCATCGCAGGCTTTCTGCTTATTGGTAAACAGTACGGGATCCGTTCGGTGCTCGGCAGTATTGTGCTGCCCCTGTTTGTTTATCTTACGAAAGACTGGGCCATTCCCACGACGAATCCTTTACTCGGCTCTCTGTATGGAGGTATCGGTGTGGGGCTCGGCATCGGCATTGTATACCGGGGAAGAGGTTCAACAGGTGGGATGAGTATCCTCGCCAGAATCGTACAGAAATACAGTGGACTCAGTTACTCTCTTTGCGTCGTGATCATGGATGCTACGGTAATTATTATGGCTGCGTTTGTATTGTCGTTGGAACAGTCACTTTATGCACTGATTGGGCTATACGTTACTGGTAAAGTCATTGATGCCGTGGAGATGGGACTTGGCTACTCGAAGGTTGCATACATTATCTCCAACAAGACGGAGCCGATCACCAAAGTTATCCTTGCCGATCTGGATCGTGGATTAACGAAGCTTGAGGCGAAGGGTGGCTACACGGACGACCAGCGTACCGTATTGATGGTCGTGGTGGGGCAAAATGAGGTGCCAAGACTAAAAGCACTGATCCGGTCCGTGGACCCGGGGGCTTTTGTTATTATCAGTAATGCGCACGAAGTGCTCGGCGAAGGCTTTAAGCGAGACGAGGCATAATCTCAGTTAGTGCCCATTAAAGTTTCGCTATAAAATAAAAAAAGCAGGGATGTCCATTCCAGCCAAAGATGGCGGAGGATGTCCCTGCTTTTTCTTTTTTTAGGTTGTAACTATTTGGAGTAAACCTACATCATAACGGAGAGGACAGAATAAATCTGGAGAAGCGAAGCGCTCGCCTAAAAGCTTTCTAAAAGAAAGCTACATCGGAAGCATAGGCTATCCCCGGATTTTTCCCTTTATATAAGGAATCTAAAAAATCTGGGGATAACAGCGATCGGAATATTATTCTGTCAGCGGAGTTACAAAATTGGAGAAAGTAAGCGGGAGATCGCTTCTTTGAAACGAATCTTCAGACTGCGCTTGTTATACTCCTCCTGCGTTATCTCGCGGGATACCTTAAGATCATGCTCGAAGGTATTGACCAATGCCGTGGCAATGACCTCATCATACATAAAGGCATTCACCTCAAAGTTCAACCGGAAACTGCGGTAATCAATATTGGCGGTACCCACCGATGCGACCATGCTGTCAATAATGAGTGTTTTGGCATGGATGAAGCCGTTATCGTATATAAATACTTTTGCTCCGACTTTTAACAGCTCACCAATGTAAGACAGTGTTGCCCAGTACACGAAGGCGTGATCCGGTTTATTGGGAATCATGATGCGCACATCGATACCTGACAGGCACGCGAGACGTATGGCTTCGAATACACTGGCATCCGGGATGAAGTATGGCGTCTGAATCAGAATGGAATGTTTGGCTCCATTAATCATCTTCAGATAACTGTTCTTGATGTGCTCCGTCTCTGCATCCGGTCCGCTGGAGACAATCTGCATCGCCGTCGTTCCTGTACCCTCAATATGCGGGAAATGCTCAGGAACATAAGGGGTGTCATGCTGCTTGGATGCCTCGTTCCAATCGAGAAGGAAGCGCGTCTGGAGCGCATGAACGGCATTTCCCTGAATCCGCAGATGGGTATCACGCCAATAACCGAATTTGGAATTCAACCCGAGGTACTCATCACCCACATTAAATCCGCCGGTATAACCGAGATTACCATCAATGATGACAATTTTACGGTGGTTGCGGTAGTTCATGCGCAGGTTGATCAGACTGAATTTCGATGGGAAAAAGACTTCCACCAAACCGCCTGCTTCGCGGAGTTCTTTGAAAAAGCGATTCGACACCCGCCGCGATCCAAGCGCGTCGTACAGCAGACGAACCTTGATGCCTTCCCGCGCTTTGCGGATCAGGGCATCCCGAATGCGTTTACCCAACCGGTCGCCCCGGTAAATGTAATATTGAACGTGTACATGATCCTGCGCCGCTTCAATATCATCGAGTAACCGTTGGAATTTGTCCGTTCCATCCGTGATGATCTCTACAGCATTATCTTCCGTAAGGAGAGCGCCGTTCTGTTTCAGATTCATATAGATCATGTCCTGGCTGCTTTCGGTGGCTCTGTTGTTGAATGGCGTCCGATTATCATGCAGCTGTTCGAGCTGTGCGGCGATGCGTTCCTCCAGACCAAGCTTCTTTCTCTCTTTCCATTGGAACAGCCGGTAGCGGGTCAGATTCTGACCTGTTAGTAGATAAAGTACAAACCCAAGCACAGGAATAAAGTTCAATACAAGCAGCCAAGCCCAGGATGCACTGGCATCCTTGCGTTCGAAGAACACGACTGCTGCAGCGAAGATAATATTCAGGCCCAGGAGTACCATAAGTAAAATGGATTCAATATGCACTGTAGTCCCCCATGTCTCGTAATGACCAACGTGAATCCATTCATAAACCCTTCCTCGTGTAGAATTTGTTATGAATAAGACCTTGGTATGTAATGTTTCCTATAAAACGTATTTTAGCAGAAGTATTCGGGTTCGTCCGCAGATATTTGGAAAGATATGTTCGGATTTGATAAGAATCCATGTGAAATTGATGGTAGAGTGTTGTATTTATATAACTAGAGTCGTATAATAATACACAAATATGCATAGAAGCGACGGAATTACCGTGTGAGGGCCGTATGAAGGCGTGAGCATCGTATAAGTATCGCATACAACAGGATTGGGGGAGCGAGAGTGAGTAACAAATTGAGAGTGGCAATTGTCGGTTCCACCGGCTACGGCGGGGTGGAGCTGATTCGTTTTTTTCAGAACCATCCACAGGTTGAAATCACTTCGGTGATCTCTTCATCCAGCAGCGGCGAGTCTATTGCAGACGGATTTCCGCATTTGACGGATGTGATTCGCAGGCCACTGGATGGCGTAGTTCCGGCTGAGATTGCAGAACGTGCAGATCTGGTATTCACAGCTACCCCATCCGGAGTAAGCGCAAAGCTCGTTCCAAGCCTGCTCGAAGCAGGGCTGAAGGTGATCGACTTGTCTGGGGACTTCAGATTGAAGGATGGAGCCGCATATGAACAGTGGTATAAACACCCGGCTCCGCCGAGTGAACTGCTGGAACAGGCTGTATACGGGATGGCCGAAGTGTACGGGGATGAGGTAAAAGGCAAAAACTTTATTTCCAACCCGGGCTGTTATCCTACAGCTACCCTTCTGGGGCTTATTCCTGCAGTGGAAGCAGGATGGATCGATCCATCCACAATTATTATCGACGCCAAATCCGGCGTATCCGGTGCTGGACGGGGAACGAGTCTGACGAACCATTATGCAGAGATGAACGAAAATTTCAAAGCATACAAAATCAACAAACATCAACATATACCTGAGATTGAGCAAGTGCTTGGCAATATTACCGGAAGTCCTGTAACGGTGACTTTTACGACACACCTGGTGCCAATGACACGTGGGATCATGAGTACGATGTACGCCAGCCTGGTGGGAGAACACAGTGATCGAGACCTGGTAGATCTGTACCGTAAGTATTATGAGAATCGACCTTTTGTGAGAGTGCGTGAACCAGGCATCTGGCCTTCGACCAAAGAAGTGCAAGGATCCAACTACTGTGATATCGGATTTGCGGTTGATCCAAGAACCGGACGTTTAACAATCATATCGGTCATCGACAACCTGGTGAAGGGTGCTTCCGGGCAAGCGATTCAAAATATGAACCTGATGATGGGATGGGAGGAAAACCTCGGGCTGAACATGACGCCGGTATATCCGTAAAGAAGGGGATCGGGAGAGCAGGCTGCTGCACTTCCGGAGCCATTCAGGAGATCACCGAATTCAGGATTAGCAGGCGGTCAATCGGCATGCAGCCGAACGCACACGGGGGATAACATATGGGAACAAATGTGAAGCAACAGGCTTACACCGTAGTGGAAAACGGAACGATTGTAACCCCGCGCGGGTTCGCTGCTGGCGGACTTCATTGCGGTTTGAAAAAAACATCACGCAACGATATCGGAGCGATCCGTTGTGAAGTGCCAGCTACGGCAGCGGCCGTTTACACGACAAACGTATTCCAGGCTGCGCCGCTGAAGGTAACCCGCGAGAGCTTGAGCAATGGACGCCTTCAGGCCGTTGTTGTTAACAGTGGTAATGCCAATGCTTGTACTGGGCAGCAGGGTGAAAAGGATGCATATGCGATGCGTTCGGCAGCAGCACGTGAACTTGGTGTAGCTGAAGAGGATGTTGCTGTGGCATCGACTGGTGTGATCGGTGAGTTGTTGAAAATGGACGCAGTACACTCGGGCATCAGCGCATTGCCGGCAAGTTTGGGGCAGGATGCCAATGAAGCGGAGCAATTCTCTCAAGCGATCCTGACGACCGATTTGGTGAAAAAGGAAGCCTGCGTATCTGTTGTTGTAAACGGCAAGAACGTTACGATTGCAGGTGCAGCCAAGGGATCTGGCATGATTCATCCCAACATGGCGACGATGCTCGCATTTATGACGAGTGATGCGGTTATTGGCGCAGAAGCACTGCAAAGTTTGCTGCGTCAGGCGACCAACCATACATTTAACATGATCACCGTGGATGGAGATACGAGCACGAACGACATGCTGGTCGCGATGTCTAGTGGGATGGCGGGGAACGAAGAATTGACCACGGACCATCCGGACTGGGACGCTTTTGCTGCAGGTTTCACTTATGTGTGTGAAGTGCTGGCCAAAGCAATTGCACGTGATGGGGAAGGGGCAACGAAGCTGGTCGAGGTGCAGGTTACGGGTGGAGTGAGTGATGGATCGGCACAGGCGATTGCCAAAACGGTTATCGGCTCCAGCTTGGTGAAATCAGCGATGTTCGGCGCGGACGCAAACTGGGGACGGATTATTGCAGCCGTAGGGCGTGCAGGACAACCGGTGAACCCGGACACCGTGGATATCCGTCTGGGAGATATCTCGGTACTTGAGCAGTCCCGTCCAGTTGTATTCGACGAAGAGGCTGCACTGGCCTACTTGCAAACTGATACGGTTCGCATTGTGGTGGATCTGCACCACGGCGAAGGGAAGGCTACAGCATGGGGCTGTGACCTGACATACGATTACGTACGCATCAACGCGGCATACCGCACTTAATACGCCTTTCATTTTATAAAAAATATAACTACATTTACACGTTAACGGAGAGTGCGGAACCAATCTGTAGAAGCGAAGCGTTCGCCTTTGTCTCCGGGTTTCCCCTATTTAGAGGGATTCCAAAAAACCTGGAGACAACAGCGATCGAAAGATGGTTTAGCACTCGGAGTGGTCAAGTGTAACAATCTATAGTCATTTTAAGAAAATTGAAAGGAGTGCTCCTCATGAATTCAACATTGCAAAATGAGAGTGCCGGAGTGGAAAAGGGTGCAGA
This sequence comes from Paenibacillus sp. 7516, assembly GCF_002272715.1. Classification (NCBI taxonomy): domain Bacteria; kingdom Bacillati; phylum Bacillota; class Bacilli; order Caryophanales; family Paenibacillaceae; genus Paenibacillus; species Paenibacillus sp. 7516. Next base: position 80,831 of record NZ_NPBI01000025.1, read on the forward strand.
GAAACAGACGTTTGTCATGAAATGCGGAGGCAGCACGCTCGCTGCGCTGCCGGAATCCTTTTTTGCGGATTTGCGTGACTTGCAGTCCCAGGGAACTCAGCCCGTCATCGTGCATGGTGGAGGCCCGGCAATATCGGAGAATCTGGCGAAGCTGGGCATTGAAACCGAGTTCGTGAATGGACTCCGCAAAACGACCGAACCCGTGCTGGATGTCGTGGAGATGGTGCTGGCCGGGAGTATCAACAAACAGATCGTACGCCTGATCGAGCGCGTCGGAGGACATGCGCTGGGCTTGTCCGGCGTAGACGGGGGTTTAATCCAAGCCAAACCCGTGGCGAATCATGCAGAGATCGGCTGGGTTGGAGACGTAACAGGCGTTCAAGCAGAAATTATCCAAGGCATTGTGAACATGGGATATATGCCTGTGATTGCACCCGTAGGCGTGGATGCAAACGGACAACGGTATAATATCAATGCTGACACAGCCGCAGGAGCGGTAGCTTCCCACCTCGGTGTAAGCCGGATGATCGTTGTGACAGATGTACCCGGAATTATGAAGAGCGTTAACGGGGAGAAAAAGGTACTGCCATCGGTCTCCGTACAAGAGATCGAGGACATGATTCAAACCGGAGAAATCTACGGCGGTATGATCCCTAAGGTGCGCGCAGCGATTGCATGCATTCATGGCAAAGTACGTGAAGTAATCATCGTGGACGGAAGCGAGCCACAGATCCTGAGCCGCGTGCTTCAGGGGGAAACGATCGGAACCCGAATTATCCGCATGCAATAAGCTGAATTTCAAGCAAACAGATAGATTAATATTCTGTACGGATTATATATAAGTTGAATAGCAACTTTACACAAGAACGTAGAGTGCAGAACCGATCTGGAGAAGCGAAGCGCTCGCGTTTATCCCCGGATGTTAACCTCTAAAAAAGTAGATCAAAAAAATCCGGGGATAACAGCGATCGGAAGATGGTGCTGCAATTGGAGTGGCTCTGTGTAGGTTGGTTTGTCTTATATGGAGTACCGGTATACTTACAAAAAGGAATAGGAGTGTGAAAGGTGATGGCAAAAGGCAATGAACAGCCAGGTTCTGGCACAGCAGTAGCGGGAGCAGCAGCAACAGGTGCAGCGGCACAGACGGAAAGCTCTCTTTTCCAAACGTATGCGCGTTATCCAATCAGTCTGGTCAAGGGTAAAGGCAGCTGGTTATGGGATGATCAGGGCAACCGTTATCTCGACTTCATGTGCGGACTCGCTGTAACGAGCCTTGGCCATGCACCGGAGAAAGTGGGAGCCAAGCTGAAAGCTCAGATTGATGAGCTCTGGCATGTCTCCAACCTGTTCCAGATTCCAGGTCAAGAGAAAGCAGCTGCGTTGCTGACAGCCAATACATGCGCGGATGCGGTGTTCTTCTGCAACAGTGGCGCGGAAGCCAATGAGGCGGCTATTAAGGTAGCCCGTCGCTACCATCAGAAGGTGAAAGGGAACGACCGTTATGAGGTGATTACGTTTGCCCAGTCCTTCCACGGACGGACACTCGCAACACTGACAGCAACAGGGCAGGATAAGGTGAAAGAAGGATTTTTACCATTGCCAGCCGGATTCGTGACCGTTCCTTTGCATGATATTGCAGCTTTGGAAGCGGCGATTGGCCCCAAAACAGCAGCGATTATGCTGGAAATGGTTCAAGCCGAGGGCGGTGTATATCCGGTCGAACCGGAATTCGTCAAGCATGTACGGAAATTGTGTGACGAGCAAGGCCTCTTGCTGATCGTAGACGAAGTACAGACCGGAATGGGACGTACAGGCAAGCTGTTTGCACATGAGCACTATGGCATTGAGCCAGATGTGTTTACGGTAGCCAAAGGGATCGGCAGCGGTTTCCCAGTAGGCGCGATGCTGGGTAAAGGTTTCCTGCGGGATGCGTTTACGCCAGGCAGCCATGCAACGACATTCGGGGGTACGCCACTAGCTTCGTCCGTGGTGATTGCCACGATTGAAACGATGCTGGAAGATCGCTTGCCTGAGCGCGCTGCTGAGATGGGTGACTATCTGATGAGCTCCCTGCGGAATCGTTTGGCAGGCAATTCATTTGTGAAGGAAGTTCGCGGATTGGGGCTTCTGGTCGGGATCGAATGTGCAGAGCCAGTAGGCGACATCGTTCTGGCTGGACAGAAACGTGGTATCTTGTTCGTCAACGCAGGGCCGAATGTCATTCGATTGCTTCCGAATCTGTATGTGAGCAAGGAAGAAATCGATGAAGCAGTATCCCTGGTGGCAACGTTGATTGAAGAGCATGTAGCAGCGAAGAAGGCCTAATCCATTTGACAAAATGAAGAGCATGCTGTACCGGGGCCTTTCATGGCCCTGGCGCAGAACTAGATGATGAATCCCTGTAGCCGCGCGGAGAACCTGCGGAAGAGAGTAAACCATAGCCTGAATGAGCGTCGGCTGCCACGGCTGCGCTCTTCTGCCCGAGCGGGTGCAGGGAACCGGATATAAGGAGGACAACATTCACATGACAGCACAACAAACGGAGAAAATCCAGAAGATTGATCTTAGAGGCCGTGATTTTATTGAGTTTACGGATTACACTGCCGAAGAGATTCGCTACTTGCTGGACTTGGCCATTGAGATCAAAGGCAAGCAAAAAAACGGCGTAGCCTATCAGCCGCTGAAAGGCAAAACGATCGGACTTATTTTTGAAAAATCATCTACGCGCACGCGTGTATCCTTCGAAGTAGGCATGTTCCAGCTGGGTGGACACGCGCTCTTCCTGAGCAAAAACGATATCCAGCTTGGTCGCGGGGAAACAACCCATGATACGGCTAAAGTATTGTCCCGCTACCTGGATGGCATCATGATTCGTACCTTTGGGCACCATAATGTGACTGAATTGGCGGAGCATGCCGATATCCCGGTCATTAATGGTCTGAGCGATGCTGCTCATCCATGCCAAGTACTGGCTGACTTCCAAACCGTGCTGGAGCACAAAGGCAAACTGGCTGGCCTGAAAATGGCTTATGTCGGAGACGGTAATAACATGGCTCACTCTCTCATGCTGGGTGCAGCGAAGATGGGCATGCATGTTGCTGTAGCGACGCCAAAAGGTTATGAGCCGGATAGCGCAGTGGTAGAGCAGGCGCGCAGCATTGCGAAGGAAAGCGGTTCTGAAGTGACTGTTACGTACAGTGCTCAGGAAGCTGTGAAGGATGCCGATATCGTCTATACCGATGTATGGGCAAGCATGGGCTTTGAAGAGGAACAGAAGATTCGTGAGCAGGCTTTTGCTGCGTACCAGGTTGATGAGGAACTGATGAAAGGCGCGAAGCCAGATTACATGTTCCTGCATTGTCTGCCGGCACACCGCGGAGAAGAAGTAAGCGCGGGCGTGATCGATGGACCAAACTCCCTGATCTTTGATCAGGCAGAGAACCGGCTGCATGCACAAAAGGCCTTGATGGCCGCGTTAATGAGCGAATAGCCGCTGTTTGTCTAAATGAGTTGATTTTAGGCGCAGGGTTAGCGATGATAGATAAAAGTTTATAGTAACTGAAATTGGGGAGGACCAACGAACATGGCTAAGGAAAAAATCGTACTCGCCTACTCCGGCGGGTTGGACACATCTGTAATTTTGAAATGGCTGAAAGAAACCTATGATGCAGAAATTATCGCATTTACTGCAGATATCGGACAAAAGGATGAGCTGGACGGCCTGGAAGAAAAAGCACTCGCTACCGGCGCTTCGAAAGTATATATCGACGATCTGCGCGACGAGTTCGCGAAAGATTTCATCTACCCGATGTTCCAAGCGGGTGCTCTGTACGAAGGACAATACCTGCTCGGCACAAGTATCGCTCGTCCGCTAATCGCGAAACGCATGGTGGACATCGCTCGTGCAGAAGGCGCTACTGCGATCGCTCACGGCGCTACGGGCAAAGGAAATGACCAGGTTCGTTTCGAGTTGAATGCAGCTGCGCTGACACCGGACGTTCAAGTCATTGCGCCATGGCGTTTGGAAGAATTCCGCAACCAGTTCCCGGGACGTGCCGAGATGATCGCTTATGCAGAGAAACACGGTATTCCGGTAACGGCATCCGCAGCTAAGCCTTACTCTACAGACCGTAACCTGCTGCATATCAGCTATGAGAGCGGTGTGCTTGAAGATCCTTGGTTTGACCCAAGCACGGACGAGAACAAAGACATGTTCCTGCTCAGCAACGCACCGGAAGATGCACCAGATCAAGCGGAATACGTTGAACTGGAATTCGAACAAGGCAACTGCGTAGCCCTGAATGGCGAGCGCCTGAGCCCGCTTCAAGTGATGGAACAATTGAACGAACTGGGCGGCAAGCACGGCATTGGCCGTGTCGACATGGTTGAGAACCGTTTTGTTGGCATGAAGAGCCGCGGCGTATACGAGACACCAGGTGGAACGATCCTGTTTACGGCACATCGTAAAATGGAATCCATCACCATGGACCGTGAAGTCATGAACCTGCGTGATAGCCTGATCACCCGTTACAGCACACTCGTGTACAACGGCTTCTGGTTCGCACCGGAACGTCTGGCACTGCAAGCGCTGGTAAGCGAAAGCCAGAAAAACGTAACAGGTACCGTACGTGTGAAACTGTACAAAGGCAACATCATTGGCGCAGGCGTGAAAAGCCCTGTCAGCCTGTACAACCCGGACATTGCTACGATGGAAGCTGACCCGACACAAGCGTATGATCAAGGAGATGCAACCGGCTTTATCCGCCTGAACGCCCTGCGTCTGAAAGTTAATTCCGGCGTGGAACAAAACAAGAAATAATACTTTAAAATAGCCTCATATCATGACCAATATAACTTTACAGGGCAGGCCGTTCTTGCACATCGGGCAGGGGCGGCTTTGTCCATGAACGAAAGGGGAGAACTCACCGTGAGCAAGCTGTGGGGAGGACGTTTTACCAAACAAACCAATCATCTGGTTGAGGAATACACGGCATCAATCAACTTTGATAAAGCTTTGGCTGAGGAAGATATTCAAGGCAGTCTCGCCCATGTAACCATGCTGGGCAAATGCGGCATTTTGCCTGCGGAAGATGTGGAGACGATCAAGGAAGGCTTGATTACGGTACTGCACAAAATCCGTGCAGGCGAAGTGGAATTCTCTGTTTCGGATGAAGACATCCACATGAACATTGAGAAAAACCTGATCGAAACCATTGGCCCTGTCGGTGGCAAATTGCACACAGGTCGCAGCCGGAATGACCAAGTCGCAACAGACATGCACTTGTACCTGCGTGAGCGTGTAGTTGGTTTTGTCGGCATGCTGCATGCGCTGCAGGAAGCGTTGATCGGACAGGCCAAGGACAACCTGGATACAATCGTACCGGGCTATACCCATCTTCAACGTGCACAACCGATTCTGTTCGCACATCACCTGATGGCGTATGTCTCCATGTTCCAACGGGATGCAGAGCGTCTGATGGACAGCTACAAACGGATTAACGTTCTGCCGCTAGGTGCAGGTGCACTTGCAGGAACAACATTCCCGATAGACCGCCACTTTGTAGCCGAGCAGCTCGGCTTCGACGGTGTGTACGAGAACAGTCTGGATGCGGTTAGTGACCGTGACTTTATCGTGGAGTTCCTTGCAGCTGCTTCCCTGATCATGACTCACTTGTCCCGTCTGAGTGAAGAACTGGTGCTGTGGAGCAGTACCGAATTTGGCTTTGTTGAGCTGGACGATGCGTTCTGCACAGGCAGCAGCATTATGCCGCAGAAAAAGAATCCGGATGTTCCGGAGCTTGTTCGTGGTAAAACCGGACGTGTATACGGCAACCTGATCGGTTTGCTGACCGTCTTGAAATCCCTTCCTCTGGCCTACAACAAAGACATGCAGGAAGACAAGGAAGGCATGTTTGATACGGTTGCTACGCTGGAAGGTGCGCTGCAATTGTTCGCACCGATGATTGCGACAATGAAAGTGAACAAGGACCGGATGCGCCAAGCGGTGAACCAGGACTTCTCCAACGCAACGGACATTGCTGACTTCCTCGTGGGTGAAGGCTTGCCTTTCCGTCAGGCGCATGAAGTCATCGGTAAAACGGTACTGTACTGCATCCAGAACGGCAAGTATTTGCTGGATCTGAGCATTGATGAGTTCCGTCAGTTCTCCCCGCTGTTCGACGACCGCATCTACGATGTGCTTCAACCGGAAGCGGTGGTAAACGCACGTAACGTATATGGTGGCACAGCTTTCGGACAAGTGGCTGAAGCCATTGGACGCAGTGAAAAGGTGCTGGACATTACGGCGCAATGGATCACTAGCCGCGGCTAACGGCCCCGCTGCTCTATATTGTTTATAAGGAAGGGACGCCTTCTTAAAACCCCTCAGGTCTGGAGTGGGTAAGAGATTCTGTTACATGAACTCTTACCGCAAGACCTGAGGGGCTTTTTTCATTTCAGGAGATTATAAACTCGTGTTTAAAGTGATGTTTCAGCAATAAGGGGCGTTTATCTATGTATGTTTAGGAAGAAGGGAATAGTGGCTAGTATCTGTCAGTCCAGGATAATGAATATTTAGAGTTTGTGCTAAATCCTTTAGTGACTTTTGAGCTGTGTGTTATATTCCTTTCCGAATTCCTGGATCTTTCAGACTCGGATAGCTCCATTAACAAGGTTTTCAGCGTGTTAAACGTTTGCAGTCCAATGTACTTCAGAAGCCGAATCTCCTTTTCACTTGCGTTAACAAGGTCTTCAATGCAATCATAACCGTTCCTTCGCAGAATGTTGATTAACTTTTTTGTTGTGTTTTCAGGAAATAATTCAGCATCAGCAACTTCCAACAGACATGATATATCCCTGGATAGGGTTTTGTCATCTAACGATAATCGATCTCCTAATGTCACCATTTTCATCACCCGATGATTTCCTTTACAGTTATGGTCGTTGTTTTAGTCAGATCAAGGAAGTCCTGATTATCTAGCGCGATTAAAGGGCGAGTAGGATAATTTCTATCGACGAGTACGATCTTACCTTGTCTCCCATCGGATAACAAAACTTCACAACCAAGTTGGGATGCCATTAATGATTCCAAAAAAGTTAACCCAATCTGGGACTCCAGACGATTATCCATAATTTCTTCGTGAATCATATTAACAACATTGAAGAAAGGGTGGGCTTCTCTGTATGGACGAGGGGATATCATGGCCATATAAATATCAGCAAGAGCGACTATTTTGCTCAGAGGGTCGATCTGATCTCCTTTTAAACGATGCGGATAACCACTGCCATCTTCTCTCTCATGATGCTCAAGTGCAACCAAAGCTACACGAGGGCTCGCCATGGAGTTCTTCAACATATCATGTCCCCAGATCGTATGCTGTTTCATGATTTCATACTCGTTTGCATTGAATCTGGACGTTTTGTTCACTAAATCCGAAGGAAGCTTGGTAGAACCGATATCATATAGAGTTGCTGCAGTAGTCAATGTCTTTAATTCCTGTTCATCCAAGCGGAGTTGTTTCCCCAGCTTGGTTGCAATGAATGCAACCCCCATGTTGTGGGTATAGCGAAAATCCCGTGTTCCCTTTAGCTCTGAAAGGAGTCGGAACAAACTCGCTGAATTCGATGTGTCCAGAATAACCGAAGTTAATTTATCTTCAACTTCTTCAATATCCACTGTTCCGGTTAGTTCAAGGTTGTTTTTCATCCCTTTAAGATAGGACTCCGTTTGATGAATAAGCTCTTTGGTTGGGATAGACGGAAAATGTATTCGTGGCTGATCGACATTGTCTTGGTTGTGCGTATGTATCTTATCATTAGTCTCCTCATCCACTTCGTTAACTTCCAATGCCGACTCTACATCCAGAATATGAATGTTGAATTTTTTTAGTTTGTCTATATGTTCAGGAAGCAGAAGGGTACCTTTGGCTATTAGAAGAACACCTCTAACATCCGTAATATTTTGTTTCAAATGTTTCCCTACTAAGTCATCGTAATCCTTAAACTCCATGCAGACTTCCCCCGATTTTTATGTATTATATGTATGTGCTTCTCTCATCTATAGAAAAGAAAGAGATGCTTAATAACCTAAATATAGAGTATGTAGTAACTTTATTCGGTTTAATTTAATTAGTTAATATGGCTCATCTTATATCTTCGTCATAATCACATTTTTATGTTATGGTACTTTCGGTACATTTAACAACGAGAATCAATTGATACTAATTACTCACTCAAACCAAATGTATGAGACATTAGGAGGATGGGTTAGTGTCATGTAGTTCTGGTGTCTTGTATATTTCAAGCCAAATACCCGCTTCCTTTAGTAAGAAAAGCGGGTAAGCAAATTAAAATATTAAATCTAGAATATACGTTTTTGTTTAGTGCAAATTAAAGAGATTAGGAGTGCATGTAAGGCTGGAAATCCTCTTACTTTCTTTCATTGCTCAGCGGAGCGCTTCCCTTTAGTTCCGTTCAGGCAGTGGCAGCCACCGCAGTACATTCTGAATCTTCGCATCCCAGTATGCCCAGTCATGTCCGCCAGGTTCTTCTTCATAGGTCAACTGAAAATCGGTCTGTGCACAAGCCTCACGGAAAGATTGGTTCTCTTCATACAGGAAATCTTCCGTGCCGCAGCATTGATATAGAAGTGGACGTGGTCCCTGGCTTGCCTGGCTCTCTTTCAGCAAATGAAGCAGGTCATTCTCCGAGCCCTTGATCTCTGGTCCGAAGATGCGCTCCATTTCGGTCTGCTGCAGTGCGGAGAGAATTTTGTTATCCATATGTGCAGCCATATCTAGAGCCCCCGATAAGCTTGCTGCTGCGGCATATTGCTCCGGTTTGCGCAGGGCCAGTTTGAATGCCCCGTAACCACCCATGGACAAGCCGGCAACGTAGTTGTCTTCCCGTTCGGAAGACAGCGGGAAGAAGGAGCGTGCCAGGGCAGGCAGCTCTTCGCTGATGAACGTCCAGTAACGTCCGCCTTCGGCCATATCCGTATAGAAGCTGCGATGCACTTGCGGCATGACAACAGCGATTCCGAGGTTTGCCACATAACGTTCAATGGATGTCCGGCGCAGCCAGATGGAATCATCATCCGATAGGCCATGCAGCAAATACAGCGTAGGATGAAGTCCTTTGCCCGAAACGTTATCCATCCCAATCTGATTATGGGTCTGCTGAGGCAGAATAACATGCATGCTCGTGCTGAGTCCTAGCGTGTCGGAGTAAAAATCACATTTAATGAGTGCCATCTCTACAAAGTAACCCCTTTCATGAATTCATTAACTGAATGTCCTGCCTGAGTTGAATGCGGGCACAGTTAATGGCTCCTTCGTTTCTATCACACAGGTTATACCCAAACCTCGTGCATTGCAACAACAACATTCATAGCTAAAGAAAGTGATGTATTAACTAAGATCGGGCAGCGTTCAATTAAAAGTTAAGCAGGTAGTGGTTAATTGAGGTTCATGTTGAGCAAAATGATTTCTATGCTTCAAAGCGTAACAATGTTATGTTACACTGTCATCAACACAAAGGGGGACCATATATGACGGATGAATTGATCTCCAAAAAAGACTTGCTGGACCTTACGGGGATTTCCTATGGTCAGTTATACCGCTGGAAGCGGAAAAACCTGATTCCGGAGGAATGGTTTATTCGGAAGTCTTCATACACAGGTCAGGAAACTTTTTTTCCTAAACAGCAGATGCTGACACGTATCGATAAGATCCTCAATATGAAGGATGGACTATCACTGGATGAGCTGGCAGACGTATTTTCGCCCACACTGGGTGAGGTAGAAATGTCTGCTGAGCAATTAATGGACCGAAACATTGTTTCATTGCCTTCACTTGAATTGGTAAAAGAGGCCGGACGGGAACAACCCATGTATGCTCTGGAGCAGATTATGATGCTCTATGTCCTTGAGAAGCTGTTACTTAGCGGGGATATTACCCGTCAGGAGGGCTCATTGCTGATTGAGGTCATGTCTGAGCATTATTATCGTTTTGCAAACAGAGCAAGTGAGCTGCTGCTTATTCGCAAGATGGGCGTACCGACATTTATGCTGGTTGGTTCAGGATCAGAGCTTTATTTTGATCAGGGCGTCAAAGTGGTACTGAGAGTTCCGCTGGGCACGTTTATGGAAGAGCTGAAACTTAAATTGGGATAAAGGGGAGAATGGACATGGAAGAACGTCATTTGAGAAATGATCTGAATGTATCAGGTTTGAGTCAAACAGCAGGTGGAGCTTTTCACCGGGTTTCCATTGATGGCATGGCTAAAGTAAACGGCAATCTGGATTGTACCTCCTTGAGTGTGAATGGGACGTTGAAGATGCATGGAGCCTTAAGTACGGAAAGTGCAACCATCAACGGCATGTGCACGCTGAATGGCCCCCTGAACAGCTCCCGTGTTCGTGTGGATGGCCTGACAACCATTCATGGAAACCTCATTAGTCCTGAGCTTGAAGTAAACGGCAAGTGTACCGTACGTGGACGAGTGGATGGAGAACGTATCGATATTGGCGGCATGATCACGATTGATGGTGACGTGCAATGTGAGTCCCTGAACGTACAGGGCAACATCAAAATTAGTGGTTTCCTGAATGCAGGATCCGTTGAGATCAAGCTGCATACATCTTCTTCAGCCAAAGAGATTGGCGGAGAACGTATTGATATTCGTCGAAAGGAACAAAGTGGCTTTTGGAAAAGTATCGGTCTGGGCGGTACACCTTCCTTCAAAACATCTTTAATTGAAGGGGATGAGATCGTATTGGAAGATACGGAGGCTGATATTGTTCGTGGCAGCAAAGTGTATATTGGCCGTGGGTGCAGCATCAGACTTGTTGAATACTCAGGCGAGCTTGAGATTGATCCGGATGCCAGAGTGGGCAGCAGCCAGCGCATTTAAGTGGGATTTATAGAGAAAGGAATGGGATGCGACTTGAATAACCATAACGTTAGTCCATCAGACAAGAGAAATGACATCAGCATTATCGGTGAAGGAAGCTCCGCTGGCGGTGTGTACGGCAAGGTCAAGGTTGTAGGAGATTCCTCCTTTAACAATGACTTATATTGTGATGAATTCAAATGTACGGGCACGTCGGTCATCTACGGACTTCTTGAATCAAACGATATTAAAATCACGGGAACGCTAACCCTGACAGAACGAGCTGTCGATCCTGAAGATGGGAGTGGGAGTGGCGTATCCGGCTTACATGCAAAAGCTGAAAAAATGAAAGTGGTAGGTGAGTTTCATCTACCGGGTGACTGCCAAGCAGAGAATATCAAACTCAATGGCCGTTTCACGGTCGGAGGTATGCTTACCGCAGAACAAATGACACTTAAAATTATGGGTCCGTCTGAAGCCAGGGAAATTGGCGGTTCAATCATCTCTGTGAAGAGTGGCCGGGGGAAGCTGCTGGAAGGTTTATTTTCGAGTAATCAATCGATTCTCACGGCAAACATGATTGAAGGAGATGACATTGAGTTAGAGAACACGGTAGCCGAGGTTGTCCGGGGAGATAAAATAAAAATTGGCCCAGGCTGCCGAATTGGTACAGTTGAATACCGTTCTTCTCTGCAGATCCATTCACAATCCGAAGTTTTGGTTCAGCGCAATCGGTCCATGGACTGATTATTGGGGACGGCTTTTCGGATATACTATTTCAGTCATATGAATAGAGCGTGAATGGAGAGATTGAGTACAATGGTTGCACGTAAAAACAGTATTGGATTGGTGCTGGCAGGGCTGCTGCTCAGCATACTGATGGCTTCGATGGATAACACCATCGTAGCAACGGCGATGGGGGATATCGTCGGGAAGCTGGGTGGCCTCGACAAATTCGTTTGGGTGACTTCAGCTTACATGGTCGCCGAGATGGCAGGCATGCCGATCTTCGGTAAATTGTCCGACATGTATGGACGGAAGAAGTTTTTTGTATTCGGAATCATCGTGTTTATGCTTGGTTCGGCGTTATGTGGAACAGCAACATCCATTGTGGAGTTGACCATGTACAGAGCCATTCAGGGGATTGGTGCAGGTGCTTTGGTGCCGATTGCGTTTACCATCATGTTTGACGTGGTTGCACCGGAAGCACGGGGCAAGCTGGGCGGATTGTTCGGAGCTGTCTTTGGATTATCCAGCGTATTTGGACCGCTGCTGGGCGCATACATCACACAGTACGCCACGTGGGAATGGGTATTCTATATTAACCTGCCGCTCGGACTGATTGCGTTTGTGTTTATTGCATTTTTCTACAAGGAATCTCACCAGCATCAATCCCAGCAGATTGACTGGCTGGGCGCCGTGACGCTGATTGGTGCTGTCGTATGTCTGATCTTTGGCCTCGAACTGGGTGGCAAAACGTATGCCTGGAACTCGTGGCAAATTCTCGGATTGTTTGCCGGATTTGCAGTACTGACGCTGCTGTTCGTATTTGCCGAATCGAGAGCGAAGGAGCCAATTATATCCTTTAACATGTTCCGCAACCGCGTTTACTGGTCCAGTAATGTCATTGCCATGTTTAGTGGCGCGGCATTTATCACAGCGTCGGTGTACATTCCAATCTTTATTCAGGGTGTACTCGGTGGTAAAGCGACCAATTCGGGTCTTGTGCTGCTGCCTATGATGCTGGGGTCAGTCGTAACCGCCTCAATGGGTGGTGTGCTGATGACCAAGATCAAATATCGGAACATTATGATCCCGACACTGGCGCTGCTGGTTCTTGGTCTTGGGTTATTGACGACACTGGATGAAAACTCGTCCCTCTGGACGATCCGCATATTTATGGTTCTCGTCGGCTTGGGTGTGGGAGCTTCGTTCTCCGTGCTCAGCAATGCGGCCATGAATGCCTTCGAACCGCAGAGACGTGGTGCCGCAAGTTCTACGCTTAACTTTTTGCGGTCGCTCGGGATGACGATGGGGATTACAATCTTTGGAATTGTTCAGAGCCAGGTATTTACGCGCAAAATGAACGATGCCCTTACCGGTACGGCTGCAGAAGCAGGCGAGGCAGGAGCCGGTTTGCCAGCAGGCGGCATGCCGGAGGGCTTGAATCTGAGCGACCCGCACGCCTTGCTCTCTCCGGAGCTTAGACAGGCCATTCCACCTCAGGTGCTGGAGGCCATCACTCATGCGTTATCCTCCTCGATCGTGCAGTTGTTTGCCTGGGCGGCCATTCCGGCGGCACTGGCTCTGATTGCTGCTTTCTTTATGGGAAAAGAAAAGATGGTGATCGGCGAGGAACAGGGAGAATACACAGCAGGGCATTAAATATGAAGTGAACAACAAAGACACACCATTCTATCTCCACGCGGAGCAATAGAGAGGTGTGTCTTTTGCTTTGTCCAACTCTTATGGCTGTTTGGTATCACTCACGCCATCCTCCACAACAGAAGGCTCCTGCGGATCTGGCAAGCTGCTATGACCTGAACGTGCGATAAGGCGATCCTGAGCTTTGTAGGTATCTCGCGAAATGGTTTTGGACTCCACCGCTTTGCCATCCACTTTTTTGATACGTACGGTTTCCACTATGTAGCCAGGCTGTCCGTTTTGCAGTACCTGCTGGGCACCTTCCGGCAGCACGTTGCTGGAAACATACTTTACAGGGGCGCTTAGCGTTTCGATGGTGTGGGACTCGAGCGCGTAGCTGACATTCTCGGGAAAAGTACCAAAAAATTTGACGGTTAATTGGTGATTCTTCACTTCAGCATGGATTAGCAGGGATTTGCCTGTATTGTTCTTGAAACGGAAATTGATAGCGCCAGAAGCAAAAGTGGCATCCAGTCCTTTCGGCAAATATTTGACGGGTATCGAATGATTGCGCCGCTCGACAATATCGAGTCCGGTTAACAAGGCTGCATTGTATACGGTGCTGGACACCTGACATATGCCTCCGCCCACCCCTGGGGTGAGACGCCCCCTCACAATAACCGGGGCTTCCCGGAACCCATATTCCTTTTCGGCATGTTGAATGATCTTTTCATAGTCGAACATGCCGCCAGGCTCCAAAATCATGCCGTTCACGGATTGTGCTGCTGCACTGACATTATGTATGCGTCCTTCCGTGCTGTTGCCAAGCCCTGTGGAGAACTGGATGATCTTCCGCTCGATGCCTTCCTTGCGTAAAGACTCCAACGTGACTTCAGGCTGCTGGGTGTATAGGGGCAGCTGTATTAACAGTGAAGCAGGAGTATTCCCATTGTCCAGCACGGTGAAATCGTGGGGAAGCTTCGCAAGCAGCCTAGCCTCCAGTTCATCCCAGGCGATCCGCCGGACGCCCTTTTCCGGGATGTACTGGACCTTATCGTTTGCAGTAATCCGCCGGACAGCGTCTGCGGGGGTGCCGAAGGTTTCCTTTTCCCAGTCAGGGCTCAAACGTGTTCTAAGAGATTGGGTATTGTACCGTTGTTCGAGAGGCCATTCCTCCGCGAAATGATAACGGGCATACGCACGTTCCCACACATTCCCTTCCTCCAGCTCATGTACCGCCGCACGAAAGGCGCCCGCACTGTAATCTGCACCGGCTTCCATAGCAGTTATGTTCAGCGTCAGGGAGGGCTCATCCACCTCCAGCGTAACAGGCCAGTCCTCCAGCTTTTTCAAACGTTCGTCCAGTTCCAGAAGCACCTCACTCCGATTCAAGCCGCCGACCTGCCAGCTCCCAATTTGCACCTTACCCGGCAAAGCGGGCTGATTCACATACATATACAACAATCCGTAGGAAGCGGAACCGATGAAGAGAATGGAAAACACGACAATGACGGCCAAATGTATTTTTTTCATATCCGTACGCTCCTTTGTACTTCTGATGTTCCGCAATTCGTAACACTTTCTATATATATGATCCAATGCAGGAAAACTTTCGGGTACTCAATAGGTAACAAATTTGTTACAATATATTTTATATGCTTCCATCCCAGGGGATCGAAATAAGGGTGAAATGGAATGCTCCTGATGAAATTCAGGTCTTTTTAAAGGAATTGCCGGGATTGTGTCGAAATGATAATGGCTAACTATGTGAGCAGGAAGTGATGATGTGATAGAAATGCAGGACGTGTGGAAGACCTACGCCAATGGGACCCACGCATTACAAGGGGTGTCGGTGAAGATCGACCGCAATGAATTTGTGTATATCGTCGGTCCGTCCGGCGCAGGTAAATCAACATTTATGAAACTGATGTACAGAGAAGAAATTCCGACCAAAGGACAAATATCCATCAATGGATTTAATATCGGCAAGTTGAAACCAAGGAAGATTCCTTATGTGCGCCGCAACATCGGTGTAGTGTTTCAGGACTTCCGTCTCTTGCCCAAGATGACGGCGTTTGAGAACGTGGCTTTTGCCATGGAGGTTATTGAGGCACCGAAGCGTCACATCAAGAAACGGGTCATGGAAGTGCTCGATCTGGTGGGACTGCGAAGCAAGGCGAATCGTGAACCTTCGCAATTGTCCGGAGGGGAACAGCAGCGTATTGCCATCGCACGGGCGATAGTAAACAATCCGTCGGTGATTATCGCAGACGAGCCTACAGGTAACCTTGATCCCGAGACGTCATGGGGCATTATGCAGCTGCTGGACGAGATCAATTTCAGAGGAACGACGATTGTCATGGCAACCCATAACAAGGATATCGTGAATACGATGCGTAAACGGGTTATCGCCATTGAGCGCGGCCAGATTGTACGGGATCAGATGAGAGGGGAATACGGTTATGAATTTTAGCACTCTCTTGCGCCATTTGCGGGAGGGATTCAAAAACGTATTCCGCAACGGCTGGATGTCTGTGGCATCCATCATGTCGATCATCGTGTCACTGCTCATTCTCGGGGTATTCATGCTGCTTGTGCTGAATGTGAACTCCATGGCTAACCAGGTGGATAGCCAGGTGGAGATTAGTGCGTTTCTGGAGCTGAATGTGGATGAGAGTCTGCGCAATACGCTGCAGCAGGAGATCAGTGCAATGCCGGAAGTAAGCGAGATTCGCTTTGTCTCCAAGGAAGAGGGACTCAAGGAGTTCCGCGAACGTCTCGGTGACAGTGCGAATAACGTGCTGGACGGTTTTGACGTGGATAATAATCCGCTGCCGGAGACCATTGAAGTTGAGGTCATTGAACCGGAAACCGTCACTTTTGTGGCGCAAAAAATTGAAGCCCTGAACGAAAAACACCCGGAGAAGCCGATCATGAAAGTGAACTACGGCAAGGAAACGGTGGAAGTGCTGTTCAAATTTACACGCCTTGTGCGGAATATCGGATTTATTTTTGTCGGGGGACTGGCTCTTATGTCCATGTTCCTGATCTCGAATACGATTCGCGTAACGATTCTTGCCCGCCGCCGGGAGATCGGCATCATGAAGCTCGTCGGTGCAACGAATACATTCATTCGCTGGCCTTTCTTTATTGAGGGTGCTCTGATTGGATTCATCGGTTCGGTGATTACGGTAGCCGTTCTGTTCTTCGGTTACAGCCGACTGCTGGCTACCATTGGTCAGGATGTATTCATGCAGATGCTTAACCTGATCCCGCTCAGCGACATTTGGTTGCTGTTTGGAACCCTTTTGATCGGACTCGGTATGCTGGTAGGTATTTTGGGAAGTACACTGTCCATTCGCAAGTCACTTAAGGTTTAATGTTTTATTACTGGAATTGCAGAAATTGTCGAAATAGAATGACAAAGCAGGTTCACAATTGGACGCTGTTTGACGATATGTAGGGAAGACGCACTCTTAATTAGATGGAAGAAAGCATAAGAACATGATGTTCACCACCTGTGCAGGTTGCTTTCTTGTGAATTCATAGGATGGGGGATCACCATTTTGAAAAAAACAGCCTCGCTGCTGGCCTTTACGTTATTGGCCGGATTGACGCTTCAACCTTCGGACGGATATGCCAAGAGTAGCATTAGCGACATAGATCAACAGATTAACCAGCTGGAGAGCAAGGCTGCTGCAGCCAAACAGGAACAGAAAAAGGCTGCTGCCAACAAGAAGGAAGCCCAGCATTACAAGAACAAAACCAATGCCTATCTGAAGGTCGTCATGGAGCAGATCAATGTTGTCAGTGATGAACTGGCGAACGTTTCCCTGGAAATTGAGAATACGGAAGAAAATCTTCGCACGACGAAAAAAGATCTCCAGGCTGCAGAGGAGCGCATTGTTGCAAGGGAGAAACTGCTGGAATCGCGTGTACGTCTGATGTATACCGATGGAGCAGTATCCTATCTGGATGTGTTGCTGTCATCAACAAGCTTTTCGGATTTCCTGACCCGTGCAGATTCGCTGAAAACCATTGTGGATCAGGATCAGCATCTGCTGGATGAGCACAAAAAGGACAAGCAGCTCGTTGTCGACAAAAAGGCTGAACTGGACAAGCAGTATGCGGAAGCCAAAAGCCTATATGCACAAAAGAAACAACGTAAAGCTCAGTTAAATGAGAAGGAACAGGAGAAACAGGTGCTTCTGGCTTCCTATGATGCTAAAATTGAAGAGTCGGAAGAGCTGACGCAGGAGCAGGAAGATGTGTTGATTCAGATCGCCAGCAAGCGTTCAGCATTGCTTCAGGAGAAAAACAAACTTCGTGAGCAGCAGGCAGCCGCCGCTGCCAAAGCGAAAGCAGCCGCTGCAGCTCGGGCTGCAGCAGCAGCGAAAGCGCCAACGAAGGTCAGCACAGGCAGCAGTGAAACCACGTATACAGCGGGCAATGGAATCTTCTCCAAACCGGTATCCGGTGGACGCATTTCCTCGCCATTCGGTCGTCGTACACACCCGATTACGGGTGAAGTGGGCAAAATGCATAATGGTGTTGATTTCGCTGTTCCAACGGGCACATCGGTTCATGCTGCATCGGGTGGTATCGTCATTATGGCCGAGTGGTACAGTGGATACGGCTATACGGTTATCGTAGACCATGGTGGCGGTCTTTGGACATTGTATGGTCACCTGCGTGAAGGCGGATTTAAGGTAAGCAAGGGCGATACGGTGAGCAAGGGCGATATTATTGCCGAGTCAGGCAACACAGGTAACTCAACTGGACCTCACTTGCACTTCGAAGTTCGCGAAAATGGTACAGCAGTGAATCCGATGAATTACCTGTAATAATTGACTGTGAAGGAATGGAAAAGACATATTCCGTACAAGCTAGACATATACTAAGCTGGCATGTTCAGGGAATGGATTCGGGCATATGGAATCTGACACGCTTCAAAACTAAAGGCGGTGAGCAAACGGATGATGAAGAAAAGATCGGCGCTGCTGCTTGCCATTGTGGCCCTCCTTGGAGGGAGCCTGCTTACGCTGGTACTGATGAGTTATCCCGGTGTGGCCAATCAGACCACCTCGGGTGAAGGCCTGCTGGCCAGTGTAACCGGCAATACGCAGCAGAAGAACGATTTGAAGAAGATTGAAACCGCAATGGATTTGATTTCAAGCAACTACTATAAAGATGTAGATAAGACCAAGCTGATCGATGGTGCGATCAACGGTATGATGGAATCCCTTGGCGATCCATACTCCAACTACATGGGACAGGAAACGGCTGCCCAGTTCGAGGAATCCATTGAAGGATCCTTTACCGGGATCGGGGCCGAGGTATCCTCGCAGGATGGAAACGTCGTTGTCGTTTCCCCGATCAAAGGATCACCTGCCGAAAAAGCAGGCATTCGGGCGAAAGACATGATCATGTCTGTGAACGGCGAATCTCTGCAAGGCCTTGAATTAAACAAGGCTGTTAACAAAATCAGAGGTCCAAAGGGCAGCGAAGCCAAGGTACAAGTGAAGCGCGCCGGTTCTACAGAATTGATTGAATTTACCATTGTGCGTGATGATATTGATCTCGAGACTGTATATGCCCACATGGAGAATAACGGTGTAGGTGTCATTACCATCACCCAATTCTCGCTGAATACCGGAGAACGCTTCAAGGAAGAACTGGCCAATCTGGAGAAACAGAACATGAAGGGTCTGGTCATTGACGTTCGTAATGATCCGGGCGGCGTACTGCAAGTGGTTATCGACATTGCCGAGCAGTTTGTTCCAAAAGGCAAAGTGATCGTACAGGTCGAGGACAAAAACGGCAAACGTGAGCAAAGCAAATCGAATGGTTCTAGCAAGTCGTACCCGATTACGGTACTGATGAACAAAGGAAGCGCAAGTGCGTCGGAAATTTTGGCCGGTGCATTGCAGCAGTCTGCAGGCGCAACGCTGGTTGGCGAAAACTCCTTTGGTAAAGGCACGGTACAGACGAGCTATGATAAGCAAATGGGTGATGGCAGCCTGCTGAAAATCACCATTGCGAAATGGCTGACTCCGAATGGAGACTGGATTCATGAAAAAGGCATCAAACCGGATATTGCGGTGAACCAGCCGGATTACTTCTCGGTGGCACCGATTAACAAAGAAAAATTACCTTTGAAATATGACAGCAATAGCACGGATGTGAAAAGTGCGCAGACGATGCTGAGAGGACTTGACTTCAAGCCGGATCGTGTAGATGGATACTATGACCAGAAGACGGAAGAAGCGGTCAAAGCATTCCAGAAGCAGAAAGGCATTGAGGCCACAGGTGAGATCGATGAGAAAACCGCTGAATCACTGGAAGCGGCTCTGATTGAACGTATTGCCAATCCTCAATATGATGCACAGCTGAAGCGCGCGATCGAAAATGTCTCAAAGGATATTTAGAACGTCGTGTCGAAGCCATTAAGAAGGCTGATTATCAGCCTTCTTTTTTTCTGAACCGGCTGAAGGAGAGGGGTGACGGGCCATCATGGAATGGGCTTGGCCGTGGGTAACAACATTAGGGGAAGCATTGCTGCAGTTGTTTACTCAGCCGTTTTATTATATTGCGGTCATTTTGATTGCACTGATCTATCATCGTCAATTATTACAGGAACGTAGGTTGTTTCATGTTCGTCTGCAAAGCTCCATCACCCAGACGATTCGTGCCTTACTCGGAGGTATCGTCATCGGTGTCATTGTCTCAGTAATATCCATCTTCCTAGGAGCGCATCTTACACTTGCCAGTGTCATTTGCATATGGGCCGCAACGTTAATTCTGGCGTTGTTCCGTATTCGCTATCTGTGCTTCGCCTACACGGCAGGGCTGCTTGGCGTAGTGCAGTTTGGGCTGAACCTGGGCTCAGGCTGGCAGCCGGAGGGATGGATTGGCAGTGTCACGGAGGCATTGCGTGCGCTGGACATGCCTGCTTTATTGGTACTGGCTGCCTTACTGCATCTAGGTGAAGCGATGCTGGTTCGCCTGCAAGGGGTATCCATGGCTTCGCCGTTGCTCTTTGAAGGCAAGCGCGGCAAGCTTGTCGGAGGATACCAGCTGCAGCATTTCTGGCCGATCCCGATGTTGATCATGGTACCCGTAACGGGGGGCGGAGCAGAACTCGCTTGGAGTCCTCTCTTGAATGCAGGAGGCAGCTACATGCTGATGGCACTTCCGATCCTGCTTGGATTTGGCGAAGTTACGCAGAGTATGCTTCCTGGGCAAAAGGTACAGATATCCGCCAAGCGGCTCTTGCTCTACGGGACAGGCCTGCTTGTGCTCAGTCTCTTGGCGGCGTGGTGGTCACCACTTATGGTGGTTGCTGCTCTGGCAGCATTTGTCGGCCATGAATTTCTGGTGTGGTACAGTGGATTCGAGGAACAGCACCGCAGTCCGGTGTATGTTCATCCGGTTCATGGTTTGAAGGTGCTTGGCATTATTCCGGATAGCCCTGCTGCAGAGCTGGGCATCGAAGCAGGAGAGACGCTGTATAAAGTGAACGGTGTGATGGTAGACTCACCGGAAGAACTGCATCGTGCACTGCGGATGAATCCGGCCTTTTGCAAACTGGAAGTTCGTAACCATCAGGGTGAGAGCAAATTTATGCAGCGGGCCATCTATGAAGGTGAACATCATCAGCTTGGGGTACTTATGGCTCCGGTCAACCATGAAGCTTGGGCAGTGCAGCTGCGTCCGCTGACGTTGTTCCATATCATCACACTCAAATTATTTGCTCGTCGCAAAAATAATCATAATAATGATGCTCCGCTGGCTCTGCCGGCTCCGGGCGTGAATGAACAAGGATCAGTAGAAATGTAATAAATAAAGGGTACTTCACCGCTGCGACAGCGAGGGAGTACCCTTTGTGCTATGTGAATCTAATTCTTCAACATAAAGATGGCGATCTGTGTCCGATCACGCAGGCTTAGTTTTCCGAGAATTTCGGTGACATAGTTTTTGACCGTACCTTCACTCAAGAATAGTTTAGCCGCAATTTCCTTGTTGGACAGCCCCTCCGATATCGCTTCAGCAACGGCCAGTTCCATTCGTGTCAGACCGTAAGCATCAAGAGGTGGATGTGAATGTGTCTGGGGAGCCGCAGCCGGACGAAGCAGCCCCGCAAGCTTGCGGGCAATATCGGGGTGAATCAGCATATCACCGTTATGTACTGTTTTGATGCCTTGAATAATTCGGTCGGGGGGTACATTTTTGAGCAAATAACCGCTAGCACCGTTCTGCAGAGCCTGGATGATGTATTCGTCGTCGTCAAATGTCGTCAGCATCAGTACACGCATATCAGGAAAACGGGACTTGATGATACGGGTACCCTCCACGCCATTGCAGTCAGGCATGCGGATATCCATCAATACAACGTCGGCAGCGGTTCCTGACTCCAGCAGTTCAAGTGCCTCACGTCCATTGGATGCCGTGCCCGTGACGATAATGCCGGGATCAAGTCCGAGCAGGACCTTCAGGCTCTCGCGAATAAAAGAGTCATCATCCGTGAGGATCAGCCGAATGGGCTGGATTTGTTCAGCTTCCTTATGGTTACTTGGTTCCATTCGTTCAGACATGGGCACCATCACTTCCTTTCTCAGATCAAATCAGCCTTCTTCATCATGGGCAAACGTGTAGTTACGGTATAAGGGTAAGTATGCCGGATCTCAAGCCGGCCTCCAATGGATTCTGTGCGGAGTCGCATTCCTTCGTGCCCCATTCCCGATTGGCCCGAATCTGCTGCTGTGCTGCGGTTCGATTGCATGCCCTCAGACTGGGCTCTTGCAGACTGCTCCGCTTTGATTACTCCATCATTGCTGACCGACATGGAGACTTCGCGTTCGCCGTACTCCATTTCAACCGTAATCGTACTGGCGTTTCCATGTCTCAGGGCATTGGTTAGCGCTTCTTTGGCATTTTTATATAGTACGATCTGCATGCTTGGATACAGCTCACAGGATGAGCCGCGGACTTCATAACTCGTCTTCACCCCCGTCTCCCTGCCTACCTCTTCCAGAAGAAGATCCAGTGCATAGGCTTCGGATACATACGAACTGGAACGCAGTTTGTGAAGCGTAGAACGCATATCATCCATGCTTGCCGCCAATTGATCGCGTATTTGTCTCACCATTTCCGTACCTTGTTCGGTATCCAGAGGAAGGGTTAACAGGGCAGCCTCTGACATCATTTTCGTACGAATGAGGCGGTGTCCGATATCGTCATGAAGCTGCCTTGAAATCCGGGTCCGTTCTTCCTCCTGAGCCACTCCCTCAAGCTGCTTCGTAAACAGCAGCAGCTGTGCACGAGCGTCTTGAAGCTCGTAATGTTTACTGCGAAGCTCGTCATATACCTGTTCCAGCTGTCCGCGACTGCTTGCCATTCTGGAGCCCTGCCAGGAGAGTGCGGCGGTAAGGACAAGGACCAGGTTTCCCACCATTCTTCCTGCTGTCTCTTCCATGAAGGGGAATTTAGGTTCGGTAGGAACTGAGGCAAACCAAGGAAGCAGCTCTTGAGGCGGAGCGTATTGCCAATGTAACGCTATATTTGTGGCGACAAGCTGAGCCCCCAACATTAACCAGCGGGATGTCCCTCCAAGTCGATACATATACACATAGAGTATGGATAAGGACAAAAACAACATGAAGGGTCCGTATACAGCAATCAGCCAGCAGCTCCAGAGCATTTCAGCCAGGATGAGCAGCACATACCGAGCACGAGCACGAGAACGGGTAAAGTCCTTGCAAACAGCGAGTCCCAGCGCAATGATGATATACAGCGTATATAAATCCTCCTGATCCAAGGGCAGCATCAAGAGGTACAGGACAGCAGGAACGAGAATTAAACCGTATTGCAGTATACGCATCGGCATAGGTAAGAAACATCCTTTTTAAAATAGAATGGGAAATTACGGGTAATGCACCCCTGATTATAGCACAGCCTGCTTCTTATGCAGGAGATGACTTAAGTCACCTTCATCTTATGACCTTTCGTACCTTCGCGGGACCATGGGATTCGTTACAATACAGATATGAAATCTGGCGCGGGATGCTGGAGTGGAAGAGGAGTGTACGAGTGATGGCTATTCTTGAAATGGAACATGTGGTAAAACGGTACGGCAGCAAACTTTCGGTGGATCACTTGAACCTGAGTGTGGAGCGTGGGGAGATATTTGGACTCTTAGGGCCGAACGGAGCAGGCAAAAGCACCACCATCAGTATGATTGCAGGTCTGCTCAGCATCGATCAGGGCGAGATCCGGCTGAATGGCATCTCAGTCAAGGAGCGACCGCTTGAAGTCAAACGCAAGATTGGACTTGTGCCGCAGGATCTGGCGCTGTATGAAGCGATGACTGCTGCGGAGAATGTCACTTTTTTTGCCAGGCTATACGGACTGCGCGGGAAACTGTTGAAGGAGAGGGTGCAGGAATCGCTCGAATTTGTCGGGCTGCAGGATAAAGCGAAGGATGCCCCATCCACTTTCTCTGGCGGGATGAAACGCAGGCTGAATATCGCATGTGCCATTATGCACCGGCCGGATCTGATTATTATGGATGAGCCAACGGTAGGAATTGATCCCCAGTCGAGAAATCATATTTTGGAATCTGTACGCACGCTTAACAAGATGGGATCAACCATTATCTATACAAGCCATTACATGGAGGAAGTCGCGGCGATCAGTAACCGGGTGGCGATCATGGATCAGGGGCACATCATTGCCTGTGGCACCGAAGCGGAACTGAGAGAGCGGGTAGCGTCCGAGGAGAAAATCGTGCTAATCGCTTCGGGGATTGGCCCCGGTGCCGTTGAGGAACTGAGGCTTCATCCGCGTGTACGTGCAGTAGAAGTGGCAGGAGACACCCTGACCATTACGCTGCCTTCGGCTCAGCAGGATCTGCAGGATATCCTTTTCATCTGCAGCAAACACGAGATTGCCATTCAGTCGCTCCAGGTTGAAGAGCCCGATCTGGAGACATTGTTCCTCAATCTGACCGGCCGGACGCTGCGGGATTAGGAGGTGGCATGGATGAACATTTGGCATATTTGCATGTTTGAAATAAGGCGGATTCTGAGAATCCGATCTGTTCTCCTGAATCTGTTTGTTCTACCTCTGCTGCTAATCTTTATTTTGGGAGCTGCGTTATCCAGTACGATGGATACGGGGAAGGACAACGTGCCTGGACAGGTACGCGTGGGAGTGATTCAGACAGATTCGAATTCAGGTTCAGTCACAGAAGCCTTGAATGCATTTGTAGCGGCTCCGGCTGTAGCCGAAATGATGAAAGTACAGCACTATACGACTGAGGAGGAAGCAGAGCGTAATCTTCGGCAAGGTGAACTCGATTTTGCAGTCTTGATCCCGCCCGATCTGGAAGAACAGATGGCAAGGGGAGAAGAGGCCAAGCTGCAATGGATTCTGGGGAAAGACGGCACACTGAACATCGTAGGTGAGACCTTGTTTACCCGCTTCACGGATGAATTGAACAGGCATAAGGCAACATTGGAAGTGTTGGGACCGGAAGCAAGTTTGGCCGTGGCATCCATGATTGATGAAGGCTCGGCCAATATCTCTTATGTTAACGTCAGCAACCCTGGAACGGCAGGTACCTCATACAGTGCCTCTCAATATTATGCTGCATCCATGCTGGCCATGTTTATGTTATACGCAGGCATGACGACGAGCAACAGCCTTTTTAGTGAGCGGGACAAGAAAACCTTAACCCGTCTGCAGGCCGCTCCCGTAGGCAATGGTGTCATTTTTGCAGGGAAAATTGCGGGCAACAGCCTCCTGGCTTTCATGCAGGCACTGATTATTGTTCTGATGACCTATTGGTTATACGGCGTGAATTGGGGGACACATCCTTGGCTGATTGTTCTGATCTGCGTTCTGATCACCATATCTTCAATGATGATTGGTGTGATTGTGGCACTCGTGAGCAAAAGTGCGGCATCTGCTAGTGCGTTAATGCAGGGCATCATCATTGCCATGACATTTATTAGCGGTGGCTTCACCCCGATTGCCATTGATTTTGTACAGCGGATTGGTGAATTTACGGTGAATCACTGGGCTCTGCAAAGTTTCCTGCGCATGATGCTGGACGCTTCAATGAGCGAGATTATGCACAATATCTTCATGCTCGGTGTTGTGAGTGCCGTCTTGCTAGCCATTGCAGCTGTGATCTACGGGAAGGTGGGATACCGCTATGAATAGTTTGAATATTGCCTGGTTAATGATCAAACGCACCATAGGACGCAAACGGGGGTTTATGGCATTTCTGTTGCTCCCCTGCCTTGTTGTCACAGGCGCAGTTGCGTTATTTGGAAGCGAGCAAGCCACGCGGGCCGTTATTCCTTATGTAAACGAGGATCAAGGAGCAGCGGGTGCGTGGATTGTGAATGAACTTGCGAACAAGGAAGAGTATCTGCTCAAGCCGATGAACACGGAGGCAGAACTTCGAGAAGCCATTACCCGGCAAAAGGGGAATGCGGGGATCATCATCCCTGCTCATTATACGGATGACTTGCTGCAAGGGAAGAACGTATCGATCGAGCTGGTTGAACTTCGTGTCAGTGAGAGTTCCTACACGTTGCGGGCTGCAGTTGAAGGGATGGCTGCCGGACTGCATCAGTCAGCCCGGGTTGTGGTCGCGGCAACGAGCCCAGTTTCAGGCCAAGGACAAACGGCAGAATTGACAGCAACTCAAGAGCCATTCGAACAGCTGCTGCAGAAAACGGCGGAACATCAGATCTCAGGCGAAGCTACCGACCTGCAGATGTATCCCAAACCAGGACTGAACAATGTGACCGGATTTACGATCATGTTCATGATGGGGCTGCTGACCAGCGCAGTAGCTGTCATTATGGAAGACCGCAGGCAGCGGACGATGGCCCGAGTGTACACCGCTCCTGTCCGTGCATATGAAATTGCTCTCGGCAATTTCCTGGGCAGCTTTGCTATCGGCATGATTCAGATTGTGCTGGTGCTGGGGATCAGCAGGTGGGTGCTGCACTACGACGCAGGTATTCCATTTGGCGTACATTTCCTCATCCTGGCTGCTTTTATGCTGGTATCCATGGGGATTGCGAGTACGGTGGCCGGATTGATCCGCGAATCCAAAAACGCAAACGTCCTGAATTCACTTATTATCACACCAACCTGCATGATTGGAGGGTGCTTCTGGCCGCTGTCAATTATGCCGGATTATATGCAAAAGCTGGCGAACTTTGTCCCGCAAAAATGGACGATCCAAGCCGTTGAGACGATCTCTGCAGGCGGCACGCTGTCCGACATCAAATTGCCGCTGCTCATTCTGTGTGGCATGGCCGCCATATTGCTGACGGTCGGATCGGTTATTCTCCGTCCCAGTCAGCCTGGTGTGGACGCATAACCTATGGAAATGTGCTGCTACCATTCAGGGATTGGTTCATTAATCACTAGAAAGACTTCCATAAATTCAAACGACCGGGTGCACATTTGTGTATCCGGTTTTTGGGCTGTAATCAGGTAGGGGAGGTGCCAAGGGTCTGATTCGGGGTGCCTGCTTTTGGGTAAATCAGTGAAGTTATACCTATGTCCTCAGGTTGTTAATCTATGATAAATTGTTCGTTAAGGAATGAATTAGACAGGGTCCATCCGGTATGCTGGACTTGTATATGCCAGCATATAACAAGGCCTGTAGGAATGTCCTGTACCATTTTATAGATGTTGAACAGAAAGAGGGTAAGTACTCCATGACAATCATCGGTATTGATCTGGGAACAACGAACAGCCTGGTATCCTGCTGGGCTGGCGGAGAACCCGTTATTATTCCAAATGCACTCGGCAACCGCCTGACGCCTTCTGTCGTCAGTGTCGATGACAACGGGGAGATGCTCGTCGGTGAAGTGGCCAAAGAGCGACTGATAACACATCCCGAGCGGACAGCTTCTGTCTTCAAGAGGTATATGGGGACCGGGCGGACATTCCATTTGGGTACATATCATTTTTTGCCGGAAGAATTATCGGCTTTTATATTGAAATCGCTAAAGGCGGATGCTGAAGCCTACCTGGGGGAGTCCGTGACTGAAGCGGTTATTAGCGTGCCTGCGTATTTCAACGATGCCCAGCGCAAGGCTACACAGCGGGCAGGAGAGCTGGCCGGCCTCAAGGTCGAGCGCTTGCTCAGCGAGCCCACAGCAGCGGCCATAGCGTACGGTCTGCACCAGCAGCAGCCAGAGACGAAATTCCTGGTATTTGATCTGGGCGGCGGTACATTTGATGTATCGGTCCTGGAACTGTTTGATCAGATAATGGAAGTGAAGTCGGTTGCCGGAGATAACTTCCTGGGGGGCGAGGATTTCACAAGACTGCTGGCGGACATGTTCGCCGAGCAGCATCAGATTGAGCAGGATACGTTGTCAGGCAAGGCACAGTCAGCGCTTTGGAAGCAGGCCGAATCTTGCAAACGTGCGCTTGTTGATGGACGAGAAGGTACGATGTCCTTAACGCTGGAAGCGGGAGTAAAGGAACTTCATGTTGACCGTGCAAGATTTGATCAAGCGGCTAAACCGTTACTGGCACGATTGCAAAAACCGGTCGAGCGTGCTTTGCGCGATGCTTCAGTCAAACTCAATGAGCTGGATGCCGTAATCCTGGTAGGTGGGGCTACGCGTATGCCGCTTATTTATTCGTTTACAGGCAAATTGTTCGGCAGACTGCCTGCGAACCATCTGCATCCGGATGAGGCTGTAGCCCTCGGTGTGGGAATCCAGGCCGCAATGAAGGAACGCCATGCCGATCTGGAGGAAGTGATTCTGACGGATGTATGCCCGTATACACTGGGAACCTCTGTATCGATGTCACTTGGCAATGGACGATTCGAATCAGGCATGTTTGCGCCGATCATTGAACGGAATACAGTCATCCCCGTTAGTAAAGTCGAGCGATATTATACAATGCACAACAATCAGGCATCGATTACTGCGGATATATATCAGGGAGAGAGCCGGCTGGCGAAGAACAATGTCAAGCTGGGGGAACTGACCATCTCGGTACCACCTGCGCCGGCGGGGCAACAGGCTGTGGATATCCGTTTCACGTACGATATTAACGGCATCCTGGAAGTGGAAGTGTCTTCGGTGGAGACAGGGGAGAAAAAGGTAGCGATAATACAGGGCAAAGAAAGTGACCTGTCCAAAGAGGAAATCGCCGAGCGATTCAAAGCACTGGAAGCGATCAAGATTCATCCGCGAGACCGGATGGAGAACCGATTGCTCATGGCTCGCGGGGAACGGATGTATGAAGAATCACTGGCCGAGTACCGTACGTTCATAGCCGAGGCCATGTTGCAGTTCGAAGAGACGCTCAAACGCCAGGACGACCGTGAAATCAGGAAAGAAGCAGAAAAGTTGAAGGAAGTACTGGATCAAATTGAAAGAGTGCGGGAGTGATATGTGAATGGACATCTGGACAAGATTGGGGCTTGAGCCTACGCAGGATACAGGAGTCATAAGACGTGCGTATGCGAAGCAGCTGCGAAGTACGCATCCGGAAGATGATCCGGAGGGGTTCCAGGAATTGCGGTCAGCTTACGAGCAGGCCCTGAAGGCTGCGAAAGAACCGATGCCGGATCAGGAGCTGCGTGCGGAGCAGGCCAGCCCGCAAGCACAGAATCAGTCCGAGATGGAGCTCCGCTCTGTTCAGGCGGAAGGCTCTCTGCTGGAAGCTGTTTCCGAATCCGAAGAAGGTCCCGTCTACTTTACCGTGGATCATTGGGATGCTCCTGTTGAGACGGCAGCCACTTCGCTTCAAGATGCAGCTTCCGTGGATGACACAGTCCACTTGCTTGAACGAGCACGTTCTATTGTAGAGGATGTATTCAAACGGGCAGATTCCGCCGTATGGGAGGACTGGCTGCAGAGCGAGGAACTATGGCAACTGGACGTGAAATTTTATACGGGAACGGAATTGCTGCGGAGGCTGTATGAACGTCCTTTTTTACCGAAAGCCGTCTGGGGACGGTTGGATGACTTCTTCGGTTGGACGGAACAGCGGGAAGAGCTGAAAGAGGTGCTTCCGGAGGAAATCGCAGAGTATCCAGGCATGGAACTGGGGCGTCCGTGGGAGCTTCGTTATGACACGTTTGATCCGGGAAGAGACGTAGACTATGAAACCTTCATTCGTCTGCGTGAAACTGCATTCCAGCTGATGCTTCGAGGTGATACTGCGGAAGCCGCATCACACATTGATGCAGGTATGGCACTGTATCCGGATGACCCGGACCTGATCCGGCTGGCCGCCAAATTCCGCCTGTGGAACAAAGAGGAAGGTGCCGCCCTGGTATTGTTTGAAAGGCTGGCTGCACTCGAACCAGATGCAGTAGACGGGCTGCTGCATAGCGCAAGATTACTGCATGCCGCCGGGCAGAGGGAGCAGGCTGAGCAGCTATACCGCAAGGTACTGGAACGCGCACCTCACCAACTGGATGCATTGAATGGATTGGCCTTGTTCTATCAGGAGCAGGGGGAATTGGAGACAGCACTCCACATGGTTGAGCAGATCGTCGCTCAGTATCCTCATGATCTAGAGATGCAGATTACGCTGCTGGAACTGAAACAGAAACGGGTTGAGCAAAAAATCGGAGCGGCTGAGCAGGAAGCGGATGCGGTCGTTCGTCTCAAGCTGCAGCGTGAGGCTGCCGAGGGGTATGCTGAACTGTGGAACGATGAGCGGCTTGTTCAGTATCTCGGCGAAATTAATGTAAACGAGGAGTTGGATGCGGCATTATATCTGCTCTGGGCCCAGGGCTTTGTTCGAATAGGCAAAGGCGAGGAAGGGATTGAAGCCCTTCAGTACGCTGAGGCTGCTGCGGGCAGGGAAGGAATCAGCAGCTTTCCGATATTGCTTGAACGGGGGCAACTGCATCTGCGCATGGACCATAATACGGCTGCCATAGAGGATCTGGGCAGAGCAGCAGAAATGGAACCATCCCATGCGGAGGTCAGGCATTTGCTTGCGAGTGCTTACCAGAGAGAAGATCAGCTTGAGCCTGCCATTGAACTATCCGGTCAGGCGATTGAACTGAATCCCGAGCCCTATGAATATTATTCGCTGCGGGCGCTTTGTTATTTTAGAATGGGACGTTATGAAGAAGCGCTTGCCGATTATGAGATTGTTGTGGTTAAGGAGCATGATTTTGCAAATGCCTGGTATCGGAAAGGGTTCGCACATCTGAAACTAGGGCAGTATGCCGATGCCATACAATCCCTTGAAACTTCTTTGGTCCATGAGCATGAAGCGGTCATTTATTATTATCTGGCCATTGCAAGGGCGAAGCTGGGGGAGATGGTACAGGCCTTGCACGATATCCGGCAATTCCGGAGCGAGAATCCGGGGGACCAGGACGGCCCTCTGATTGAAGGAGATATCCTGCGTTTACAGGGGCAGCTTATGTCGGCACACGATACATACTTCAACGGGTTAAATGAACATCCGAACGTATATGAACTTGCTAAAATGGCAGTCGTTTGCGTAATGGAGTCTGATATGCAGGACAAGGATCCATATTTGAACAAACTTGCGGAAATGATGTCCAACATGGAGACGGTCGAAACGTGGGGATTGCTGTTCATTACACGATATCTGGTAGAAGTCCAAGATTGGGCAAGTGTCCGCGCTTATGTGGAAGCTTATATAGACGGAGAAGAACCGGAGGATATTGATCCTCATATCTGGTTGTATTCCGGGATTGCAGCCTATCATGCGGGGGATATGGATCAAGCCATTCTTGAACTGGGCAAAGCCTACGGCGCAGGTCTGCGGGGCGATGTGTGCAGTGCTCTGAGCATGGTGTATTACGATAAACATGATTGGGATCAGGCGCTCGCCTATGCCGAAGAGGCTATACACAGCCAGCCAGACCACCCGGATTATGTTGTGCGTCGTGACGCTATTGCTGCTCGTGCTGCAGAACGGGGATTTTCCTTTTTGAAAAAGCTTCGCAAATCCAAGCCGGCGTATGAACTGTGGCCTTCGACTGTCCCCCTTCAGCATCTGGAGCCGGATGAAGTCATGGACTTACATTTTACATAGGAAGGAGGGCAAGGATCATGGGACAGGACAGAGGAGCGGCTCAGGCTGTGCAAGGTGTTACGGACAAACAGCTGTGGTTTCGGGGCATGAGCGCCATCATGGATGAGATGAATGGACTGGATATACACAACGATTACGAGCATGATGAGAATGAAGAGGAAAAAGAACGATTCCGTACCTCTCTGGAGGAAGAATGGCGTATTCATAACAGGGAAGAACTCCTGTCGGCTTTGGAATGGATCCGGGAAGGCGGGCATCGGGTGGCGTTTG
The DNA here is from genome assembly GCF_002272715.1 of Paenibacillus sp. 7516. Lineage (NCBI taxonomy): Bacteria > Bacillati > Bacillota > Bacilli > Caryophanales > Paenibacillaceae > Paenibacillus > Paenibacillus sp. 7516. The sequence goes on from NZ_NPBI01000025.1 coordinate 112,439, forward strand.
AACAAATGAGGACTTTTATGAATGCATTATCCGAAGCCGATCAATGGAAGTGCATTCACTCCCTTAATCCGGAAACGGGCCGATATCATGAATACCTGGTGGTCAAAACGTATATGTACAAACTACCCCCTGCCGGCATTGCAGCCTGGGATTGGGGAAGATACGCCAACCTGTGCCGCAAGAGTGCATATGTCGGGTTTATCACCGAAGTGGAGGCAGAACAATTGATTTTGGAGGCGGCCCTTGAAGCGCAATCGGCATATTCTTCGTGGAAAGAGTACGCGGTTGCTTTCCTGGCGGGCAGATTGTACTGGTTGGAGCAAACGGCCGAGCCGCTGGTTCAGCGTCAGGTCAATTATGTGCGTAATTTGTTCGTGCAATCGAACAGCATTTATAACAAAGTGGACTGGAATTTGAATTTGTCCCTACAGTAAAATAGAATCACAAAAGCACGTTCTACTGAATTCGGTTCAGCAGGAACGTGCTTTTTTGGTGAAGTGACGGGATGCCTCGTCCGATTGGAACTTAGGTTTGGGGTTGCAGCTGACGCAGTACGGTGATTTCGACCCGGCGGTTCTTTTGCCTGCCGGCTGCGGTGGAATTATCACCTGTGGGACGTGTGTCTGCATAGCCTGCGTACTGAAACCCGTCAGGGTCCAGATTTTCTTTGTCCAGGAAAAACCGCAGCACAGACAGTGCGCGTTCACCGGAAAGCTCCCAGTTGTCTTTGTATGTGGAATTCGCGCCGACTGGCACATTGTCGGTGTGCCCCTCTATGCTGACGACAGTGCTCAGGTCACGAAACAGGCTTGCGAGCTTGCTGAGTGTAGGTGCAGCGTCACTTTTGAGGGCGGCCTGTCCCTGATCGAACAGAAAGCGGTCACTCAGGGTGATGGAGATCCCCTGCGGATTATCTGCTACAAAAATCTGATTTTCCAGTTTATTATCTTCGATATACTGGGTAATCACATTGAACAGATTCTGCAGCTCCTCTTCCTGGGATCGAAACTGTTCTTCCCGTTCGGTCAGTGGCTGACCTTCTTCGGGAGAGGTTGTATCTTCTCCCTGGACCTCGGTTGGAGGAACTTCAGTGATGGTATGACCTGCGGTTTCATCGATTCCATTGCCAAGGTCAAGAATGGAATCGGATTGATTAAATGTATTTTGCAGTGATTGGGTTACCACGTCGTATTTGCCGGAGTCCAGATTGCTCATAGCGTACATGATGACAAAAAAGATCAGCAGCAATGTAATGAGATCGGCATAGGTAATCATCCATCGATCCCGATGGTCACCAGGTTCACGTTTTCCGCGCCTTCTACTGCGCCGACTCATCCAATCCCTCCTTCATTACAGAACGTGAGATTTGACGATGTGTGAGTGTGAAGGACTCAAGCCGTTTCCGTACAAGATGAGGATTCTCCCCATTCTGAATGGCGAGCACACCTTCCAGCAGCATCTCCATCATCTGAATATCGTCAGCACTCCGGGACTTAATTTTGGAGGCAATGGGCAAAAAGATAAGATTGGCACTGGCTACCCCGTATAAGGTTGCCGTAAAGGCAACAGCGATGGCCGGGCCCAGTCCGGTAGGATCCGTCAGGCTGCCTAGAACCTGAATCAGTCCCATGACCGTACCGATAATACCCATGGTTGGAGCGTAGCCTCCTGCGGACTCGAAGATTTTGGCATAGCCCTCATGCTTCTGTTCTACCGAATCGATCTCCAGCTCCATGATCTGACGGATCACATCCTGATCGGTGCCATCGACAACCATCTGGATACCGTCTTTCAGAAATGGATGCGGATGATCCATCACCTGGCGTTCCAGTGCAAGCACGCCTGAACGGCGGGCAATGGAGGACATGTCCACCAATTCTTCCATCCACTTGCGCGGATCATTGTCATTACGACCAAAAGCCATGCGCAGTGCTGCCGGAATGGTACGCAGCCGATGAGACGGGAAGCTGGCAACCACTGCAGCAATTGTTCCACCGAATACAATCAGAGCAGCCGTTTTTTGCACGAGGCCGGATAATTGGCCGCCTTCCCACAAAAAACCGCTGATCACTGCGGCAATCCCGGCTATGATGCCGATAAGTGTCGCAATATCCATAAATTAACCCACTCCTGTCTTTACTTCACGTTTGCATCACATGTACGAACGAGGTATAATTATACGGGAACAAATATTCCTATTACTATAAGTTTTCCCATATGAAAATTCGGGGAACTTCGACAATATATAGTGACTATTATTTTAGACGATAGGGTGAGATACGGCAATGAGCGATATTATAATGAGCGACAAAACGTTCGAGATCGAGTCCGAGTTTTCTCCCCAAGGTGACCAGCCTGCCGCCATTGAAGAACTGGTGCAGGGTGTTCAGGAAGGGAAAAGATATCAGACGCTGCTGGGTGCAACGGGAACGGGTAAGACCTTCACAATTGCGCAGACGATTGCCAAGCTGCAACGTCCCACGCTGATTATTGCCCACAATAAAACGTTGGCAGCACAGCTTGCGAGTGAATTCAAGGAATTCTTTCCAAACAACATGGTTGAGTATTTTGTCAGTTACTACGATTACTATCAGCCAGAAGCATATATTCCGTCTTCCGATACGTATATCGAGAAGGACTCCAGCATCAACGAGGAAATTGACAAGCTGCGTCACGCCGCGACCAGTTCGCTGTTTGAACGGCGTGATGTCATTATTGTAGCGAGTGTGTCCTGTATCTACGGTCTGGGATCTCCGCATGACTACTCCAGCATGTTGCTGTCACTGCGCGTAGGGATGGAGAAGCCGCGTAATCAAATCTTGTCCCGATTGGTCGAGATTCAGTATCAGCGGAATGACATCAACTTCGTACGGGGAACATTCCGTGTGCGTGGCGATGTCGTAGAGATTTTCCCGGCATCCAAGGGTGAACATGCGATTCGGGTAGAGCTCTTCGGAGACGAGATCGAGAAGATTACGGAAATTGATGTGTTAACCGGAGAACTGATTGGTGAGCGCGATCATATTGCCATTTTCCCGGCATCTCACTTCGTAACCCAAGAAGAAACGATGCGGGTTGCACTTGTCAACATTGAGCGTGAACTGGAAGAGCGGCTTGAAGTGCTGCGCGAACAAGGCAAATTGCTGGAGGCGCAGCGACTGGAGCAGCGTACACGTTATGATATCGAGATGATGAAGGAAGTCGGCTTCTGTTCGGGGATTGAGAACTATTCAGGTCCGCTGACATTCCGTGAACGCGGTGATACGCCTTACACGCTCCTGGATTATTTCCCGGACGACATGCTGATCGTGGTCGATGAGTCCCACGTGACCCTGCCGCAGATCCGTGCCATGTACAACGGTGACCAGGCTCGGAAGACCGTTCTGGTGGATCACGGATTTCGTCTGCCGTCTGCACTGGATAACCGTCCGCTGAAATTCGAAGAGTTTGAAGAGAAGATGAACCAGATCATCTATGTCTCGGCAACGCCAGGACCGTATGAGATTGAGCATACGGATACGATGGTGCAGCAGATCATTCGTCCAACCGGTCTGCTTGATCCGGTTATCGAACTTCGCCCAACGAAGGGACAGATCGATGACTTGATCGGCGAGATTAACGACCGGATTGCCAAGGACGAACGTGTGCTTATTACAACGCTGACGAAGAAAATGTCCGAGGACTTAACCGATTATCTGAAGGAAATCGGAATCAAGGTGCGCTATCTGCACTCTGAGATCAAGACATTGGAACGTATGGCAATTCTGCGTGATTTGAGGCTGGGAACATTCCATGTGCTTATCGGGATCAACTTGCTCAGAGAAGGTCTGGATTTACCGGAGGTTTCACTTGTTGCCATCCTGGATGCCGACAAGGAAGGTTTCCTTCGTTCCGAACGCTCCCTGATTCAAACGATCGGCCGGGCGGCACGGAACAGCGACGGTAAGGTTATTTTGTACGGTGATAAAGTAACCGATTCGATGGATAAAGCAATAAAAGAGACCGAACGCCGTCGTGAAATTCAAATAGCATATAACGAGAAGCATGGAATTACGCCACAGACGATCCGCAAAAAAGTGCGTGATGTAATCGAGGCAACCAAGGTTGCCGAATCCAAGAACGAGTATCTTACAGGCGCTGCCGAGAAGATGTCGAAGAAGGAGCGTCAGTCGCTTATTCAGCGTCTTGAGGCTGAGATGAAAGACGCCGCGAAGAACCTGCAGTTTGAGCGTGCAGCAGAGCTTCGTGATGCGTTGCTGGAGCTGCGAGCGGAGTAAATTGATAAATAGATATGCAACAAGAGAACGGCCAGTTGGCCGTTCTCTTGTTGAGTAAAGAACCGGCAAGGAATGACCGATAATTAGTCATGTTGAAAACCTGGAATCAGGTCTATACTGATAGAAATGTTGAAATTGGTTAAAAGGTTTATAGGAAAGCATTTGGAAGTCGTGTAGAGGGGAGCCGAGCCAAAGGCAATGGCGACCTACCGCGAGCGAGGCGGAGCCGTGAGCGCTTGGTGTTCAGTGGAGCCGAGCCAAAGGCGATGGCGACCTACCGCGAACGAGGCGGAGCCGAGAGCGTCTTGGTGTTCAATGGAGCCGAGCCGAAGGCAATGGCGACTTACCACGAGCGAGGCGGAGCCGTGAGCGTCTTGGTGTTTAGTGGAGCCGAGCCGAAGGCAATGGCGACTTACCGCGAGCGAGGCGGAGCCGTGAGCGTCTTGGTGTTCAGTGGAGCCGAGCCAAAGGCAATGGCGACCTACCGCGAACGAGGCAGGGCCGTGAGCCCCTCTCGCAGTAGAGCAGCCTTCCAAGAGACCGGCAGCAGGCCGGAATCCTGGAAGAAGCTGCGGGCACACGACATACCTTCACATAGCAAGACCCGACCCCACACCAAGCACAGCCTGTTTCGGGTGTCCAGAGGGCTGCGCCCTATGGGGCCCTCCCTTGGAAGGGAGGGTTTGGGTGGGATCGAAAAGCCTTAAAAAGGTTGGATTACATTATTGAGAGGATGGATAACCATTGGCGAGCGAGAACATTGTCATTAAAGGTGCGCGAGCGCACAACCTAAAGAACATTGATATTACCATCCCGCGTGACCGTTTTGTCGTATTGACCGGTCTGAGTGGCTCAGGCAAGTCCTCGCTGGCTTTTGATACGATTTATGCCGAAGGACAGCGGCGTTATGTGGAATCATTATCTGCTTATGCACGCCAGTTTCTCGGACAGATGGAAAAACCGGATGTCGACTCGATCGAGGGCCTGTCACCGGCCATTTCCATCGACCAAAAAACAACAAGCCGCAACCCGCGTTCCACGGTAGGAACGGTTACGGAGATCTATGACTACCTGCGTTTGCTGTTTGCGCGTGTGGGACATCCTCACTGTCCGGATCATGGTGTGGAGATTACATCCCAGACCGTAGAGCAGATGGTAGACCGCGTAATGCAGTACCCAGAACGCACCCGGTTGCAGATTTTGGCACCGATTATCTCTGGCCGTAAGGGTGAGCACAAAAGTGTATTTGCCGATGTATCCAAACAAGGCTTCGTCCGTGTGCGGGTAAACGGAGAAATTCGTGATTTATCTGAAGATATTCAGTTGGAGAAAAATAAAAAACATACCATTGAAGTGGTCGTAGACCGGATCGTGGTGAAGGAAGATGTACAGGCCCGCCTGGCGGATTCCATTGAGACCGCACTTAATCTCTCGGGAGGACAACTGCTGGTAGACATTATGGGTGAGGAAGAACTGCGCTTCAGTTCCAATTTTGCTTGCCCGGTGTGTGGGTTCAGTATTGAAGAGCTCGCGCCACGGATGTTTTCCTTCAACAGTCCGTTTGGAGCTTGCCCTGATTGTGATGGACTCGGCGTGAAAATGATCGTAGACCCGGATCTGCTCGTTCCGGATCGCAGCAAAACGATTGAAGAAGGCGCGTTTGATGCCTGGACAGGCGGTACGTCCACGTATTATCCGCAGTTCCTGAAGTCAGTATGCGAGCACTTCAACATTCCACAGGATGTGCCTGTAGAGGATCTGCCAGCGGATCAGATGAACAAGCTGTTGAATGGTACAGGTTCGGAGAAGGTCCGTTTCCGTTACGAGAATGATTTTGGGCAGCGCAAGGAAGCCATGGTGACCTTTGAAGGGATCGTCAACAACCTGGAACGCCGCTATCGTGAGACGGCATCCGAGGGGATCCGGGAGTTTATTGAAGGTTACATGAGTGCGAAGCCTTGTGGTACCTGCAAAGGGCACCGATTGAAACGGGAAAGCTTGGCTGTTACCATCAACGACCACAACATGGCATATGTGACTGGCCTGTCCATCGGGGAAGCTGGACGTTTCTTCGAATCGCTGCAGCTTAGCGAGAAGGAACAAGCCATTGCTAAACTGATTCTGAAGGAAATTAACAGCCGTCTTGGCTTCCTGGTCAATGTCGGTCTGGATTATCTGACCTTGAGCCGTGCTGCCGGAACATTGTCCGGTGGTGAAGCCCAGCGGATTCGTCTCGCGACCCAGATTGGTTCCAGTCTGATGGGCGTGCTGTACATTCTCGATGAGCCAAGTATCGGTCTACATCAACGGGATAATGATCGTTTGATTTCCACACTTGCTCACATGCGGGATATCGGCAACACGCTGATTGTCGTGGAGCATGATGAAGACACGATGCTGGCAGCCGACTACATTATCGACATCGGCCCAGGCGCGGGTATTCATGGCGGTACCGTCATGTCACAAGGTACACCGGAAGAGATCATGAATGACGAGAACTCGCTGACGGGGCAGTACCTGAGCGGACGCAAGTTCATTCCTGTACGGACGGAACGCCGCAGCGTAGGAGATCGCTGGCTGGAAGTGCGGGGGGCGAAGGAAAATAACCTGAAGAACCTGAATGTTAAAATTCCGGTGGGTGTATTTACTGCAGTCACTGGGGTATCCGGATCAGGTAAATCGACACTGATTAATGAAATTCTGTACAAAACGCTCGCACGGGATCTGAACCGTGCACGTGTGCGTCCCGGCCAGCACAAAGAGATCCGGGGTCTGGAACATATTGATAAAGTCATCGATATCGACCAGTCGCCAATCGGCCGTACACCGCGTTCCAACCCGGCTACGTACACCGGTGTCTTTGATGATATCCGGGATCTGTTTGCACAGACGAATGAAGCAAAAGTCCGTGGTTACAAAAAGGGCCGGTTTAGCTTTAATATCAAGGGTGGACGCTGTGAAGCTTGCCGTGGGGATGGGATTATCAAGATCGAGATGCACTTCCTGCCCGATGTCTACGTCCCTTGTGAAGTCTGCAAAGGGAAACGGTACAACCGGGAAACCCTTGAAGTGAAATATAAAAACAAAAATATTGCGGATGTACTCGAAATGACAGTTGAAGATGCTACACAATTTTTCGAGAACATTCCGAAGATTCATCGCAAAATGCAGACATTGCTTGATGTAGGTCTGGGTTATATTAACCTTGGTCAACCTGCAACGACCTTGTCTGGTGGTGAAGCACAGCGTGTGAAGCTAGCTTCCGAGTTGTATCGTCGAAGTACAGGCAAAACAATCTACATTCTGGACGAGCCTACAACAGGTCTGCATGTCGATGATATTGATCGTCTGCTTAATGTGCTCCACCGTCTGGTGGATTCCGGTGAATCGGTACTCGTAATCGAGCATAATCTCGATGTTATCAAAACCGCTGATTATATCGTGGATCTGGGTCCTGAAGGTGGTAGCGGCGGCGGAACGATCGTGGCGACAGGGACACCAGAGGATATTATTAAGGTGGAAGCTTCGTATACAGGCAGGTACCTTAAACCGGTATTGGAACGCGATACGGAACGAAGCAAGACGCTGCAATTGACGGAGTAGGTAGCACAATATGGTTCGTTGGAATTAAATGAAACATTAGAGACCATCCACCCTACTTGATTCAAATATCATTTACTTGTCTGAGTCCTGGCGCCAAGCTGGGCCAAAAGGTAAATTGTTGACTAGCTAACTAGGGTGGATATCTCTAAATTCTATAACCCTTCTTTTGATGAAGGGCGAGGTATTTATTTTCCGATGAGTGCCTTGCTCCATTCAAAAGAGGGGTTATTCCTTTTTTCACTGAAGTTAGCATAATAGTTATTTCATTGAAAGTGTTTACATATGAGGTAGGGCAGGCATTACAGTAACCCGAGTTCGAACTGGATTTTTTTCATTTTTCTGGATGATAGGGCTTGCATTACTAGCAGGGGACAGATAACATAGAGGAAGATATTAGGGTATGCGTTAGCTGTTCAACTATGGTGAGGGGGGTCTGTCTATCCATGCTGTTTGCAGAAGCTGCCACGGCGAGTACATCCAATTTTAATGCATTTGATATTTTTGTCATTCTGTTTACAATCATTATTTTTATTGGTGTGGTTCGTCTTCTTCGAGCACCGAAGAAGAATCTGTTTGCGATCGGATTTGCAGTAGTCAGTCTGCTTGTCTTCCTAATGACGGACTATGCAATGATTAAGAACTGGTTTAGTTAGGGTGTTCAGAAAATAGTAAGAGGAAACAGACAAAACACTTTCCAGGTAAATGGCGGAAGGTGTTTTTTTGTGTGCTTGATGGGCATGTGTGAAGCAATGTTATTACGAGTAAAAGTAGGACTGAAAACATTTGTACAGGAAGAATATGTATGATAAATTGGAGGATACCGGTATAGCAGATGATAGAGACAAGAAATCCATAGAATTGGATACTAGGATGGTCGCATAACGGAGGATATATGGAGAGGGTTAGGTGAAAAGATGAGATCGTTGGGGAAAAAATGCATGACGGTGTGTATGGCTGCTGTACTCGGGGTGAGTGTTGCGTCTACGGCGGGGGCGGCGGAATCGACAGCTGGCATGAAGGCAAAGGTCGTCGACGGACAAGTGTATGTCAGTGCAGCTGATCTGGTCAAGTCCATCGGTGGGAATGGCCAGTATGATGCAAAAACGGGAACCTATCAGTATAAGGGGAATGAAGCTATTCCTAAAGTAATCGAGAAGGTGTCACCATCTGTTGTTGGTATCATTGGCAAAGCGGATGCAGGGCAGGAAGGGGTCACGACAGACCGCTATAACCTGGCTCATGGGACCGGTGTGATTATACGCTCCAATGGCTGGATTGTGACCAACGCACATGTGGTGGATGGATTAAGCAACGCCTTGGTTGTGACGACCGATGGTAATACATATAAAATTACGAAAACATACAGTGATCCACTTAGTGATCTGGCGCTGATCAAAATTAATGCCAAATCGCTTAAACCGGCGACGTTCGCCAAAGCTTCTCAAACCTCAGTCGGCGAGACAGTTGTCGCTATTGGTACACCCATCTCCTTCTCCCTGCGAAATTCGGCAACCGTTGGTGTCATTAGTGGCCTGAACCGCGGAGTGGAGGCAACCTATCGTTTGATTCAAACGGATACAGCCATTAACCCGGGGAACAGCGGAGGACCGCTCGTTAACCTCAAGGGGGAGGTTGTTGGCATTAATTCCATGAAGTTTTCAGCGGTGGGTGTCGAGAATATGGGATTTTCGATTCCAGTGGATACCGTTCAATATATTATCAATCAGTTTTTTGAATACGGCAAAATCAAACGGTCAAGCCTCGGTCTGCAGCTCGAAGAGAGCTGGTCTGCAATTGTGGGTCTGCCTACGGACGATCCGCTCACGATCACGGGTGTGCTGTCCAGTGAAGCGAAGAAAGCCAAGATCCAGGAAGGAGACGTGTTATACAGCGTAGCAGGTACGCGTGTCTCTTCCGTTGTGGATATTAATGAGCTGCTCAAGAAATATGTACCCGGGCAAAAGGTGAAACTGCTGATGCAATCCGATGGTGATATCGTCACACGTACTTTGGTGCTTGCGGATCGTGCAGATATCCAAGAGGAGGATGCAGAGCTGTTTCCGGTAGATGAAGAACAATAAAGCCCGGTGAACGACCCGGATCAGAGAGGACGATGGAACGGAATGAAGAAGTCATTTTTACGTGTGCTTAGCACAGGGGTGTTGACCGGGATGCTGACCATGGGTGCTGTAATGCCTGTATGGGCAGCGGAATATACGACGAACGAACTGCGGATCCAAGCGGGAAGCAAGAGCGCCTACATCAACGGCAGCAAGCAAGCGATCGCCAAACCGTATAAGGTTAAGGGTGTGACGATGGTGCCTGTTGGTGTGTTCAAGAAGGCGTTTGGCAGCGAAATTCGGCTCGAGAAAAATGATGTTGTCAAAGTGAAGGAAGGTCCGCATACCATCACCTTAACGATTGGCAGCTCCATTGCCTGGGTGGATGGGGTCAAAAAGGAAATGGGTGCCGCTCCCAAAATGGTGAATGGCGTGCTTATGGTCCCCCTTCGTCCGGTAGCTGCCGGCATTGGGGCGACACTCGCCCCAAGCAGTTCTGGGGAAGTGGTCATTCGATTATTGCAAACAGATGAATCCGTGGATGAAGATGAGGGCGGTATCGATCTTGACGCAGGCAAAACGAGAATCGGCAACAGCTATTACGGCTGGTCCATTAATTACCCGGCAGATCTGATGGTTTTGCAAACAGGTGAGCAGGAGCGGATGATGACGTTTGGCTCGGCGGACAGCAGCTACTACCTTGAGGTGTATGTTAGCGATCAGGATGTGGCTCTGGATTCGGATGACATGCTGCAGCAGCTCGTTCAGGAGGCCAAGCAGTCGGGGGATACAGTGCTGGACCGGGAATCCGTTGCCAAAGGCAAAACGCCATATGCTCGAATCGTGGTTAAAGATATGGACGGCATGTTATGGGAGATGCGCCAGTACATTAATAATGGTCGTCAATATGACGTTTACCTGGCGGATTACGATGCACTGAACTACAAGGATCTGAACAAACGTGCTGCGTTCCTCAACTCATTCCAGCCTACCTACGTGCAATCAGACCGGACCATCAAGGATCTGTCCACCGTCGATAATGGCATGCGTTCTGCATGGAATGACGATTATGGCATCGAACTGAGTGTCCCGGCTGGTTGGTCCATGGATAATACTCAGATGACTTATGAGTCCAAGGATGGCGCGTTTCTGCAAATGCGAGTGACCTCAGCGCCAGCTGGGGCAACCGTAAAAGACTGGAGCGGTCAACTGGACAAGTGGATGCGAGAAACGTTCACACCTGAAAGTTATGAACCGATTCGTTCGTATACCATTGATGTTTCCGGCGAAACGGCGGAGGTCAATGAGTTCCGTTATAACTTCGGTGACGGATGGCAGACCGAGTTCGATGTACTTTTGCAGAAGAACGGTTATCGCTATTACGCCGAATACACATTCCCTGAGGAGCAGACTCAGGATCGGGAATGGTTTGAGCGTGTGATGAATAGTGTGGTGATTGATTTTGCTACCGTCTCCGATAACTTCGGACAACTGGATGAAGATCCGTATTTGACCGATAAAACGAAGACTTTAACACGCACGTCCAAACGGTACCATTATAGCGTCGACATTCCGCGTTACTGGACGGCGTATAATGACCGATTCGAGTATTCTCCCGTTGTTTATACGTTCACAGGTGGCCAGTTCTCCATTGGCGTGAACGAGGATCAATCGGTCGAAATGACGGTTAGCCAGCTGAGAGAAGCTTATGAGGAAGCTGCGAAAACGCGGAAAAACTTCAAGCTGCTGAACAGTGGGGAAACGACCATTGCTGGTGTTCCAGCGTTCTCCTTCACGTATCATGAACTGGACAATGGCGTGCCGTATACCGGGCAGCAGATTGTTTTTGAACAGAATGGAATGACGTATACGATTACGACAGGACTGAATGATGCCAACAAAACGGATGTGCAGAACGCAGCGCTGGAAAAAGCCGTGAAATCATTTACTTTTACAAAATAATAAAGTTAATGCCGGAGGGGCTGAGACCTTCCGGTTTTTTTCGTTGTGAGATGGAAATGAAAATGGTAAACGGTTTTTTCAGGAAAGCGTAGAAGACTGACTGCAGAAGTGGTACAATATCTTAGTTCAGGAGTTATGACTGCTGATCTGATAAATAAAGATGACTGTAGGCTTGGGAATCAGGCAATACAGACATAATGTATAGATATAGCGATACAGTGACATTGCAGGCGTACGGGATGAAGGTACAGGCTAGACGTATGAGGAAACAGGGATGAAATCCGGCGAAGGCCGGTTATGGGGAGGATCTACATGAAAACAGCAACATTACGAAGAGAAGACGTCGAGCTTCTGGCACCTGCAGGTGACTGGGATTGTATGCGTTCGGCGGTGGCCAACGGCGCGGATGCGATTTTCTTCGGAGTCGAAAAGTTTAATGCACGGGCACGCGCGAACAATTTCCGCATGGAAGAACTGCCAGAGATTATGGCGTTTTTGCACAGTTATGGCGTAAAAGGGTTCTTGACTTTTAATATATTGATTTTTGAAAATGAATTGACGGATGCCAAGGAACTGATCGACGCATGTGTCGATGCTGGCGTGGATGCCGTGATCGTACAGGATTTGGGCTTAGTGAAACTGATTCGCGAGATCTCACCGGATTTCCCGATTCACGGTTCCACTCAAATGACGATTACATCACCGGAAGCGGTTGAGTTTACGAAGCCGTTTGATATGGAGCGTGTCGTTCTTGGACGGGAGAACAACCTGAAGCAAATTCAGAAGATTGGTGAACAGGCGAAACTCCCAATGGAAGTATTCGTGCATGGTGCACTGTGTGTATCGTATTCAGGACAATGTCTGACCTCCGAGATGTGGGGCGGACGTTCTGCGAACCGTGGTGAATGTGCACAGGCTTGCCGTCTGCCATATGACTTGATGATCGACGGTGAGCATAAGCCGATGGGTGATGTCGCATACCTGCTGTCTCCGAAGGATCTGGCTGCAATTGACCTGATGCCAGAATTGATCGAAGCAGGCGTAACGTCCTTCAAGATCGAAGGACGTCTCAAAACTCCGGAATACGTGGCTAACGTGGTCAGCAAATACCGCAAAGCAATTGACCGTTACTTCGACGGTGACAATACGCCACCAAGCAAGGAAGAAATCCGTGAACTGCAGCAAAGCTTCTCCCGCGGCTTCACACATGGTTTCCTGGACGGTACGAATAACAAACAGCTGGTTGATGGTACATTCCCGAAAAGCCGTGGTGTCTACCTCGGACGCGTGGATCAAGTTCTGCGTGACGGTGTTGTGTTGAAGCTGGACGCACCTGTGAAGCGTGGAGACGGCATTGTGTTTGACGCTGGTGACCCAACACAGAAGGAAGAAGGCGGACGGGTATACGATGTACGTCGCAAAGGTGTGAAAATCGAAGGCGAAGCCGGTGAAGGCTGGATCGTGGACATCGTGCCAGGCCGCAGTGACGTGGATCTGCGCCGCGTGAAGGTTGGCGACAAAGTGTGGAAAACGAATGACCCTGCGCTGGACAAACGTCTGCGTCAGAGCTTCGAGACCGAGAAGCCATACCGTGTATTCCCGGTAAAAGTAAAAGTCATCGGCAGCCCTGGGCAGCCGCTCAGCACTTGGTGGACAGACGTGCAGAAGGGCACGACCGTCCGGATTGATTCCGAGATGGAACTGGACATTGCCCAGAAGCGTCCAATGACCTATGAATTGCTCGAGGAGCAATTCGGACGTCTGGGCGGCACCGTGTTCCAGCTGGAAGAGCTTGACGTCAACCTGCACGGTGATGTCATCATCCCGATGCGCGAGCTGAATAACATTCGCCGTCAGGCGGTGGAACAGCTCGCGGGCGAGCGCCCTAAACCGCCCGTCTACGTGAAACGGGCGGTAGAAGTTTACGGCGATGCGGTTAAACCGGCATCGCCAGTGGCTCGCGGTCAAGCGGAGCTGACCGCGCTCTGCCGCAGCCTGCCTCAAGTCGAGGCAGCGCTGGAAGCGGGTGTCGGCATGATCTACGCCGACTTCGAGTTTATCAAGCAGTTCCCGGCTGCTGTGGAAGCCGTGCATGCCGCTGGCCGCAAGATTGCCCTGGCAACGCCGCGCATTCACATGCCGGGCGAGAACGGATACCACAACAACATCCTGCGTCTGAAGCCGGACGCTGTGCTGGTACGTAATACAGGTGCGCTGTACTTCTACCTGCGCCACCGGATGGAGAACCCGGATGCGAATCATCCGGAACTGATCGGTGACTTCTCATTGAACATCGCCAATCATAAGGCTGTTGAACTGTTCCTGGAAGCAGGATGTGACTGGATCACACCATCTTATGACCTGAACATTCAACAAATGGTCGATCTGTTGGGTAACTCCCGTACAAGCCAGACTGAAGTGGTTATCCATCAGCATCTGCCGATGTTCCATACAGAGCACTGCGTGTACTGTACGTTTATGAGTGAAGGAACGGATTATACGAACTGTGGACGCCCTTGTGAAGAACAGCGTGCATCCCTGCAAGACCGGATTGGCATGTCCCACCCGGTACGTGTGGATGAAGGCTGCCGTAATACCGTTTATAACGCAGTGGAACAGTCGGGTGCCGAGTATCTGACCAACTTCATGGACCTGGGTGTATCCCGTTACCGCGTAGAGTTCCTGGAAGAGACGCCGGAGCAGGTTATGGAGGTTATTGATCTGTACAACCGTGCACTGCGCGGCGAGATCAGCGGTACACAAGTGTGGAAAACATTGAAAGCAACCAACCAACTGGGCGTTACACGCGGTCAATTGGTGAAATAAACGGATCGTAGGTTACATTTATTAGGACGGCAAGCATAATAGCAAGCGACAGTTTACAAGCATGAAGCAACCCCAATCTCTGCTTTACGGAGCTCTTGGGGTTTTTTCTGTAAAAGGGACAGTGGTTTGAAAGTTATTCATACCCGTCAGAATGCATAAGGAGGCGAAATACGTGGCGCCATTCACCATGATGGATATCAAATTGCTGTGCGGGGTCACGGCATTCAAACGAGGGGAAGCCTATAACCAGTCCGGTAGGGTGAGCAATCTGGTTGTTAGTGACGATCAGCGTCATTATGAAGCCATGGTGCGAGGCACAGAGCGATATCAGGTGAAGGTGGATTTGGACGAAAAAGGGGAAGTTGAGGCAGGCTGCACTTGTCCAGGCGATGGCCGGTATTATGACTATTGCAAACATGTCGCTGCAGTTCTGCTGGCGATTCATGAATGGGGTGAGCAGCAGGAGCTTAAGGCTGCCGGTACCAGTATATCTCAGGAGTCATCCAAACCTTCTTCAGGGAATCCTTCTGGGTCCGGTAAAGGCTCCGCTTCCAGGGTAGGTACGTTGGTGGAAGAGAAGGAGTGGGAGCGTCCCAACTCTTCTTCAATCTTAGACTCGCCTAGGGATGACAATCCGGAACGACACGAAGGTCCAAGTACAAAACGGTATACGGAGTCCAGTACGAGTACAACATCTCATTCTTTTGCACAAAAGAATGGCTTCTCGGCTTCAGGGTTTAATCCCGCTGCTGATGCAGATCATCAACCGGTTGCCCATTTTGCCCAGGCAGGCCGTCCAAGTTCAGCCCCAGGCTGGGGACGTTCGGCAGACAAGCCTTCGTATCGCACGGCCGACCAGATTCTGTCCATCTTTGCCAAGGAACGCAGTCCATTACATGCGGGTGAACGTAAATATACAGCACCTGTGACCCGCTCCTCGCTGCGGGAAGAGCTTCAGGTTCAGTTTATATGCAAGCTTGTTCAGGTTCACAAAGGGGGAGCCAAGCTCGCACTGGAGCTTAAGGTCGGAAGTAAGCGGCTATACGTGGTGCAAAAGGTGAAGCAATTCCTGAACTGCGTCGAGAAGGGCGAGCCGATGTCGTTTACCAAACTGTTTTTCTATGACCCTTCGATGCATTATTTCAGCCCTCAGGATCAGGAAATTCTATCCATGCTGATTCGTATGAGGCAGAGCGAGGAAGCGTATCGTGAATCCATCTCGGGTTATCTGGGGGCTTCGGATGGCCGGGATATATTGATTGCGCCGCTGGTGTGGAAACCGCTGCTGGAATTGCTGCTTCAGGCCGACAGCCGGATGGAAGGTACGGGACTCGCGAACGGACCGCTCACGTTGGGTGAAGGGGCACTGCCTCTGTTTTATCGGATTGCCCAGGGGGACAATGAGGGGTACCAGCTCGAGATCTCGGGATTACGCGAGTTGATTCTTCTTCCGGCTTATGATGCTGCTGTGGTCGAAGGACAACTTCATATGCTGGAGCCGATGCAGATGCGCAGTCTGGAAGACTTGAGCAGGGCGCTCACTTCGTATGGAATTAAGGAAAGCATCGATATTTCCTCTCAGCAAGTCGATGAGTTCGTACAGCATGTGGTGCCGGAACTCCGTACGCTTGGACATCTGTCGATCGACGCCCAGGTGCGTGAACGAATTGCAGAGCCGGAGCTTGCGCCGAAGCTCTATATTGATTTTTACCGGGAACGGATCACTGCGCGTCTGGAGTTTGATTATGGTGTAATGGTGATTAACCCGCTGGCGGAGTATCTGATCGATGAAGAAGAGAAAAAGGTTATTCTGGTGCGTGACCGTCATGCCGAGCGGAACCTGATTGAGCGACTGGATCGTTCCTTCCTGGAACGGGAAGGCAGCGTGTGGGCAAGTGAACGTGAAGATGCCATCTATGATGTAATGTATCATTTGGTGCCCGAATTGGAGAAGCAGGTGGACATCTATGTCCCGAATGCCGTAAAGGCCATAATGCAATCCTATCCGACACCTCCTAAAGTTCGGGCAGATCTCGGGAAAGGCCTGGACTGGCTGGAGATTTCGTTTGAAATGGAAGGCGTGAACGAGCAGGAACTTCAGGAGATCATGCGCAGCATTGTGGAAAAGAAACCGTATTTCCGCTTGCGCAGCGGTGTCTTTCTATCGCTTGAAAATGAAGGAGCAGACAGCTTCGCCCACATGGCGGATTCGCTGGGACTGGGAGCGGACGATATCAAAGGCAGCCACATTCGGCTGCCAGCCGTTCGAGCGTTACAGCTGCCGGGTCGGGAGGAGGTTTCCGGTCATGTGAAGTGGGGAGGTTCCCTGAAGCGTTTCCTGGATGACCTTCGTGATCCCGAGCGGATGGATTTTGCACTGCCGAATGGACTCGCTCCGGTGCTGCGGGATTATCAGGCCAGTGGATATCAGTGGCTGCGCACACTCGCTTATTATCGTTTTGGCGGGATCCTGGCAGATGATATGGGACTTGGCAAAACGTTGCAAAGTATCGCGTATATCACGGCTGAACTAAGTGAGAACCCGATTTTAGACGGAGATGTTGGAAGATCAGATCGTTACGGGAAAAATGGGATACTGCGAGAGGGTGCTTCAGAGCCTGCTTATTCAGGGATTGATCCTGTAACCGGATTGCCATGGAGTGAGGCTTCTTTGGAGGGGGTTGGGAGCCTCTTTACTGCCTCTGGTACATTACAGGATGGATTAACCACCCGAAGCCAGGCAGCCCATCCTCCCGTGCTTGTGGTTGCGCCCGCATCGTTGACCTACAACTGGGCGAATGAATTTGCGCGCTTTGCCCCGCATTTACGCGTTCTTATCGCTGCAGGACAAAAGGAAGAACGCGCCAACATGCTCGCAGACATGAATCAGGCGGATGTCATCGTAACGTCGTATCCATTGCTGCGTCGAGATCTGGACATGTATCTGGGGAGAACATTTCATACGCTTATCCTGGACGAGGCTCAGGCGATCAAAAATTCTTCCTCTCAGACGGCTCAGGCCGTCAAGCAGATTCAGGCCCCGCGACGCTTTGCGCTCACAGGGACGCCTGTAGAGAACTCGCTGGATGAGCTGTGGTCGATCTTTGAAGCAATTTTCCCGGGTCTTTTCCCAAGCTATCGCAGATTCCGTGATCTGCCGCCTGAGCGCATTGCCCGGATGGTCCGTCCGTTCATTCTCCGCCGCCTGAAGAAGGACGTGCTGGAGGAATTGCCGGATCGCATTGAGACGGTACAGCGCTCTGAGCTAACGGTGGAGCAGAAGAAACTGTATGCTGCCTACCTCTCCCAGCTTCAGGATGAGACATCCAAGGATATGGAAGAGGACGGTTTTCAGAAGAATCGGATCAAAATACTCGCAGGTATCACCCGTTTACGCCAGCTGTGCTGTCACCCGGCTCTGTTTGTGGAGGGCTATCAGGGAGATTCCGGGAAGATGGAGCAACTGCTCGAAACGGTTCAGGATTGTCTGGCAGCAGGCAAACGAATTCTGATCTTCTCCCAGTTTGCAAGCATGCTGAACCTGATTCGGCAGACGCTGGCTGCGCAGGGCAGGAATCTGTTCTATCTGGATGGGCAGACACCGACTCAGAGCCGTGTCGACATGTGCCGCAGATTCAATGAGGGGGAAGGCGAGCTATTCCTGATCTCAATGAAAGCTGGCGGTACCGGACTGAACTTAACGGGTGCAGATACCGTAATATTATATGATCTGTGGTGGAACCCCGCTGTGGAGGAACAGGCCATTGGTCGCGCCCATCGGATGGGGCAGAAGCAAGTCGTTCAGGTTATCCGTTTGATTACGGAAGGAACGATCGAAGAGAAGATACTGGAACTGCAGCAGCGGAAGAAGGATCTGATCGCTGAAGTGATCGAACCAGGAGATGGGGGATCAACAACCTTATCCGAGCAGGATATTCGGGAGCTGCTGATGGTATAAGAAAGATGTTTTGGTGGAATAGGGTGGTACAGTTTGTTGACTTGTATCACCCTACTTTTTATTAGAAAAGAAGATTGATATAAGCGAGAAGTGTAACCTGTTTAGTATAGTATGAAAAGTATACTAGTAAAATCATCTTGAAAATACAAAACATGCATTTATATATCTGATATATTATAATTAACTATTTTAGGTTACATAGCCTGATGATTAATGTATTTTTTGCAATTTTGCACTTTTGAGAAATGAAAGAATACATATACATATCATCTACTCTATAAAGAGGGAGAGTTAAATCATGAGAATTCGTAAAGCTATTATTCCGGCTGCTGGTCTGGGAACTCGTTTTTTGCCAGCAACCAAAGCAATGCCTAAGGAAATGCTACCTATTGTTGACAAGCCAACAATTCAATACATTATCGAAGAGGCTGTAGCCTCAGGTATTGAGGATATTATAATCGTGACCGGTAAAGGCAAGCGGGCCATTGAGGACCATTTTGATTATTCTTTTGAATTGGAGCAAAATCTGGTTGATAAACAGAAATGGGATCTATTAAATGAAGTACGCAAGTCCTCTGAAATGGCAGATATCCACTATATTCGTCAAAAGGAACCCAAAGGACTGGGCCATGCAATTTGGTGTGCACGCAAATTTATTGGAGACGAACCCTTCGCTGTGCTTCTCGGGGATGATATCGTTGAGGCGAACAAGCCGTGTCTTCAGCAGATGATGGAAGTTTATGATGAGTACCAGTCTCCAATCGTTGGTGTTCAGCCCGTGGATTGGAAAGAAGTTTCCCGATACGGTATTGTGGATGGCGAACAAATCTTGAAAACCAATGACCGAGTATTCCGCTCTAAACGTTTGGTTGAAAAGCCGAAACCTGAAGATGCTCCTTCGAATCTTGCTATTATGGGACGATATATTCTAACACCGGATATTTTTGAGATTCTCGGTCAACAATCCGCAGGTGTCGGTGGGGAAATTCAGCTGACTGATGCGTTATCACGTCTGAATGAGCAGAGAAGAATATTGGCCTATCATTTTGAAGGCCTTCGTCATGACGTGGGAGAGAAGTTGGGTTTTATTGAGACAACGATTCATTATGCACTTCAGCATGACGATCTGCGGGAAGATTTGTTGAATTATCTGAAGAAGATTGTGGCGTCGAACTAATGTTAACTTATAATTTTATATACAAAAAAAGGTTTACCCTCAGGAGGGTAAACCTTTTTGCTTTGATCTAACTTGGGACATGTTTATTAATTAGAAGTTCAGTTCAGCAATCTGTTTAATCTCGTCAGCTTCATTAGGTACAACAGCAATGAGCTTATCATACACCGCTTGATCTTGTTGTCCGTCTTTCGTCAGAGCCGCAAGATACCAACGAGCAATTTCACGGTTGGTAGCATCGCTCAAATCCTCTGCAATTCCACCCTTAAGAATCGTTACAGCTCCGGCAGAATCATTTGACATGTATTTCATTTTTCCTGCATTCAGAATCATTGTTGGAGTAAGCTCGAATGGCTGTCCTTGAAGTTGCCCTTCAGGAAGAGTCTTTAGGTGCTCTACGCCATCAACAACATGCTGGTAAGCATCCAGACCTGAAGTGAAGTAGGATTCTTTCTGAGCCATATCGCCTTGTCCAAGTGCTTGATATCCTAGATCAAACGAACTGCTGATTAGAGTTTCGTACCAATCCATATTCCAGATATAGTTGTTAGCATATTCCTTTTGAAGAGCATAGGCTTGTTCAGTATCACCTTTAAGCTCATAAAGTTGGATTAGCTGTTTAACCATACTTTTGTTGTACGGCTCTGCTTGTAGTCCTTTTTGCAGCAGTTCTAAGCCTGCTGTATAGAACTGCTCATCTTGTGTCTGTTGGAAACCTTGCTGGTACAGTGAAGCTAGGGTCAACAGGGAGTCAGAGTGTGTGCTACGTATGGTCAAGTCCTTGTCCAATGCAGTCTTAATTTCTTCAAAAGATTGGCTAGTTTGTGCTACTTCTTTAGCTGCATTCGCATATTGATTTGCTTGCAAGAAGCGGACGGATACGATCAATAGTATGATGATTGAAACTCCGGCGATTGCAGTATAGATTCCTCGTGCTGCCGATGGGCTTACCTTCAAACGTTGAACCGGCCGTGGTTCGATCGCTGCCGCCATTCCTCCAAACCCGATAAACACCAGCATGCCGATGAAGACGTAACTCATGTTGAAATCGAGAAGACTCAATACCAGAATGGTCATGGACATAATGAAAAATACAAAGTGCGACTCTCTTTCACTTTCATCTCTACGCAAGTAGCTGCGAACGAAATGATAGAAAATATACAGTATGAATGCCATGAAAATAATAAATCCGATGATTCCGACTTCTACCAGATACTGCATGAAGAAGTTATGTGCCTGGGCACTGACGTATGGATTATTTTGATATTTTTCGTAAAGTGCAGTCCAAGCGCCACCGCCAGCACCAATCAAAGGATAATCCGCAATAACCTTGGCGGCATCTTTGTAGAAAGTGAGTCGCTCCAGAACACTGTGTTGCTGGAAGTTAATGTTTTCCAGACGCGTACTGATGCTGTCCGGCAAAATGTTGCGAACGCTGGTACCCAACAGCAGCACTGCTGCGATAATGGCGAGGAGCACTGAGCCAAGCGGGATCCAGAGGCTTGCGCCTTTACGTTTACCCCAAGCTTGGAACTTGGCTTCAAGCTTTGGAGCGATCCAACGTTGGATCAACCAGTTGATAATCGCTACAACGATGGATGCGGTAATCAGATAGATCCAACCTTTAGTTGCAAGTCCGGTCGAGAACTGTTTCTGTAATTCGAGTCCGGCGGTATTGACCGGATTCAGGATAGCAATCGTAGCTATTCCCGATATAGCAAGATATATAAACCATAGAATCTGTTTTGCTGGTTTAAGTAGCAACAGGATGATCACGAACACGATAGGCATCATCACAAGACCTGTCCGCGAAAGTGTCAGCAACAGAGACAGTAAGATAGGAACAAGCATGAATCCGTGGACCAACTGTTTATACACCTTTTTGGTGCGGATCAGGCTAAAGATGCTAATGAACAGAAATGCCATCAAGAAGGCTGCGTATGTATTCGGGTACTGGAATACAGAAGCAAGCCGTGGACCGTTTGCATCGTTCCAGATCGCTTGATTATATACCCCATTGACTACGCCTGAAGAGAACCAGCCGACCAGTTTACCGGCGAAGTTGAATGCACCAAACCAATTCAATAGACCATATCCGACAATTACATATGCAATTCCTATTAAGGAAGATTGTATGATATGATTAATTTGTTTTTTCTGGAGCAGGTGCATCGTTATGACGAAGAGCATGGCATAGATGCACTGGATTAGAATCATGTTGCTTGCCAAGTAATGCGATGCTGCACTAATAAGCGACAGTATGTAGGTAAGTGGCAGTAGTAAAACGAGTAACTTGAGCCAATCTTGTTGGGATTCTAGTGAGATGTTTTTGTAGTAAACTACAGCCCAGACAATGAAGAGGAGGCTTGTGATTACTAGTGCCCAATAAATGGGGCCTTCAAATTGAAGTAATTGTCCGTTAAATAAAGCAACTTGAAATGAGGACCAGAGTAAAAATAAGATGAGTCCTATTGTCAACGTCCACAACAGCGGCGAGGTTGAGCCGCTGCTTGTCTTGCTCGACGTCTTCTTTTGTTTACCGTATACTGGATTCGACAAGGTTTGATTCTCCTTTTCTTATAGATACGACAATATTTTAGCATACTGCAGAAACAGGGGCTAGTTTTGTGAAGAGTACTCGCATTTCTATTTATTAATGTGTACAACAAAAAGGAGTAAATATGTATCAGCAAATTCGGAATTTTTTGAAATATAAAGACTTGTTTATCGAGCTAGTAAAAAAAGATATAAAACTAAAATATAGGAACTCGTATTTAGGTCTGCTTTGGAGTTTTTTAAATCCTCTCCTGATGATGACTGTGCTTACAATTGTTTTTTCGGGAATTTTTAAAAATAATATATCAAATTTCCCTGTGTATGTTTTATCTGGAAGACTCATGTATTCATTCTTTTCTGAGGCAACTAGCTTTGCAATGAATTCTATACACGTAAACGGTCAATTAATAAAAAAGGTATATATCCCAAAGTACTTTTTTCCATTATCACGAGTGTGTTCTTCTTTCTTGACTTCTTTGGTTTCCTTAGTTCCAATTTTCTTGGTTATGTTTATAACTGATATGCAATTTTCAATATTTAATTTGTTGATTGTAGTTCCTTTGTTTTTAATGTTAATATTGTCCGCTGGTGTGGGGTTGCTCTTATCAGTAGGTACCGTTTTTTTTAGAGATGTAGGTCATTTATACACAGTAATTTTAACTATTCTTATGTATATGACACCTATATTTTATCCAGCTGATATAATACCTGATAAATATCAATGGTTGATAGAGATTAATCCATTATATCCATTAGTAGGAATGTTTAGAGATGTTCTAATGTATGGTCATAATTTTTCTGCACATCAATTAACTATTTCTCTTATTTATGCTGCTTTATATTTTATTATCGGATTATTTGTTTTTTATAAAAAACAAGATAGATTCATATTTTATTTATGAATTCTTTATAGG
>NZ_NPBI01000026.1:0-24080 GCF_002272715.1 Paenibacillus sp. 7516
CTTTATAGGAGATGCCCATGAATGCTATAGAAATAAAAAACGTTTCCATGAAATATTTGATCGGAAGTGAAAAGATCGATTCCCTTAAATATTTTTTTATTAAAAGGGTTAAAAAACAGATTGTTTACAAAGAGTTTTGTGCTCTTAATGATGTCAGTTTTACTGTTTCAAAAGGTGAAGTATTCGGAATAATAGGATTAAATGGTGCGGGGAAAAGTACACTAATGAAAGTAATTTCCGGCATTCTGAAACCTACTTCAGGAAAAGTTATTAAGCACGGCACGATTGCTCCCTTGATTGAGCTTGGCGCCGGATTTATAGGTGATTTATCTGGTTATGAAAATATTGTTTTAAATGGTATGATCCTTGGCTATCCCAAGAAAATGATAGAAAGAAAGATTGATGAAATTATTGAGTTTAGTGAAATGGAGAAGTTCATTCATACTCCTTTGAAAAATTATTCCTCTGGAATGAAGGCTAGATTGGGGTTCGCTATAGCAACAGTGGTACAACCAGAAATTCTTATTGTGGATGAAGCTCTTTCTGTTGGGGATATTGGTTTTCAAGAAAAAAGTCTTAACAAAATAAAAAATATGATAAAAAACGGAACTACTGTATTATTTGTTTCTCATTCTATTGGGCAGATTGAGGAAATATGCAGTAGAGTTCTGTGGCTTGAAAACGGTATGGTACGCGGAATAGGAGATTCACCCACAATCTGTGGACAATTTAAGAAGAGTTACCAGGAGGGGAAATAATTGCATCGGTTTTGGGGGATTATTGAGCCAATTTTAAAAGATAATGACGTAAAGAAGATTGTCGAAATTAGAAGTGAAAGAAGCATAAATACACAAAATTTATTGGCATACTGTAAAAGTAACAATGGAACAATGGTTACAATAGATCCAGAGTTTGATGACCAAATAGTTAGTCTTGAAAAAGAGAACAAGGAATATTTAACATTTTACCCCGATATGAGCTTATCTGCATTACCTCTAATTAAGAGTTATGATGCTATTTTTCTCGATGGTGATAGGAACTGGTATACCGTCTACAACGAATTGAAAATTATCGAAAAGAGCGTAGAGTTAAACGGTAATACACCTATTGTTTTTATTCATGATACGCAGTGGCCGTACGCAAGAAGGGATTCTTACTTAAACCCGGAAAATATTCCGTTAGCTTTTAGACAAGCTTATAAGAAGTCGGGAGTATTACCTGGAAAATCAGCTCTAGTGGATAGTGGTTACAATAATAATTTACAACATTCTATTTATGAAAATAATCCGCGTAATGGGGTATTAGCAGCTGTAGAAGATTTCTTAAAGGAAACTAAGGAAAAAAACCAGTTTTTCCTTTTGTCAGGCTTTCATGGGTTAGGGATATTAATATTTGGTTCTGCTGAAATTAGCTTGGAAAATCAACAACATTATCAAATGAAATTAATTAAATCATTAGAACATGAACGGATTGTTCAAATGATTAATATTGATAATTTACAAGACAACCTAGCAAGTCTGCAGTCCAGTAAAAATGAAGTTGAAAGTGAATACTTCAGAATTAAAAATCAGCTGGAAGAAATTAGAGAACAATATGAAAGAGTCACAAATGATTATGAAAATCGTGTGAAAATATTGAAAAACGAACTTGAAGATAACAAAAATAGAGCTAAATCGGAAAATAGTGAAATAAAACATGTACAACTTAAAGAATCAGAAATAAAGTTGGATAAACTTGAGAAAGAGATGAACCTATTAGTTTCCAAAAACGAACAACTTCTTCTAAATTTGAAACGTGCTGAAATTTCCGCGGCTACACATCTTAATTCTATGCGCTATAGGCTGGGGGATATCATAATATCTGGATTACGTCCCTCAAAAAAAACTCTTTTAATGCCTTTGAAAATTGGAAAGCTATTCTATCAGCATCTGAAACAGAAGAATGTTAAGCCCAAAAAGGTACTTAAAAGCCACTCAAGTGCAGAGTTAAATTATCAGACTCAAAAACTTGAAGGAAGAAAAATAAAAGAAAAGAATAGAGTTCTGAAGAATCCGGAAGAATTGAGACAAAGTATTATCACAAGACAAGAAAAATTGGAGCTCACTCTTCCTAAAGAAACACCCCTTGTCTCTATAATAGTTATTAATCGCAATGGCTCTGATCATCTTAATAGGTTATTAAAGAAGGTTTGTAAATATAATGAATATTCAAACATTGAATTTATTATTGTTGACAACAATTCTAATGATAACTCAATAGAAGTAATCGAGAAATTCAAAAGAGATTTCTCGATTTCAGTTATAAATAACGACTATAATGCTAGTTTTTCCCAAGCGAATAATCAAGCTGCCAAAGTAGCAAGAGGCGAGTATCTGTTGTTATTAAATAATGATATTGAACCTTTAAAAGGTTGGCTTTCTGAATTAGTAAACTGTATGCTCGAGAACCCTTTAGCAGGCACAATTGGTTCTAAGTTGGTTTACTCTCTGCAGCCTAATGACAGTATCAATAAAGAATTAGAGCTATTGATTCAACATACGGGTATCGCTTTTAAAAAGTTAAGCAATAATTTTATACAACCTTATAATACCGGGAAAGGGTTAGAAGTACACGACCCTGAAAGCATGATTAGGCGGGAACGTGCAACCCTAACGGCAGCATGTTTATTAGTTAAAAAGGAGTTATATATTGAACTCGGTGGACTTGATGAAGGGTACATCTATGGATATGAGGACGTGGATTTTGGGCTCAAGGTTTTGAGTAAAGGTTTTAAAAATATTTATTGTCCAACGTCTGTGTTGTTTCATCATGAATTTGGAACGCAGCAGAATGATACCAATCATGAGGTGAGAGAGAGAAGGTTAAGTAATCAAAGACTTATTAAAGAAAAGTGGCATAAATGGTTAGATAAGTCCATGTGGCTAGACAAGATTAATAATTACAACATTCTTTCTGAAAAGAAACTGAAGGTTAGCCTCATTGTAACTGAAATGGGGGATGAGGTTACGGCAGGTGACTATTTCACTGCTTTAGAACTGGGAATGAGTATGGAAAAGCTAGGATGGGATGTTGAGTATGTACCGCGTAAGGGAAAGCGGAACTGGTATGAAATTGATGAAAGTGTAGATATTGTTATTTCTTTGTTGGATGCATATGATCCTTCCAAAATAATAAGTGGTAATAACTGTCTAATCAAAGTGGCATGGATGCGGAATTGGTTTGAAAGATGGATCGAACAACCTAACTTTGAGAAATATGACATACTAATGGCATCAAGTAAGATTGCTTGTAATTTGGTGAGTGAAAAAACCGGTAGGTTAGTTTATTTGCTTCCTATAGCAACGAATTCGGATAGATTTAATATTGGCCAGAAGTATAATGAATATGATTGTGATTATTGTTTTACGGGAAGTTACTGGAACGATGAAAGAGATATCATTGGTCATTTAGATCCTGAAAGAGTAAATTATAGATTTCATGTTTACGGAAAGAACTGGGAAAAGGTTAGGAAGTTTAAACCTTATCACAAAGGATTTATTCAATATAAGAAGATCCCTGACTTATATAAGTCTACAAAAATCGTAATTGATGATGCGAATAGAGTGACAAAACCATACGGTGCTGTAAATAGCAGGGTATTTGATGCTTTAGGTGCAGGGACTCTTGTTTTAACAAACGGTTATTTAGGATCGCAAGACACCTTTGAAGGGAAACTTCCTGTTTATTCTTCAGCTCAAGAACTGGAAGAGTTGCTTAATTACTATTTGTCTAATGAAACCGCGCGAGTGGAAAAAGTAAAAGAACTTCAAAAGATGGTTCTAAACCATCACACTTATGATCATCGTGCTGGAGAATTTAGAGATATACTTCTTGAACACATCTCAAATTATCGAGTTGCTATAAAAATAGCAGCTCCAAAGTGGGAGTCCGTACACGAATGGGGCGACTACCATATGGCCATGGGGTTAAAAAAGGAGTTTGAAAAAAAAGGTCATCAAGTACTGATCCAACTCTTGTACGAATGGGATAACGGTGACGATGAAAATTGTGACGTTGTTATTGTTCTAAGAGGTTTAAACGCCTACACACCAAAAAATCATCATATAAATATTTTATGGAACATATCGCATCCTGATGAAGTTACTGTTGATGAAATGAACAGGTATGATTATGTATGTATATCTTCAAAATACTGGTCTGAACGAGTTAGCAAGCTCGTAAGTGTACCGGTGGAAACCATGCTCCAATGCACTGATACTAACCAGTTTAGGAAACCTGAAATTCAAGAACATTATAGCCAAATTTTGTTTGTTGGTAATTCAAGAAAAGTGTTTCGGAAAATATTAAAAGATCTTTTGCCTACGGAGTATGACTTACATGTCTACGGGACTTTATGGGATGGATTGATAGATAAAAAATATATTAAAGGCAATCACATCTCAAATTCTGAGCTCTATAAGCACTATGGTTCATGTGAAATTTTGCTTAACGACCATTGGGATGATATGAGGGATAAAGGGTTTATATCTAATCGGATTTTTGATGCATTGGCAACGGAATCATTTATAATTACTGATAAGGTTAGAGGGATCGAGGAAGAATTTGGAGATTCTGTTGCAACATATGATACACCAGAAGAATTGCGCAATTTAATCGATTTTTACCTGAAAAATCCAAATTTAAGAAAAGAAAAAGCTAAAAAAGGCTCATCAATTGTACGTGAACGTCATTCATATGAACAGAGAGTTGAGAGATTTTTAGAAATATTCGAACAGATTAATTAGTTTGAAATGAAATTGGAGGATTTATATTGAATATTATGGTGGTTGGAACCGGTTATGTTGGACTAACATCCGGTTCCAGCTTTGCGGAACTGGGACATAACGTCGTTTGTGTTGATATTGATGAGAGGAAAATAAATCAGTTAAGACAGGGGATCATGCCTTTTTATGAGCCTGGCCTACAAGACATTGTGGTGAGAAATGTAAAAGAAAGACGCTTATTTTTTACAACGAGTTTGTCTGAGGCAATTAAGTCGGCATCAGTAATTTTTATTGCAGTAGGGACTCCATCCTTGCCTAATGGTTCTGTGGATCTTTCTTACGTCGAACAAGTTGCTATTCAAATAGGCAAAAACCTGATTGATTATAAAATAATCGTCAACAAAAGCACTGTTCCTGTAGGGACAGCTGATTTGGTAGAGCGGATTATTAAGGAGAATATGACAGATAAAAAAGTTTCATTTGATATGGCTTCTGTCCCTGAATTTTTGCGCGAGGGTTCTGCTGTTAAAGATATTTTTAACGGAGATCGAATAGTAATAGGAGCGAATAATTTGGAGGTTGCTGATATTCTGATGAAACTCCATGAAAAATTGAACATCCCAATCCAAATCACGGATATACGTAGCGCAGAATTAATAAAGTATGCCGCAAACTCCTTTCTGGCTATGAAGATCTCCTTTATTAATGAGATAGCCAATATTGCGGATGGGGTTGGGGCAGACGTTATTGAAGTGGCCAAGGGTATTGGCTCGGATAAAAGGATAGGAAATCAATTTTTGAATGCCGGAATTGGATTTGGAGGAGCTTGTTTTCCTAAAGATGTTAAGGGTCTTATTGAAATAGCTCAAAAATCAGGAAGAACCTTACCTTTATTGGAAGAAGTGATTCGAATAAATGATAATCAGTATAGGAGTGTTATTAATAAACTACTGTCAGTTTATCCTGATTTAACTGGAAAAGTTATAACTATATTGGGCCTTGCATTTAAGCCTAATACAGATGATATGCGTGATGCCGTATCTATATCCCTAGTTCGGTCATTATTTGAAGTAGACCCTTCACTAAAAATAAATGTATATGATCCAATTGCTCTTGAAGCAGCTAAGCAAGTTATAAAAGGAAATGTTGAGTACTGTAATTCAATAGAAGAAGCCATAAGCAATAGTGATGCAATATTGATTGTTACAGAGTGGGATGAAATTGTTGAATTTGATTATAAAAAAAATATAAACTTATTGAATAATCCAGTGATTATTGATGGCCGGAATTGTTTGGACCTCTCAGGTGGGAGAATTGATGGTTTTATTTATCGCTCTATTGGGCGTAAACCTATTTGAACGCTACAAAATTTAACTTTTCTAGGATGAGTGTTTAAATAAATTACCCTTATGGGCCCATATTAAAAAGAGTTTATGAATCAGTTTCTTCGATACTTTGATGTTGGGAATTAGAAAGCAGTTTATATGGAGATTGATATATGATGAGCAGATAATTAGCAACAGAAATTCAGAACCCTTTGCCGCCTTCACGAATATTCATGCCCGTCGGGACTCCATGTTAAATTACTCATTTATACCACAAAATACAGCTTTTCTTACTTAATATAGCGAAGAGCCCTACTTGTTTTTTGGAGGTGTAAAGCTTATGGAACAAACATCTATCTTAAATGCATTGGAAAGTTTTTCTGATGTGAATGGAATTCTTTTTCAAGAGAGTTTTGATAATAAGAGTTGGGAGAGGATTAGGTTACTACCTTATTACAGAAGGTGGATCGAATTAATTGAAAAAGAAGCTAATGTCCTTTTGCGCACTGAAATCCCATACTTAACAAAATCCCTCTTTTTGGAATATGACAAATCAGGTTCAAGAAAAGAATATGAATTAGTATACTTTAAAAGAAGAATGAGATTAAATATTTTTGCATTATCAGTTCTTCTTAATAAAGACGACGTGCGATCTATAAAGGCAATGGAAGATATAGTTTGGTCAATATGTGATGAATATACTTGGTGCCTGCCTGCACATATAAATAACCCAAAAGATATGAATACTCAGGGGGATTTGCTTCCCCCCTATAAACAGATAGATTTATTTTCTGCAGAAACTGCATTTACATTGTCGGAGATCGTCTATTTATTGAAAGATTTGCTGAGCCAAAAAACTCTCAAAAGAGTAGAAAATGAGATCACTAAACGAGTATTTGAGCCATATATGTCTCAAGATAACTCCTTTTTTTGGGAGACATCAACCACGAATTGGGCATCAGTATGTGCAGGATCAATTGGTGTAGCTGCTATATACATGATCGATAATTCTAAAATACTAGCTCCAATGATCAGTAAAGTTCTTAAGACAATGGAATACTTTTTGAAGGGTTATGAGAATGATGGAGCCTGTTTAGAGGGCTTAGATTACTGGTATTATGGATTTGGTTATTATGTCTATTTTTCAAGTCTCCTTAAACAGAGGACGTTAGGACGAATAGATTTGCTTAATCAGTACAAAATTCATAAGATTGCATTGTTTCACCAACAGTGCTATTTGAACGGTAACACTATAGCCTCTTTTGCAGATTCTTCTCCCACTGTTTTTCATCGTGTGGGTCTCATGCATTTTTTAAAAGATAGATTTGAAGATATCGAACTTCCAATGGATAAATTTAAGCTTAATGTCCTGGATGATCCAACTGCACGGTGGGCACCGTTAATTCGTGATTTTGTATGGAGCAATCCAGATATCCAAGGAGAATCTTGGAGTGAAAATGGAGTTTTTTTGAGTAATGCGCAATGGTTTATTTCCAGATTCAGTAAAGATGGTTTTACGGTGGCTTTTGCTGCAAAAGGTGGTCACAACCAGGAGCCTCATAACCATAATGATGTTGGAAGTTTTATCATTCATATTGGCGAAGATACAATATTCGCAGATGTAGGCTCTGGTGAGTATACTAAACAGTATTTTCAGAAAG
This sequence comes from Paenibacillus sp. 7516, assembly GCF_002272715.1. Classification (NCBI taxonomy): domain Bacteria; kingdom Bacillati; phylum Bacillota; class Bacilli; order Caryophanales; family Paenibacillaceae; genus Paenibacillus; species Paenibacillus sp. 7516. The sequence goes on from NZ_NPBI01000026.1 coordinate 7,750, forward strand.
AAACACGCTATACTTTTTTCACAACAAGATCCAGCGGACATTCAGTGCCTATAATTGGTGGTAAAGAACAGAATTGTGGGGCTCATCGAACTTCTATAATAGAAGCGACTACTGAACAAAAAGTAGATAAATTTAGTTTTGACATGGCCGGAGCATATGGAAATGCTAATATTAATAAACTTATTAGAACATTTGAAACAAAAAAATACGGTTGCTTTGAACTTATATTAGAAGACTATATAGAATTTACAGACACACCGGAGGAGATAATTGAGCGCTTCATTTCGTTCTATAAACCAACCGTATCAACGGACGGTATTGTGAAATTTATTGGTAGGAAACATGGACTTGAGATGAGGTATGACCCATCGCTATTTTCCCACCGTGTTCATGAACAACAATTTACTGCTCATGATTTAAAAACAAGCATTGTTTATATAATAGACTTAAAGTTGATAGAGCCCCGATTATGGAATAACTTAGTTATTAGTATTAAACTGGTATAAATGAATTTATATTTGTGATTGATTTCAATTCGGATAATCGATAGGCGAATTGACTTAAATCATCATACAGTAAATCAAACATTAAGATGAGAAAATTAAGAATAAGTTTCTCGGAAGTACAAAGAAGTGTCAAGTTATATGAGCCCACTAGAACTCGTTACTATACAAGCTCTTAACTTTGGTTTTGAGACAAAACCATCAATAAAAGTACGATGTAGTCAGTTTTAACGTTACTACAAGGATAGGAGAAGGATATGAAAGGAATTATACTTGCTGGAGGTACAGGATCACGCTTGTATCCCTTAACGAAAGTAACCAATAAACATCTTTTACCTGTTGGGAAGTATCCAATGATTTTCCACTCTGTATATAAACTCAAGCAGGCTGGTATTGAAGATATCCTAATTGTAACAGGGAAAGATCACATGGGAGATGTGGTAAATCTACTGGGAAGTGGTAGTGACATGGGTGTTACCTTCACATATAAAGTGCAGGATGAGGCAGGTGGGATTGCTCAAGCACTTGATCTTGCTGAGCAATTTATCGGTGACGATCAAATGGTGGTCATTTTAGGAGACAATGTATTTTCTGATGATGTTACTCCTTATGTAGAAAATTTCCGAATTCAAGGCACTGGGGCCAAAATATTGATACAAAGGGTATCTGACCCTCAACGATTTGGAGTTCCTGAAATTGAAGGTACTCGTATTAAATCTATTGAAGAGAAGCCGCAACAGCCTAAAAGCAATTATGCAGTAACTGGCATATATATGTTTGATAGCCAGGTGTTTGATATTATTAAATCATTGGAACCATCTGCACGTGGAGAACTTGAAATAACGGATGTGAACAATGCATATATTCAAAATGGACAACTGACCTTTGATATACTGGAAGGTTGGTGGACAGATGCGGGGACACATGCTTCTCTTGCTAGAGCAAATGAATTATCACAAGAAATTATTTTTGGAGAAGAGTTTGGAAAACTAAAACTATAGTAAAAGGGGAGTTCAATGATGAAAGTGACTTCCTCCAAGTTATTGGACGCAGTTCTGATTGAACCAATAGTTCATGGCGATCACCGTGGTTTTTTTATGGAAAGTTACAATGACCAACTTATGAAACAGCATGAACTCAACTATCGATTTATTCAAGACAATCAGTCTCTATCTTCTCAACCTGGTGTGCTTCGTGGGTTGCATTACCAGCTTAATCCCAAAGCACAAACGAAGCTAGTTCGTGTACTATCTGGTGCTATTTATGACGTCATTGTTGACATTCGGAAAGGATCCCCTACCTTCGGGCAGTGGGAGGGTTTCATCTTGAGTGAATATAACCACCGTCAGTTACTGGTACCCAAAGGATTTGCTCATGGCTTTTGTACTCTAGTACCAAACACCCAAGTCTTGTACAAAGTGGACGAATACTATTCCCCGGAGAACGACCGCGGCATATTATGGAGTGACCCGGCTCTTGGAATTGATTGGCCTACATCTAGTCCGACTATGTCAGATAAGGATCAAAGACATCCTTTACTTCAAGATGCGGAGATCAATTTCAATTTCGAAATGAAGTAATTAGGAGGTTCCAACACTATGAAACTGCTCGTTACCGGCGGGGCCGGTTTTATTGGAAGTAATTTTGTGATGTATATGCTGGACCAGCATCCTGATTACGAAATCATCAATGTGGATGCGCTGACGTATGCAGGTAACTTGGAAAACTTAAAATCACTTGAAGGCAACGCACGTCATACCTTTGTCAAAGCAGACATTACGGATGCTGCCCAGATGGATCGGCTGATCGGTCAAGGTGTAGACGTACTTGTTAATTTTGCAGCCGAATCTCATGTCGACCGCAGCATCTTGGAACCAGATGTGTTTGTACGGACGAATGTGAATGGTACCCAGGCATTGCTTGAAGCTGCTAAAAAACACAATGTGACCAAGTTTGTTCAGGTATCGACGGATGAGGTATATGGTTCGTTGGGTCCAACAGGCCTATTTACGGAAGAGACACCGTTGCAGCCAAACAGCCCCTATTCGGCGTCGAAAGCAGGTGGGGATATGCTTGTGCGCGCATACCATGAGACCTTTGGCCTCCCGGTAAATATCACACGCTGTTCCAACAATTACGGTCCGTACCAGTTCCCTGAAAAACTGATCCCTTTAATGATATCACGGGCCCTTGCTGATGAAGCCTTGCCTGTGTATGGAGATGGTTTAAACATTAGAGATTGGCTCTATGTCGAAGACCACTGCAGTGCCATTGACTTGGTGATTCATCAAGGACGTAACGGTGAAGTATACAACATCGGCGGCAATAATGAACGAACTAACGTGCACATCGTGAAAACCATTTTGGAGCAATTGGGTAAGCCGGAATCCTTAATCAAATACGTGCAAGACCGACCTGGGCATGACCGCAGATACGGCATTGATCCGACCAAAACGATGTCTGAACTAGGCTGGAAGCCAAAGCATACGTTTGAAACCGGGATCAAGGAGACTATTCAGTGGTATCTAGATAACAAGGAATGGTGGGCCCGTATTCAGTCCGGCGTGTATCAACAGTACTATGCCAAGCAATATGGATCTCGATTGGGAGACGTGGAGTAATGAAGGTTTTGGTTACAGGAGCAAACGGACAACTGGGACGGGATGTCGTTCTTCTTTTGGAGAAGGAGGGGCATGCTGTTCTTGCTTGTGATCGGGATCAGATGGATATTACGAATCAGGCACAGTGTAGTGAAGTCATTTCATCTTATCATCCTGAAGTGGTCATTCATTGTGCAGCTTATACTGCCGTAGATGCAGCGGAAACAGATATCGATGGTGCATACAAGGTGAATGCGGCAGGAACACGCAATGTTGCTGTAGCTGCCGAAAGGGCAGGAGCTAAACTAATTTATATTAGTACAGACTATGTATTTGATGGCAACTCGCCATCTCCCTATCAGGAATACGATAACACGAATCCGCAAAGTGTGTATGGCAAGTCCAAACGGGCGGGGGAATTACTGGTACAGTCGTTGTCCTCCAAATGGTTTGTTGTGCGTACTTCTTGGGTTTACGGCCTGTACGGGAATAATTTTGTCAAAACGATGCTGAAATTGGGTCAGGAAAAACCAAAGCTACAGGTAGTACATGACCAAAAAGGGTCACCTACATTTACCGTTGATTTGGCAGGATTTATCCTAGAGCTTATGCAAACAGAAATGTATGGGGTATATCATGCTTCCAACAGTGGTACTTGTACATGGTATGAATTTACGGAAGCGATCTTTGCAGAAGCTCGAAATGTTGAAGGGTATACCATCCAAGCAAAATTGGAGCCTTGTACGACAGAGCAGTTCCCCAGACCAGCTCCCAGGCCGCGTAATTCGGTAATGGATCATCTATCCATTCGAACCAATGGTTTGACGGATATCCGCCCATGGCGGGAGGGCCTGCGTGAATTTATTAGCTTATTGTCAAAATAGGAACGGCCATAATAGCACGATGTAACTCTCGCTCTTACTTATGGGCGGGAGTTTTCGTATATAATAAAGAAAAGTCAGATTTTGAGGTGGCACGTGAATAAATCTAAAGTATGCATTATGCTTTCTACATATAACGGAGTAAAGTACATTGATGAACAGATGGAAAGCCTTCTCGCACAACATGAGGTGGACGTCCAGATTATTATTAGGGATGATGGCTCATCTGATGGAACTGTACAAAAATTAAATGAATATGCCCAGTCTCACCTGGATAAGATCCGAGTTATCGAAGGTGAAAACTTGGGCGTGATCGGGAGTTTTTTTGAACTGATGCGCCAAACGGAGCCTGTGTATGATTATTACTCATTTTGTGATCAGGATGATGTGTGGAAGCCGGACAAACTTAGAAGGGCAGTAGCTAAACTACAATTGAGGCAAACGAACATACCACTTATGTATTGTTCTTCTACACAAATGGTAGATCAGGATCTGAACAACCTGAATGTGTGGCCGACCCTCCCTCCTAAGACGTTAAGTATGTATAATGCCATGGTCGAAAACTGCTGTGTGGGCTGCACTATGGTTCTAAATCCAATAGCGTTTGAACAGATCAGAGGAAGTGCCCCCATTGATTTGAAGCCGGTTATTATGCATGATCGATGGATTTATCTGTATGTAAGTGCGTTAGGAGAAGTGATTTTTGATGAAGAGCCAATGATTTTGTACCGACAACACCAGGAGAACGTTCTTGGCGGGGGCAGCGAAGATTGGCTCATGAAATGGAAGAATAGATTGAAGCGTTTCTTCAGTGAAGGAAGTTTTAGTCTTAGTAAACAAGCATCTTTATTTCTTGAAACTTACAGAGAATATTTATCTGCTCAGCAACAAAGGGACATACGGCACTTTTTAAATCAATTAGACAGATCTTGGGTTCAACGTATCAGATATGCGTCCAAGATGCCTTTTTACCGTCAAGCTTTTCTGGATAACCTTGTTCTTAAGCTCATATACGTCTTGAAGAAGATATAAGTTAATAGATTGGCTGCGCTTTCCACTCGATTGCCCATAATATGCTATACTTTCAATAGATAAACACAGCATTACAAAGTCAGGAGTTTTACAAAATGATCGAAACAGCAGATGTTCCCTTACGAGGGGGATCGAAAAATAATAACAACTATGGTCCTGATGTCAGCATCATCATCGTTAACTACAATACACGCCAGCTGACACTGGACTGTCTGGCATCGGTGTATGAATCTCTTACTTCCTTTCAATATGAAGTCATTGTTGTTGACAATGCATCGCGCGATGGATCCGTGGAAGCGATTGGAGGAGCTTATCCAGAGGTTCGTATGATTGCCAATAGGGACAATACAGGTTTCGCCGTTGCAAATAATCAAGGCATGGAAATCGCAAAGGGACGCTATATACTATTGCTCAATTCGGACACGGTTGTACAGAAAGATACTTTGGATATCATGATCGAATTCATGGACAGTCATCCAGAGATGGGGGCATCTGGTTGCAAGGTGATTCTCCCGGGTGGTTCCTTGGATAAAGCGTGCAAGAGGGGATTCCCCACTCCATCGGCATCATTTTATTATGCATTCGGCATCTCACGCATGTTCCCAGATCGTCCGAAGTTTAACCAGTACCAGCTCGGACATCTCAGCCCGGATGGCGAGTATCCGGTAGACTGTCTTGTCGGTGCGTTCATGCTCGTGCGGCGTGAAACTATCAACCAAGTGGGGGGCTTGGATGAAACCTTCTTCATGTACGGTGAAGATATCGACTGGTGCTATCGTATCAAAGATGCGGGCTGGGGCATTTATTATTACCCGCGTACATATATTGTGCACTACAAGGGTGCCAGTGCCCGGCGCAAACCTATGAAAATTATCTATGAGTTTCATAGAGCGATGTGGGTTTTCCACCGCAAACACTACGCCAAGCGTTATGGTATGTTGACCAACACAGCCGTATGGCTAGGTATTGCACTAAAATTCTCATTGTCTCTGATCCGCAATAAGCTCATTAGACCTTCTTCGCAGAAAGAATTGTCATCCGGTGGTGCGGAAGTTCGTGAGACATCTTCAGAGGTGGAAGTATGATTCGTCGTAATCAGCAATTTCTGACTCAACTGTATATTGCGGCAGATTTCTTGGTGATACAGTTTTCCTTCTTAATGGCTTGGTGGATTAAGTTTGAGAGCAATCTTCTGATCAACCAGGGTGCATTGCCGATTGAAAAGTACTTTGTATGGAGTATTGTATATGGAGGGCTGGCTCTGCTCATCGGCTTAATGGTCTCCTTATACGTACCCAAACGGAAAAAACGTTTTGTAGATGAATTCATGAAACTGATTCAGGTCCATGGTATTTCCTTCTTTATGCTAATGAGTTTGATGTTCTTCTTCAAAGAAGTCGACATTTCTCGTGCATACCTGGCCATGTACATGATCGGCAATGTTGCCTTCACCCTGATCTACCGTTATATCGTCAAACTTCAACTTAGAAGACTACGTAAAAAGGGCTTTAACCGTCAATTTGTATTGATCCTTGGAGCAGGTTCTTTAGGCAAAAGGTTCTATAATAACCTCCGTAATTATCCGGAGCTTGGGTATGAGGTATGCGGTTTTCTTGATGATTATCGTCATTGGGATCAAGAGGAGCAGCAGCGCTACAAGCCGATTATGGGGCACATTGATCAGTTGGAAGAAATCCTGTCCACTCATATGATCGACGAAGTAATTCTTGCACTTCCTTTGGATGCTCACGATAAGTATCCACATATCATTGAGGTGTGCGAAAAGGCCGGCGTACGGACACTGATCATTCCAGACTTTTTTGATTATCTTCCGGCTCGTCCGCATTTCGACAACTTCGCCGGCATGCCGATGATTAACGTGCGTGATATCCCGCTCGATATGGCCGTAAACCGACTAATGAAGCGTGCGTTCGACATTTTGTTTTCTCTCGTCGCTATCATCCTGACTTCCCCGGTAATGGTCATCGTGGCACTAGGTGTACGATTGACGTCGCCTGGCCCAGTCATTTTCAAACAGGAACGTGTTGGGCTCAACCGACGCAACTTCATGATGTTTAAATTTCGCTCCATGAAAGTCATTCCTGAAGGTGTAGTTGATACCGGTTGGTCCACGAAGGATGATCCGCGTCGAACGGCTTTTGGTACATTTATAAGACGCACCAGCCTGGATGAGTTGCCTCAATTTTTCAACGTGCTGCTGGGTCATATGAGTGTGGTTGGCCCAAGGCCGGAACGTCCATACTACGTGAATCAATTCCGGGATGAAATTCCGAAGTATATGATTAAACATCACGTCCGCCCAGGAATTACGGGATTGGCGCAGAGTAAAGGGTTAAGAGGAGATACCTCGATTGAGGATCGGATTGAACAGGACATCTTTTATATTGAAAACTGGTCTTTATTATTCGATATCAAAATCATATGGGAAACCATCCGAAACGGTCTCAAGAATGCTTATTAGATTCAACAAACTAAACCATACCACCATTTAACAGCTGCCTCCGGGCGGCTTTTTTGTTTTACCCCTCGTCAATTCGGGTAGTTAGCTATCAAAAAGGAAATCCCGCACATACGCTGTCATATATTATTAGCTGTATACTTCCTACCTCCAATATCACTCCTAAAGGATGTGAACATCATATGAAACGAATCGCTGCCGTCATTACACTACTGATCGTTACCGTGGGTACCCTCTTTTTTGCCTATGAGAGTCAAAGTGAGGAACAACGCGATGGATTTACAGCCTACCGACTGATTGCCCACGCCATGGGCAGTATTGGTGATCAGCCTTATACCAACGCCTATGAAGCGATGATTGCCAATTACGAGAAGGGCACAAGAGTGTTTGAGATCGACTTCATGCTCACCAAGGATCGCGTAGCTGTAGCCAGACATGAATGGACTGCCAATATGAGCAAACTGCTAGGACAGGAAGAGGAGCTTCCTGAAGACAAACAGGCTGGTGCACTTACGCATGATGAATTTATGAATACCCCAATTTTGGGCATCTACCAACCCATGGACGCGGATGGTATCATTAATGTGCTGTCGCAATATCCCGATATGTATATCGTAACGGATACGAAGGAGCAGAAAGATGAGGATATTCAGCAGGTGCTATCTTCTCTCGTTAATGCTGCCAAAAAGAAAGACCCATCTGTACTTGATCGCATTGTCGTGCAGATTTATAATGAGCCCATGCTGGAAACCGTGAAAGAAATCTATGCGTTCCCCTCTATTATTTATACTCTTTATGCAACGCAGGATACCGAAGCACAGGTCGTTGATTTTGTGGAAAAGAATGACATTGATGCCGTAACCATGCCGGAATATAAAGTGAATCAGAATTTCGTCGCCAAGCTGAAGAAGGCGGGCGCTGTTACTTACGTGCATACCATCAATGACACCGACCAGGTGGCCAACTATGAAAAGTGGGGCGTTTATGGTGTCTATTCAGATGTATTGACGGAAGAAGAACTGGATCAGATGAATACTCGCTTTGCCTGGAAGCCGTAACGCTTATAAGTGGAAAATTAACATTCCAATCACCTCAGAAAAGTAGCCCTTCATTATTACTCGAGTATTGTTTGATTAATAGTTATATAACTCACTTCTCCTAAAATTACAGACTGATTCCTGCACTTTACAGGGAAAAGTCTGTGATTTTTTGTTCCCCTTTTTATGCGAACATTGACACTCACTGTCTGCTGACTTAGACTTAGTTTACAAGCTTTTTAGGATGCAGAAGAACCTCTGGAGGAATGTTCGTTGATAGACATGATTAAGCAGTGGAGACACGTATTTAAGCTCGACCCGGACCGGGAAATCACGGATGAAACACTCGATCTGGTATGTATGTCGGGGACCGATGCTATTATCGTTGGGGGCTCGTCGGGAATCACCTATGATAACACAGTAGACTTGATGTCCCGCGTGCGTCGCTACGAGCTGCCCTGTGTGCTGGAAGTATCCGATCTGGAGGCGGTTGTCCCTGGTTTTGACGGATATCTGATCCCGATGGTGCTGAATGCCACGGATAGCAAATGGATGATTGGGCACCACCAACAGGCCATCGAACGTTTTGGTTATCTCATACCGTGGGATCTGCTAATTGCCGAGGGGTATATCGTGCTGAATGCCGACTCCACTGTAGCGCGTTTGACCGGAGCAGATACAGAGCTGACAACGGGTGCGGCGGTGGCCTACGCCCAAGCTGCAGAGCGGCTGCTCAATCTTCCTATCGTATATATGGAGTACAGCGGAACGTTTGGCGATATGGAGCTGGTTGGCGAGACACATAGACAACTGGATCGCGCACATCTCATTTATGGCGGAGGAATCGACAATCCTGAGAAAGCAGCACAAGCTTCCGAAGTTGCAGACACCGTCGTCGTGGGTAACATTGTGTACAGCGATTTGAAGAAGGCACTTGAGACGGTACAAGCTGTAAAAGGAACCGTTTAATCGGTTTAGTTTACCATTCCCCCAATTTCCCCTTACGATCTGTTAAAATAGAACTTTGCCCTACTAATATAAAACTATATTAAGCACAATTACGTTTACACAACAACGGAGAGGGCAGAACCAATCTGAAGAAACGAAGTGGTCGTGTTTATCACAGGATTTTCCCTTTGAAGAAGGGGATCCAAAAAATCCGGGGATAACAACGATCGGAAGATGGTACTGCCATCGGAGTAACAAGTGTAACCTTCTGATTTTGCTTAATCGATCAACCAACGAAAGGAGCATGCATGCATGCAACCTGTAAATATACATGATGCCGTGGCACGGCTTAATACTCCTCAGCGGCAAGCCGTCGAGGCAACCGATGGACCGTTACTGATTATGGCCGGAGCGGGCAGTGGTAAGACCCGGGTGCTGACACACCGGATTGCTTACCTTATCGCAACACGCAAGACACCTCCATGGGGGATTTTGGCGATTACGTTTACGAACAAAGCTGCTCGTGAGATGCAGGACCGGGTATCCCAGCTCGTTGGTGGCTCCCAAGGCCGCGACATTTGGGTATCCACGTTCCACTCCATGTGCGTGCGTATCCTGCGACGTGACATTGAACGCATTGGTTTTACTTCGAACTTTAGTATTTTGGACTCATCCGACCAGTTATCCGTTATTCGCAGTTGTATGAAAGACCAGAATATCGACACCAAGAAATTCGAACCCAAAGCCGTTCAGGCCATGATGAGTACCGCAAAAAATGAACTGATCGGTCCTGACCAGTATGAGAAGCAGGCTGGCGACTATTTTGAAGGCATTGTGGCGAAGGTATATAAAATGTACCAGAAACGTCTGAGAGCCAACAATTCGCTCGACTTCGACGATCTCATTATGGCAACCATTCAACTGTTCAAAGAAGTGCCGGAAGTCCTCGACTTTTACCAAAAGAAATTCCAATACATCCATGTCGATGAGTACCAGGATACGAACCGTGCGCAGTATATGCTGTGCCGCATGCTCGCTGACAGTCATCACCGGATCTGCGTCGTAGGGGATAGTGACCAATCGATCTATCGCTGGCGTGGAGCGGATATCAGCAATATCCTGAACTTTGAGAAAGACTATCCAGAGGCACAGACCATCTTGCTGGAACAGAATTACCGTTCGACGTCCAACATTCTGAATGCAGCGAATGAGGTCATTGGCCTGAACTCCGGACGTAAGCCGAAGAAGCTGTGGACGGACAAGGAGGGCGGTTCGAAGATCAAGGTATACCGTGCGGACTCCGAGCATGATGAGGGGTATTTTGTTACCTCTGAGATTAGTAAAAACGTGAAGAACGGCAAATCCTATCAAAGCCATGCCATTTTGTACCGTACCAACGCCCAGTCCCGGGTAATAGAGGAAATTCTGATCAAGTCTGATATTCCGTATCAGATTGTCGGCGGCATCAAGTTCTATGATCGTAAAGAGATCAAGGACATTCTGGCGTATCTGCGCCTGCTGTCTAACCCTGACGACGATATCAGCCTCACCCGGATCATTAATGTGCCTAAGCGCAGCATCGGTGATACAACCGTGGCGAAGCTGGCAGCTGCAGCAGGGGAACGTGGAGTTTCCATATTCCGTGTGCTTCAGGTTGTGGACGATCTCGGCTTTGCGGGCCGCACGCGGAACGCATTGGTGGAGTTCTATGACATGATTGCTGCACTGCATCAGATGGTAGAGTACCTGTCAGTAACGGAGCTGACCGAGAAGATTCTAGAGATGAGTCAGTATCGCCTTGAGATGCAGAACGAAAATACACTTGAATCCCGTGCACGTCTGGAAAACATTGAAGAGTTCCTTTCCGTGACCATGGAATTTGAGAAAAATAATGAAGACAAGACGCTCGTCTCGTTCCTCACCGATCTGGCACTTATTGCAGATATCGACAGTATGAACGATGATGAAGAAGATCAGAGCGACGCCGTTACCCTGATGACGATGCACAGTGCCAAAGGCCTGGAATTCCCTGTCGTATTCATCGTGGGTATGGAGGAAGGCGTCTTCCCGCACAGCCGGGCCTTTATGGATAATGAAGAGCTGGAGGAAGAGCGCAGACTTGCTTATGTAGGGATTACTCGTGCAGAAGAACAGCTCTTCCTGTCTTGTGCCCAGATGCGTACCTTGTTTGGACGCACAACGGCGAACCCGCCTTCGCGCTTCCTGGATGAGATTCCGGATGAGCTCAAAGAGGATACTTCCATTGCCCGTGACCGTTACCGTCGTGGTGCCAATGCAGGAGGATCCTATGGCGGACGTGGACTTGGCTCCAGTGGGGGAAGCAACTTTGGTGGTGGAAGTGCAGCTAAGCTCTTTGAACAGCAGAGCAGAAGTGGCTCCTCGGCTACTTCGTCCACGCCAACTTCCCGTGTGACCACAAGTACCTCGCGACCAACTTCTGCTACGCCTTCATCTGCCTCCAAGCCGGCAGCTTCGAATAGTGAAGCAGGCTTCAAAGCAGGAGATAAAGTGCAGCATGGCAAATGGGGTACGGGTACCATTGTTGCGGTTAAAGGTACCGGTAATGACACGGAACTGCAAATTGCCTTCCCGGCTCCGGTCGGTGTGAAACGCCTGCTTGCCGGTTTTGCACCAATTACCAAAGTAGAATAATTGTTTACGAACGAACGCTGAGTTGCTCAGACGTTCGTTCTACATAGATTAAATTAACGGAGGGATGGCCCTGTATGGACCCGATGCACCGGATGGAGCAACTCGTTACCGAGCTGAATCAGCATAATTATCAGTACTACACGATGGATCAGCCGCAGATCAGTGACAAGGAATATGATCTCCTGTATGACGAACTGGTTACCCTGGAACAGGAGAGCGGGATGGTTTTGCCTGATTCTCCAACACAGCGTGTCGGTGGCGAACTGCTGAAGGGGTTTACCCCGCATCGCCATCTGTCTCCATTGTGGAGCTTGGACAAAGCCCAAAACATCGAGCAGCTGCGGAGCTGGAATACTCGTGTACTGAAGCTCGTGAATGACTATAACAGCAAAAATCCAGGCAACCCTTTACCGGAACTTGGCTACGTTATTGAGTTGAAGTTTGATGGGCTCACCCTGAACCTGACATACACCAATGGTGAATTGGTGCAGGCTTCAACACGCGGGAACGGAACGGTAGGCGAAGGGATTTTGGCACAAGTCAAAACGATCAAATCTGTCCCGCTCCGAATTCCGTATACCGACGGTACGATCGAAGTACAAGGCGAAGGCATCATGAATCTGTCCGTCTTGAACCGGTACAATGAAACGGCAGCGGAGCCGCTCAAAAACGCCCGTAACGCAGCAGCCGGAGCTCTGCGCAACCTGAATCCGAAGACGACGGCCGAGCGCCGACTCAATGCCTATTTTTACAATGTAGGGTACTCGGATGACATTCAGTTCGCCAATCATCAAGAGATGATGGATTTTCTGCGTGAGAACCGTTTCAAAGTGAACCCATCGATTACGTACTTCCATGAGTTTGATGATGTGATGGAACAGCTTGCCGCCATTCAGGAGAATCGGGGACAGCTGGACTACCTGATTGACGGGGCCGTTATCAAAATCACCGACATGCGCACACGTGAAGTGCTGGGTTATACGGACAAGTTCCCACGTTGGGCTGTAGCCTACAAGTTCGAAGCAGAAGAGACCACTACTGTACTCAAATCCGTGGATTGGAATGTGGGCCGTACCGGCAAAGTAACTCCGCTGGCACGTGTGGAACCGGTCGAACTGGCGGGAGTAACGGTTTCGAACTGTACATTGAACAATGTGGGCGATATTGAGCGTAAAAATCTGAAGTTTGCCTTGGGCACGCGTGTCTTTATCCGCCGCTCCAATGACGTTATCCCTGAAATCCTGGGTAAAGTGACGGAAGAGAGTGATGGCGAGGAGATCATATATCCAGAGCAGTGTCCGGCTTGCGGATTCCCACTGGAGCAGCGCGGAGCGCATCTGTTCTGTAATAACAAATTGGCTTGTAAACCACAGACCGTGGCCCGAATCTCCCATTTTGCTTCCCGTGATGCTATGGATATTGAGACATTCAGTGAGAAGACAGCGATTCAGCTGTATGATGAGCTCAATGTGCGTGAGCCTGCTGATCTGTATACATTGCAATTTGATGATTTGGTGAAGCTGGAGCGGTTTGGTGAAAAGAAAGCCAACAACCTTCTCGCTGCGCTGGAGCACAGTAAGGATCGTGACCTTGCATCGTTTTTGTACGCGCTGGGCATTCCGAATACAGGTAAATCAACGACACGTATGCTGGCTGACCATTATCGTGATCTGCATGCCATTATGAATGCAACCGTGGAGGAACTAGTTGAACTTCCTGACGTAGGCGGCATTGTGGCCGAGAGTATTGTAACGTTCTTCGCAGATCCGTTTACCCAGGCTGCCATCGAAAAGATGCTGGACTTGGGCGTGAAAGCACAGGCACCTGAGGCACCAGCAGTGATAGTCGAAGACTCCTTCTTTAGTGGTAAAACGGTCGTGCTGACCGGAACACTGCATCAACTGACACGTGACGAGGCAACGCAAAGACTTGAAGCGCTCGGAGCGAAAGTCACTGGCAGTGTCTCGAAAAAGACTGATCTTGTCATTGCCGGAGAGAAGGCGGGCAGCAAGCTGGCCAAAGCGCATGATCTGGGCATCCCAACCATTGAGGATGAGGATGAACTTGTTCGTCTTTTGAATCAGCAGGGCTAACCTATAAGCTTGGAAATGAAGAAACCCCCGATTAGCCACGTTAGGTGGATCGGGGGTTTTTGCTATGCATTTATAGGATGTTTTATTCATTCATAGACGCCACATAGTTGGAGGTGAAACGTTAGGAACTGATATTGGGAATGCGCTGAGCTGCGCCTGTAAGCCATGCATCCTTGTCATATCCTCGTTCTTCCCAGTAACCGATATGTTCGCTGTCGATTAGTTCAATGCGATTTAACCATTTTACCGATTTATAGGCATACATCTGGGGAATGACAAGTCGTACCGGACCTCCGAGATCTGCCGGGATGGGTTTGCCATCATGCATGACAGCGACCATGATATCATCCATCTGTGCTTGATCCATCGTAATGGCATCCGTGTATAGCCCATCTCCAGAGTAAAATTTGACACTGTGTGCTCCGGGCTTAACTCCGGCTTGGGTCAGCAGCTTTTTAAGGGGAATGCCTTCCCAGGTGTTTTTGTATACGGACCAGCCAGTTACACAATGGAAATCACTAACCTGTACAGTGCGCGCGAGCTTAACGAACTGTTCCCAATTCCAGACCTGTGCCCGTTCGACAAGCCCATCGATCCGGAATGACCAATTCTCATTCGAAAAGGAAGGGATGGGCGTAACCGTGTATACTCGGAAATGACCTTCAGCTCCTCCACCAATGGGAGGGGAAGAGGCAGCCGCAGGTTGCGGCAGCGGACTCATCCGATTGGGGTCATTCTCCAGCATACTGTCGATGCTGTTATCAATACTGAGATTACGTCCAACCCAGGAGACAAAGGTAGGGCCGAGGGTAACGGCTAACCCCACACCTACAGCAGACCGAATAAATGCACGCCTTGTATACACGGGTTCGGGTTTCTGGGGTTGGTCAGGCGATTTTCTCGCAGCAGTACGATCCGAACTAGGAGTTGAAATTGCAGCAGCAGTATTTTCTCCAGATGTACCCAATGAATCGGCAGTGCCGTGGATGTCTTTCGTCGATGTGGTGGCACTCACCGTGCGGCGTGTCGAATCTTTCAACCATTTGGTACGGGTAATGGAGTGGTAGATAATATAGGGCAGACCCAACCAAGTTAACAAATCATGAGTTAATAAGGCTGCATTGGACCACTTTGGTCCTGCGAGTTTAAATTGCCACAATACAAGGCCTGAGATTAACCAGCCAACCAGCAGAACAAGCACGATGATCGTATTCACTTTTTGCCAAGGCTTGTTCCGGAGCTGTTTCCAGTGTTTACTCGCCAGGATCAAATAATAAACAATAGGGGCTAACATAGCCAATCCCACAATAATATGCAGCCATTTTAGCCATACGCGCCCAATACCGAGTATCTCACGCCAGAAGCCACCGACTAGCATAAGTCCCGTTACGGCAAGGATCACCACGATCCAGGCATTCCAGAAGTGGATAGACACAAGTTTCTTGCCGTACCCTTTGCGAAGTTTTTTTAGCCACTGTTCCAAGAGTAATCACCTCAAATAAAGTTATAAGCAGTAAAACTTCCTATGTAGTAAGCGGTGAAAATGAAGAACGTATTAAATAATGCTATGTCATTGCTTTCTCTTTATTGTGTATACTTCATTATAGAAGTTTTGGATCACTCACATCAAACCGTTACATTAGAGTACGTTATAAAGCTAAAGTCCATCTTTTTAAAAATGAGAAGAAAGGTTAAGGCTGCTTATACATATATTGCTCTTTGAAAAAAGATTAAAAAATGCTTGCTATCTAAATTCAGACATGGTATATTATTTCTTGTCGCTTCAAACGAGTGATTGTCGAAAGAGTTTGAATGATGACGAAAAAGAGTGTTGACAGTTAGTTGGATAACATGATAAAATAAATATCCTGTCCGGTTGACATTGATCAACAAAAACGGACAACAAGTTCCTTGAAAACTGAACAAATGGAAAGTAACTTATGATTTACAATGAATCGTCAGATTCAAAATGAGCTAATCGCTCTTTTCAATACTTCAGTTGATTTTCATAGCGCCTAACCACGCTGCTGAAATTCATCTTTATTGGAGAGTTTGATCCTGGCTCAGGACGAACGCTGGCGGCAT
>NZ_NPBI01000027.1:0-710 GCF_002272715.1 Paenibacillus sp. 7516
TTAATAAATTCCATACTTTACACCGTGCCGGTGTAGCTCAACTGGTAGAGCAACTGACTTGTAATCAGTAGGTTGGGGGTTCAAGTCCTCTCGCCGGCACCATTTATTACTTTCACATCTTAATCTATAGTAGAATGTATATTATAGACAAGGATGGGAATACTGAGATACTCTCAGGTTGAATTATGGCGATCGTGGCGAAGTGGTTAACGCACCGGTTTGTGGATCCGGCATTCGGGGGTTCAATTCCCCTCGATCGCCCCATGATTTTATTGGGGATTAGCCAAGCGGTAAGGCAACGGACTTTGACTCCGTCATGCATAGGTTCAAATCCTATATCCCCAGCCATTTTATTAAGAGTCATTAGCTCAGTTGGTAGAGCACCTGACTTTTAATCAGGGTGTCGAAGGTTCGAGCCCTTCATGACTCACCATTTATATTTTGCGGTCGTGGCGGAATTGGCAGACGCGCACGGTTCAGGTCCGTGTGGGCTAACCCCCCGTGGAGGTTCGAGTCCTCTCGACCGCACCATATATTCTGCGGACGTGGCTCAGCGGTAGAGCATCGCCTTGCCAAGGCGAGGGTCGCGGGTTCGATTCCCGTCGTCCGCTCCAATAACATATGCGCCCTTAGCTCAGCTGGATAGAGCGTTTGACTACGAATCAAAAGGCCGGGAGTTCGAATCTCTCAGGGCGCGCCATTATTTCCAT
>NZ_NPBI01000028.1:0-113059 GCF_002272715.1 Paenibacillus sp. 7516
CAGTAAACCTCTTGCCTTGTGCAAGAGGTTTTTTTATTTTAATAGAATTTCATATTTACTTTATCTTTTATGAATAGGTCAGACTTTAGTAATTTGCTCTCGCCGAATGAATTTGTTTAAATGGATAGATAAAGGAATATCCTGGATGGATAATGATTCAGATCTAAAGAGGAGGAATTGTGTGAAAAGAGCTCTTGTTATTGGAGGACATGGAACGTTAGGAAAGGCGATTGTTGCCAAGTTGAATGAGCTGTCTGTAGAAGTGGTTACAGCGGACAGAAGCTCAGGTGATTATCAGGTCGATATGACTTCAACGGACAGCATTAAGGCTCTTTTTGAAACTGTGCAAAGCATTGATTACGTCATTGTCGCTGCTGGGCAGACACATTATGCCAAACTGGAAGAGCTGACCCCTGAGAACAACATGATTAGTGTACAGAGCAAATTGTTGGGCCAGGTCAATATCGTGTTGATCGGTCAACATTATGTCAATGACAAGGGGAGTTTCACGCTGGTTAGTGGCATTATCAAGGATCATCCTATTGCACAAGGCGCTTCAAGTGCGATGGCCAACGGGGCTATCGATGCGTTTGCCAAAGCGGCAGCCTATGAATTGCCCAGAGGTATTCGTTTGAATTCAGTTAGCCCTAATTTGTTTGAAGAGTCGGCTGAGAAATATAGAGACTTTTTTATTGGTTTTAACCCGGTACCTGTGGATCGAGTGGCTAATACGTTTATTCAAAGTGCATTGGGCATCGAAACAGCACAAACCTTTAAAGTTTATTAAGTATTCAGAGTAGGCTGATCAATTCATCGTTGAAGCCTCAGAAAGTTTACTGCGGGCAGCATGTAGTTGATCTTCATATAGCGAAGCTTGTTTAAATAGGACGATATCACTTAGTGTAAGCCCAAAATAAGAATAATAAAGGACATTAACAGGATGAACCTGCTAATGTCCTTTTGATTATATTTATGCTTTGCAATTCCAGGCGATTAGTATCTTTCCAAAATCGTTTGAGTCTTCAAGCCATCGGCAGGTATAAGCCAGTTGTTGCTTTCCAACACTTGCAGCAGCTCGGTACGCAGACCGGATACGGCTGCAGCATCTTCGGTTTTGAAAGAAACCTCTACAAGATTCTCGAAACCTGTCCCATCTGCGTTACGAATAGGCCATACTTCAAGCGTCAGCTCCTGTCCATTCCATGTGCCTTCATAGCGTTGGAACGTTACAGGGCCATGAGCACGGGATTGCGAGAGCGTTTGTTTACCCCAGTTGGAAGAGGACCAGTTTTTCAGTTTGCCTGGCAGCTTGTCCAGCAGCATATCGAGTGCGTCCTTCTCGGAAGGAAGCTGCACGCCTGTAGCTTTGGTATCCACTTTTTTGGTATTGGAGAAGCTCAGCGTTTGTTTGCCATACCCCCAATCGATCTCAGCCTCATAGTTATCATCTGATGCATCAAATCCCTCTTGATTAGCCAAGGTCAATGCAGCGTTAATGTCACCGTTAATTACGGGATAGCGCTTTTTGTAGGTCAATTCATAGTTGTTTTTGTCATCCTTCTTCCGGAAACGGACATCCCATCCCGCTTGGTTCAGATTCAGAGCATTGGTGTCAAAGTACTCAGCGCTGATGTTTCTCGGTGTAGAATCCAGGGACAACGTCTGAATAACTTCACTGCGAGGCGTTCCATCCGGGTTCAATACCAGCTCCGGTTTAGCCAGAAACTTCACTTCGTAGGCAGGTACGGCATTGGCCGCCGCTGAAGCTTGTGGTGCCTGGAACGCTAGACTGCTCCCCAAGGTGACGATACTCAGCATCAATGAGGTTGTTACCTTTTTCCACTTTTTCAAAACCAATCACTCCCTAGGCTGGATTAATGTACAGACCCACTTTAGCGCCCAAGTATATGAAAGTGATTAACGTTGGACGAGCATTGCGTTAACCCTGCATAGATTTGATGAATGGCGAACGAGAGATTTTATGGGGCCAAGCCAAGAAATGAAGGGGAGCTTGTGACTCCTTCCTGAAGAACTTCCTTGAACCGATTCATCTGAACAGAAGGATGTCGATCCTTATTATGTACCGTGTATATATGCCTAGGGGCCTGTTCCCCGGGAATGGGCAGAACCTGAATCAAGCCATGCTGCTCCTCCCACTGTACGGCCATGCGTGACATGAATGAAATATGACCTCCGAGCAGAACCAGCTGCTTGATTGCCTCCAGTGAGTCCATCTCTACCGTACTTCGGAGCCGCACGGCATGCTGTTCCAGCCATTGGTTGGTCAAACGGCGAGTGCTTGATTCGTTCCCATGCAGGGCGAAAGGAATCTGAGAGATATGGTCAGGCTCCAGCACTTCTCTACCAGCCAGAGCATGCTGTGGAGCACAGATTAATACCAGATCATCTGCGCATAGCGGATCAGCTTGAAGGCTCGGACCAACAAACGGTTCGGAAGAGATGACTCCCAGATCAATCTGGTGCCGCATTAACATCTCGCGAATGACAGGCGATGGTTTGACCGATAACACAATACGAATACCGGGAAACTCCTGTGAGAATGTATTAAGCATCGGAGGCAGCAGATAGGTTGCAGGTACATAACTCGCCCCAATGTGAAGCGTACCCCGGTAGAGGCTGTCGTATTCTTTGACTACCCGGCGGGCCTCCTGGGTTAGGGCATTAATCTTCACGGAATAATGAAGCAGAGCCTGTCCAGCCTCCGTTAGGAACGTCTTCCCGCTGCGCGATTCGAATAATCGCACCCCCATTTCTTCCTCCAGTGACTTCATATGAAACGTAACCGTGGGCTGCTTAATGCCCAGAATCTCTGCGACGCTGGTCATGTGATGATGCTTGTCAATCAGCTCTACAATTTGCAGTTTAATGAGGTTCAACGAACTCACACTCCTCTCCCTTATACAGGGCCTCCATAATATAAGATGATTTAATGCTTGTTTTCATAAAGACGGAGAGTACAGGACCAATCTGTAGAAGCGAAGCTAAAAGCTTTCTGAAAGAAAGCTACTTCGGAAGCATACGCTTCTCCTTGATCCCCTGATGTCTCTTTTTGAAAAGGGAACCTAGGAAATTAGGGAATACAGCGATTGGAAGATGGTGCTGTAATCGAAGTGACCAAATGAAAAATGGATATGAATCACCATATATAGATTTAATCTATGAACATCAACAGAATTCATCTAATAAGTTAATTTCATTTTTACATTCCTAACATACAACTCGCGAGAGCGGGAGTTAGACTGAGTACAGTACAAGAAGACAGGCAGGGATGCTTATGAAAATGGAGATTTCAGGAGTTCAAAAATCATTCAATCGCACGCCTGCACTATTACCCACAGATCTAACGCTTCAGCATGGTCAGTTTACAACGCTGCTTGGTCCATCAGGCTGTGGCAAAACCACTTTGCTGCGGATGCTTGCCGGACTGGAACAGCCGGATGCGGGAGAGATTGTTGCGGGTGATCAGTGCATCTTCTCAGCTGCCAAGCGGATTGATGTACCCACCCATAAGCGTAATCTGGGCATGGTGTTTCAGGATTTTGCATTATGGCCGCATATGACGGTATATGAAAATGTGGCATTTGGCTTGAGGGCCGGAAAGCAGAAAGAAAATTTACGGCAGAAGGTAACCGAAGCACTTGGCATGGTTCGCCTGCAAGGCATGGAAGATCGTTATCCTCATCAGCTGTCCGGTGGACAGCAGCAGCGGGTTGCTTTTGCCAGAGCGGTAGCCGTAAGACCTGGTGTAATTCTGTTCGATGAACCGCTTAGTGCACTCGATGCTGTACTGCGGGAAGAAATGCGGATTGAGATGATGTCCCTTGTTCGGGATATGGGGCTTACCGCACTATATGTGACTCATGATCAGGTTGAGGCGATGTCGATGTCGGATGAGATTGTGGTCATGGAGAAGGGGCGGATATTGCAAAAAGGTAGTCCCGAGACGATCTACGGATCGCCAAGCGATCCATTCGTTGCTTCGTTTATCGGCAAATCCAACTGGCTGACACCCAATCAGTCCATGGTACGGCCGGAGCATGTGACCTGGAACAGGACAAGTCATGACGACCTGCGTTATCAGGCCACGGTACTGAGTGTCAGTTATGTAGGGGAGCGTTATGAAATCCGGGTTCAAATGGAAGGGCTAGGCATATGGACGGCTTACCTGGATCGAAGGGTTCGCGTAGGAGAGCAGGTTCAGCTGTATATCTCGCCGGAGCGTATCTGCCGTATGAACGGTCAGGATAGCATGGATGGGAAGCGGGAAGTTATAGCTGCAGCGAACTAGATGCTTGAATGAGGAAATGAGCAGAAGTTAAGTTTACTCGAAAAATATATAACCAAGGGAGATGGAATGTGATGTTGGGAATGAAAACACGGAAAAAAAGTGCATTACTGCTGTTAACAGCGGTGATGAGCATTAGTCTGTTCGGATGCAGTACGAATTCAACCGCTGGAAACGCAGGACAATCTGCGGGAGAAGGCAGTGCCGCAGCAGCACAACCAACCGAAACAGCAGGCGGCAAACTGGTGTTGTATAGTGCAGGGCCGCAAAAGCTGGCAGATAATATCGTGAGCGGGTTTACAGCCAAAACAGGGATTGAAGTAGAGATGTTCCAGGGAACAACCGGTAAGATTCTCGCCCGTATGGAGGCAGAAAAATCCAACCCTGTGGCCGATGTCGTCATACTTGCCTCTTTGCCTTCAGCACAGGCACTCAAGGCTGACGGTTTGACGCTCCCATACCCTGAAGCAGCCAATGCCGACAAGCTGAACAAGGACTGGTCAGATGCAGAAGGTAACTATTTCAGTTCAAGTGCTTCGGCACTCGGAATTGTGTACAACACCAAGCTGGTGTCTACGCCACCGACAAGCTGGGCTGAACTCGCTACACCAGCCTGGAAAGACGCTGTAAATATTCCGGATCCAACGCTGTCTGGTTCTGCACTGGACTTCATTACAGGGTACCTGAGTGTGAATGGTGATCAAGGATGGGATCTGCTAGACAGCTACAAAACGAACGGTGTGGCCATGGCGGGTGCGAACCAGGAAGCTCTTGATCCGGTAATCACGGGAGCCAAAAGCATCGTTGCAGCAGGTGTTGATTACATGGCATATTCCTCCAAGGATAAAGGCGAACCCCTGGATATCGTATATCCAGAAGAAGGGACTGTAATCAGCCCAAGACCGGCTGCCATCCTGAAATCGAGCCCGAATGTAGAAAACGCCAAGGCGTTTATCGACTATCTGTTGTCCGATGAAGCACAGAAGCTGGTAGCCGATGCGTACCTGATTCCGGGCCGTGAGGATATTGAAGCGACCAACCGGGCCAATCTGAAAGATATCCCGCAGCTGAAAGTGGACTGGAACTGGATGAGTGAACACGGTGATGAGACAGCTGCTCGTTTCTCCGAGATTTTCAAATAAGACTGCTGAAACAAACTGAAGAACATTCGGCAGCACGTGTGACGAGTGTTTTGGTGGAAGTCATGTGAGGTGAAATCAGTGAAACCTGTTGTACTGGACAACAACCGTATTTTTCGGAGAGTGGGCGTGATTCTGGCCCTCTTTCTGCTGACTATAAGTATTGGCGTACCCTTGCTGCTGATTTTCTGGCAGAGCGTGTATCCGGATGGACAATGGGACTGGATGGCTCCGATCCGGACGATAACTGGTCATCACTTGTCGGGTGTGCTGCTCAATTCTGTCTGGCTTGGCATCTGTGTTGTTGCCGTCACCACCTTGCTGGCTCTGCCATTGGCCTGGATGATGGCCAAGACCCGAATGGGACAGCACCGCTGGGTGGATGTGATCCTCATGATTCCGTTCATGACACCGCCGTATATCGGCTCCATGGGCTGGATATTGTTTATGCAAAAAGGAGGA
The DNA here is from genome assembly GCF_002272715.1 of Paenibacillus sp. 7516. NCBI lineage: Bacteria > Bacillati > Bacillota > Bacilli > Caryophanales > Paenibacillaceae > Paenibacillus > Paenibacillus sp. 7516. The sequence goes on from NZ_NPBI01000028.1 coordinate 5,908, forward strand.
TACCTGCAGCAGTGGGTGCCATCAGCTGAGAAATGGAGCGAGCTTTTCTTCAGTTTCTGGGGCATGGTGCTAATTATGAGCTTGCATCTATTTCCGTTTCTATACTTGCTGCTGCGGGATGCACTGATTCGTATCGGCGGTAATCTGGAAGAGGCAGGATCGGTACACGGGGCACCAGCAGGATATCGGTTCAGACGCATTATATTACCCTTGCTGTTATCTTCCTACGGGATGGGGATCATGCTAGTTTTCGTTAAAACGATTGCGGAATTCGGAACTCCGGCCACCTTCGGCCGCCGTATCGGATACTATGTCATGACCTCGGAGATCCACAAATATATCTCCAGTTGGCCGATTGACTTCGGTAAGGCCACCTCACTGGCATCGGTCTTGTTATCCGTATGTCTCGTCATGTGGTACATGCAGTCTGCCATGAGTCGTAAATTCACGTACCGTCTAGTGGGCGGCAAAGGACAGCGTTCCAAACGGTATTCCCTTCGCGGAGGAGCTGGCTGGCTATGCGGTCTGTATCTCGCGGTACTTCTCATTCTCTCCGTGGGTATTCCATACTTCTCCATTATTGCGGCGTCGACGATGAAGCTGCGCGGGGCCGGATTGTCTCTGGACAATGTAACACTGGATCACTATCGGGACCTGCTCTCCTGGGGCTCGGTTAGCATGAAAGCCATCGGAAATAGCCTGGGATTATCCCTCGCCGCTTCCACCGTTGCGGTTGTGATTGGTACAGGATTTGCGCTGGCGATTGGCAAGTCATCCTCATTCATGCAGCGGGTCATTGATCTGTTCAGCCTGCTGCCTAACACCGTACCGGGCATTGTCATGGTTGTGGGTCTAATCCTGTTCTGGAATTCACCTTGGATGCCTGTCACCCTGTATAACACGTACGGGATGGTAGTTCTGACGTATGTCGTACTTTTTCTGCCATATACGGTGCAGTACGTGAAATCGAGCTTTACCCAGATCGATGGTACTTTGTTTCAGGCAGGTCAGGTGTTTGGCGGAAAGCCGCTGTATATCCTTCGGCGCATCCTTGTGCCGCTCATCATTCCCGGCATGCTGGCCGGTTGGATGATGACATTCACCATTGCTACACGCGAGCTCGTAGGCTCATTGTTGATTCTCCCGCCGTCCATGCAGACATCGGCAACGTATATCTTTGCCCAGTTTGAACAAGGTCAGGTCTCGCTCGGAATGGCCATGGCGGTTGTAACGGTTGGCATGACCGTACTGATGCTGCTCGGCATTGAACTACTGAATTCAAAGAGAAAGTGGAATGCATCATGATCAAACTGAACATATGGGGCGGGGCAGGCGAGCATGGCCGCTCTGCCTATCTCCTGAGCGGAGACAGAACTCACATTTTAATGGATTGTGGCGTGAAAAAAGAAGGAGCGGGAGCGTACCCGTTTATCCAGCCTGAACTTGTATCAATGCTGGATGCTGTTCTGCTGTCTCACGCGCATGAGGATCATTCCGTTGCTATTCCCTTATTGTATAAAATGGGCTATCAGGGTGAAGTATGGACGACGCGTCAGACAAGGGAGCAGCTGGATACCTATTTCCGGGCGTGGCGCAGCAATCTGGAGCGTGCAGGACATGATCTTCCCTATGAGGAAGCAGACGTGCAGTCCATACGTTACAGGTATCTGGAGGATCAGGCGAAGTCCGGGATCTGGTTCGAGATGATTCCTGGTCTGCATGTGTTATGGGGACGGAGTGGTCACCTTGCAGGATCGGTATGGTTTGCCCTTGAGATGGAGGGTAAACGGATCTTCTATTCCGGAGATTATACGTCCGAGTCCATGCTTTTGCAGGAAGATTGTGCGGCAGAGGCGCTAAGATTGGCAAGTCTGTTCCGGGGCAGGGAGCACAAAAGCAGCCGTATAAATAATTCGCGATTGACTCAAGGCTTGGCTGTTAGTGATGGCATACAACTTGCTGGAGAACGTCGGGTGGAACTAGCGATAGCAACTGAGAATTCGGGAATTTCCGAAATATCCTTATCTCCTTCGTTAACAAAGAGCAGCTTGAATCTGCCGATGGATCTGGCCATTGTGGATGCTGCATATGGAACGGACCGGGATACACAGGCAGACAAGCTGGAACAATTGGAGCGTGCCATACGCCAGACCATTGCTCGGGGTGGTAAGGTCCTGCTCCCAATGCCTTCGGTAGGCCGTGGTCAAGAGATCATACTGTGGGCACATCAGCAGTTCCCTGGCGTTCCGATGATCGCCGAGCAGGGGCTACTAGATGGCATGAAGCAGCTGCTGCGTGCCCCATACTGGCTGAGAGAACAGGGAACACATTTTGAGGGTCCGTTAACGGGTGCCATTGAACGATTTTTAAAGGGACAATCCTGGCATCTGCCCAAAAGTCAGGAGGATCGGGAGCGACTGCTGAATCAATATGGTGCTTCCCTATGGTTTATTCCCGACGGCATGATGCAATCTTCGCTGGCCCGTTGGTACTATAGCCAGCTGGCAGCGAGTGGTGAGAACCTGATCCTGCTCACCGGGCATGCGGCTGTGGGCACTTTTGCAGAGCAGCTAGCACAGAATCCGGCGGAGCATGGAGTCTGTGAGGTGAAGAAAATCCGGTATAAAGTGCATCAAGGCTGGCTGGATGTCGAGAGAATGCTGCAGCGTGTGCCTGCACGGCATAGCGTGCTTGTGCATGCAGATAAGGCCGGGACGGACAGATTGAGAGAGGGCTTGCTCAAAAATAGCCCATCACCGGAAGCAGAGGTACATTCATTGTCTCCCGGGGATGAGCTCTATGTCTAAACATGAAATTAGAATGAGATCACTGCATCATAATGCCATAAAGCATCAGTTGAGAGCGTCCTTGGGGACGTTCTTTCCATTTTATTATTTGAGGACTAGGGTTCACGTTGAATGGGGTGCTCAAGCTCTGAATGACCCATCAGGCTATCCAGTGCTTCTCCATCTACAAGCACTTCCAATTGATTTATTTCATCAAACTGAAACATCGTTGTGGTTAAAGCTTCCAAGGCCAGTAATTCTCCACTGGTGCCAAGCTTGGCTTCATCGGGGATATGCACATCCAAAGTCAATGTATCCTCGGCAGATTGGACAGAGAGCAGTTCAACCTTTTCCCATAGAGAGACCAGTTCAGTATCGTCACTTTTTTGTAAGGCTTCAAATGTTTTTTTGTATTTTTCGTCGTTCTCTACAAACTCCAGCTCAACTTCTCTTTTTTCCAGTTCCAGCACCTGTGTATCGGCAAAGTATACTTCAACAGTCTGCTTCTCTTCCTTATTCGGCTCAACCTGAGTCCCACCATTGTTGGAAGGCTGTACGCTTCCGGAATGGTTGGGTTCATTCGTTCCGGATTCACTCACTGGCTTCTGTGCACACCCTGCAGCAATGATAAGAATGAACAAGAATAGTAGTCCGTATCCCATCTTTCGTTTCAACAAATCACATCCTCCGTTTGGTATAACGTTTTATTTTATATCCCTAGATATTCCTTGATTCCATCAACTATTGCTTGTGCAGCTTTCGCCTGAACTTCTTCGGACGACATGGCCTTCTCTTCAGCAGCATTGCTCAGGAAACCAATTTCCAGGAGCACAGCAGGCATGGTGGTTTCCCGTATCACCTGCAAGCTGCCATTCTTGACACCCCTATCCTTGAATCCAAGAGCCTTCACCAAGCGTTCATGAATGATATTGGCCAGGTCTTTGCTGCTGCTGCGCTGATAATAAAAGGTTTCTGTACCTGATGCCTGAGGTGAGGATGTTGCACTGTTACCGTGTATAGAGACAAAGACATCCGCATTTAACTCATTCGCCAGTTGAACGCGCTCGGAACGTGTGGGATAGATATCGCTGTCACGTGTCATGACCAGATCAATGTCCGGCTCATTGAGCAGAAGAGCTTGTACTTTTAGACCCAATGCCAGAACGTATTCCTTCTCCGGTTTATTGGTGATACTTATGGTCCCTGGGTCACTGCCTCCGTGACCTGGATCAATCACAACGACCTTGCGTCCTGTATCGATGACGGGAGTCACTGGCCCGGGCGTTACGCTGTCCCCCGAAACGTTGAGATTGATCAGCAGCTTGTCGGCAATCACGTTTTGATCGAACTGCACGTCCTTCACATTGTTTAATTCAACCACAATCCGAACTTGCCCGGGATCTCGTTTAAATAGGGAATATCTCACTTCCGATACATGGGGATATCCGGTTACATCCAGCTTTCCGTTAACCCCCTGATCAAGCGGCTGTGCCAAGTCACCAAAGACCGTTCCAGGCAGATCCACAACCAGTCGATCCGGGTTCTTCAAGGTGGATATGACAGGCTGCACTTGTTCCCCATCCATGGACACGACAAGCTGATTATCGGCAAAAACAATATCTGTTACATGGGTTAACGACGTGGTGTCGCTACTTCCTGAATCATCTCCAGATGCTTCGTTGGATTCATTATTGCTGCCAGTTAAGTATACGATCTTCTCCTGGTTGTTCCACTTTACGCTAAGCCCCATCTGTTCACTGACAAAACGAATGGGTACCACCAATGTTTTGTTTAAAATTTGTGGAGCCGTATTCAGGGTAACCTGTTTGTCAGCAACCATGGCTTGCTTCTGATCAACGGTGAGAGATATTACCTTTTCATTTTGTTTTATCTTCACCTGACGGGCTTGTTGATTCCAGTCGACATCAAACTTCAAATTTTCTGCAACGACTCGGATCGGGATCATGACATTTTTATTGACGATGGTCACCTGAACGTCATTCGGAAGAGACAATTGCTCTCCATTCAAGAAGATTTTAGACGTGTTTGCAGCGGCATTTCCCTGAATGGGAAACAGAAAAAGGAAGAACAGGCTCAGAAACATAAGTACAATTATTTTCTTCATGAATACACCTCAACATTTTTAGAGCTTGTAACTCACCGACATGGAAATTCAGAGTTTCCATCGGTAAAAAACAATTCATCTCCCATAATTTTACTACAATATATAAACAACAAAATTGTAAAAATGTTTCTTTTATTGATTTATTTAATTTATGTATGGAGAAATTGTACTGATTTACACTGGTTTTAAAAGGAATTACACATGTTAAATGGATGAGTGTAATTAAATTTCATAATACAATTGACTTGTAAAATTTTATATCATATACTGGGTGAAATTATGGCAGGATTCGTGGACATTGAGTTTGGAAGGAGGTAGGAGAACATGGATACAGGCAGCTATCCAATGTGGAAACAGTATCGCTTGAAGCAAGATCATTATGTCATAGGGCTGATGTCCGGAACATCCCTTGATGGGACAGATGCAGCTCTGGTACACATTCAGACGGATGCCAGCGGGGCATTAGCCAATATCAGCCTGATGGATTTCATCTGTGTTCCATATTCAAATGAGCTGAGGAACGTATTGATTCGATTGTGTTCTCCAGAAACAGCGAGGGTGGATGACCTGACGACAGCACACTTCGGCGTATCAGAGTGGTACGCACATAGTGTCATGAAGCTGATTCGTTCGGCAGGCCTCTCGCCTGGACAAGTGGATGCGATCAGTATGCACGGACAAACGGTGTGGCACTCCCCAGTCCCGTCAGCGTTTCCCGGACCGGAGGGGAGTCTTCAGGTGGCATCCACATTGCAGATCGGTGAAGGGGCCGTCGTGCGGGAACGGACCGGACTGCCGGTGATCAGTAACCTGCGTGCAAGAGATGTAGCTGCTGGCGGGGAGGGAGCACCGCTTACACCGTATGCGGATGCTCTTATGTTTCGCAGCACGACAGAGGGGCGACTGGTACAGAATATCGGCGGTATTGGCAATGTGACCGTGCTTCCAGCCGCTTCATCTCAAGTAGGCATCTCTGCGTTTGATACAGGACCGGGAAACATGGTGATGGATGCCATTGTGCGACAGAAAACAAACGGCAGACAGCATTACGACCCAAATGGAAGCATTGCCGCCAAGGGGACACCTGATCAGGATCTGGTGGAGCTGTGTCTGGACGACGATTATTTCAGAAGACTGCCTCCCAAAAGCACTGGGCGGGAGGTTTACGGAGCTGCTTATGCAGAGCGTTTGATGGACCTGTCAGCTGCGCGTTCCTTATCCCTGGAAGATACTTTGGCTACGGCCACTTGCTTGACAGCAGAGACCATTGTGCGGGCTGTAGAGGACTTTGTGCTGCCGAATGTACCGATCTCAGCCATGCTGGCTTGCGGCGGGGGAACTTCGAATGACACATTAATGAAAATGATTCAAGGGAGACTTCCGAAAGGTATCCGAATGGAGCGGACCACAGATTATGGCATACCAGACGATGCCCGCGAAGCTATTGGTTTTGCACTCCTGGGTCATGAAGCATTAATGGGTAGAACAAATACGCTCCCGGAGGTTACTGGGGCCAGGCATGCTGTCATCTCGGGTACACTTACATTGTAGATACGTGGTTACGGTCTGGCAGCAGAATGGCTGAAGAGAGTTTACGGATTAGACTCGAGTGAAATTATAGGATAAAATGCTTGTACATGAACACAGTACGGAAAGGTGGAACGAATGGAAGGCATGAAAGGTGGACTCGTACGTTTACGCGCATTAATGGATGACCTGACCCCGTCGGAACGGAAGATCGGGGCCTATATTCTCGATCATCCCCAAGAGACGGTCCAGTCTTCCGTGGCACAGCTGTCCGAACGGAGCGGTGGCAGCCCGGCTGCCATTATCCGTTTGTGCAAATCATTGGGAGTATCCGGATTTCAGGAGCTGAAGCTGAAGATTGCTGGCGATTTGCAAACGGGTGAGCAATATCACTATACGGAGATTCGTCCTCAGGACTCGATGGAGAGCATCATTCAGCATGTATCCGCAAACAATATCCAATCGGTGAAGGACACGGTCCATATATTGGACCCACGACTGGTTGAGCAGGCTGTTGATGCACTGCACCGGGCAAAGCGGATTTTTTTCTATGGCGTAGGGGCCTCAAACCTGATTGCGCTGGATGCACACTACAAGTTCATGCGAATCAATCGCACAAGCTTTTCGTTTGCGGATCCGCACATGCAAATTTCCTCTTCCACTACACTTCGTGAAGATGATGCCGTTGTATGTATCTCCTACTCGGGGGAAACCTCAAATGTCATTTCGTGTCTGAAGCATGCTCTCGACGGCGGAGCAGCAACAATCAGCATTACCAAATGGGGCAGTAATACGCTCAGTAGTCTGGCGAATGTACCCTTAAAGATTACGTCCACTGAAAGCGATATCCGAAGTGGAGCAACATCTTCGCGAATTGCGCAGCTGAATGTAATTGATATTCTCTACCTGGCCATTGCCAGCCGGGATTATAACCAGTCTGTTGAGTATCTGGAGAAGAGCCGTCAGGCTATATTGGAACATAAATGATGAAACGAAAAAATCCCTTACTGTATATAACAGAAGGGATTTTTTCATGGGACCCATGCTGATGCTGATCGAGCGTGAAAAATAAGTGAAAAGGAGCCAAGATCAATATCAGGCTCCCATAAAAATATGAGCTAATGCATACTCTTTAAATTCGATCAGGACGGCCCTGCAATGGCTGTGCGAACGAAGCCGTCAGCCAGATCCAGCCTGCGCCGCGCTTCGAGCACATTCACGTCTGCCATCAGCATGACGATTGCTGTTTTTACATGTCCTCCTGCGGCAGTGAAGGTCTTTTCGATATCGGATTCACTCGCACCGGTGGCAAGCTGTATCATTCGCTTGGCCCGATGGACAAGCTTCTCGTTGGAGGGGTTCAGGTCGACCATGAAGTTCCGGTAAACCTTGCCCAGTCTGATCATTGCTGTAGTCGTCAGCATATTCAGTATCATTTTCTGTGCACTGCCTGCCTTCATCCGAGTCGACCCCATCACAACCTCGGGGCCCATGACCGCTTCAATGCTCACATCAGCCAGGAGGGTCATTGGTGTACCGGCATTATTGCTCAGGCTGATGACACCAGCTCCTTTTTCCCTTGCATACCTCATTGCTCCGATGACATAGGGGGTTCGTCCGCTGGCAGCAATGCCAACCACAACATCATTCTTATTCAGACCATGCTCGCTCAGATCAGAGGCGCCTTGGGATTCACTGTCCTCAGCTCCTTCCACAGGATCCTTCACGGCCTGAAAGCCCCCTGCAATGATGCCCTGTACCATGGAAGGTGGTGTTCCGTAAGTCGGTGGACATTCCGAAGCGTCAAGTATCCCCAATCTGCCACTGGTTCCTGCACCGACATAGAACAGTCTTCCTCCCGACTGAAAGGCTTCCACAATTCGATCTGCCGCCCGTGCAATCACGGGGATGAGCGGTTGGATCAATTCGGCAATGCGTTGATCTTCCCTATTTATCAATTCCATAATCTCTGCCGAGGGCAGCTCATCTATATGATCCGTCTGCGGATTAGGCTGTTCCGTTAGCAATGAGTTAAGCATATGGTTCATCAGTATGGCCTCCTTATCTCTTTCATAGTGATCCATGAAGGGAACATCGCATTTTGGCCAGCTGTGCCGCACCAACCGCCGGAGGCGGGGCATTATCCTGCTGGACAAAGCGGAGCTCACCGTAGGTTGCCGATAGTTTGTGTATAAATTCGCTTCGGAATAAGGCAGAGTGACGGAACAGAGACCCTGACAGGACGACCTGAGCAGATTTAAATGTGATATGACGGGCAATCAGAGCCTTGGCTGTATTCGCCAACTGCCCTGCTTCTTCGGTAATGAATGCCCTGGCAACTTCATCGCCATGTTCCCCAGCTGCAACGGCAAGACGGGCTAGGGATGCCGTATCGGACTTACCCCAATCGGATTGATATACCTTCTTCTTCAGTTCAATGGGAGAATGCAGGCTCAGCTCTTGCAAAATGAGTGGGGTTAGTTTGGTTGGGGGGAGAATGCCATCATGGCTTTGCATAACAGCCTGAAGCGCCCGCTGCCCGATGCGATAGCCGCTGCCTTCATCCCCAAGCAGGTGGCCCCAACCCCCAGCACGGTATCGTTCACCTTCCGGTGTAAATCCGTAAACAATAGATCCTGTACCTGATATACATAAGACTCCCTGAGTATGCCCAAGTACGGCCATAAGGGCGATTTCCCCCTCAGATACAATCCAAACGGGACAAGCGTTCACACTCTGATGAAGACTGTTCTTGGTATAGTCTGTTACGGCTTCAGCAATCATCTGTCTCTCCTGCATGCTGTCTACACCTGACATCCCAAGACATATACCTTCACAATTTGTCGACAAATCAGTTCTTAGGTTAAACAGCCCATCCAATACCCGCCGCAGTTCTGAAATGGCTTGATCGGGCGGTACGCTGTGAGGATTGGTAGGTCCGCCGCTGAACCGGGCAAGAAGTTCACCAGATTCAGAAATGATTGCTGCATCAGTATTGGTACCGCCTCCATCAATGCCTGCATATACTCGCAACTTGGCTCACCTCGCTTGCGTAGGTTTTCTTTTTACATAGTATAAGAGCATAAAACGAAAAAGTAAAATTAAATTTTATGTTGAAAAATAATATTGAATTTTTATTTCATAGCTCATATAATGAACTCAATCTACAATTTTGGAAGGAATTAATACTGTTAATGTCATGTAAGTTGACGTTAATATTGCATTTAGTTGAACTCTGCATAATCGCAGGTCAATGGACGGGGAGGTGCTGTTCCTTACTGCCACACTTACGGGGTGGTTCATCATTTTTATGTTCAAAGATTTCAAAGGGGCATCGAGTATGGCAAAGAAATGATTGGGAAACGACTCGCGAAGGAGATGAAGGGATGAAGAAAAAGGGTCTGGTTTTGGCAATGGTACTAATGATGGTCTGGATTACAGCCTGCGGAAATAGCGGTGGGGCTGCTTCGGAAGACCCCAATGCGGATGACACCGTGACGGTATGGACCTACCCGGTGCATGGTACTTATGAAGACGAATTGAAAGAACTGCTTGCCGACTTCAATAAAGAACACCCGAACATTACCGTGAAGACGGAGATGCTCTCCTGGGCGGAAGGACCCAAAAAGTTCGATGTGGCGCTAAATGCGGGGAATCCGCCGGATCTGTACTTTCACAGTGTGGATGGAACGTATGTAAATACGGGACTTGCGCTTGAACTGGATAGTTATCTGACTCCCGAGATCAAGGACGACTACCTGCCTGGTACGCTGGAGTTAGGGCAGATTCAAGGTAAACAGTACGGCCTGCCGCTATATCAATTTCAATGGGCTTGGGGCGGGAACAAACGTATTCTGGAGGAGGCCGGCATCGACTGGAAGTCCATTCAGCAAAATGGCTGGACCTGGTCGGAATTCAATGAAGCAGCCTCCAAGCTCACCAAAACGCTGGATAGCGGAGCTAAGCAGTATGCGCTCGTTACTGACGGCACTTCCCTTGATTTCATTGAAATGCTCTCCCGGAATAACGGCATGATCGACGTTCTGGACCAAGAGGGTGCGTTCCAATGGAATGATGGGCGGATTCTAGACACGCTCTCTTTCATCAAAAATCTGATGGACCAAGGTTACATGCCGAAGGAGACAGCAGCCATTGCCCCGGCGAAACGGACGGATATGTTCTATGCAGGAGAGACAGCCATGATCTCCAAGGCCATTCCTTATTACGATGTGATGATCCAGAACCGCAACAAGGACATTGATGATGGCAAAGTGCAGGGAGAGAAAATCGACTTTGTCCTGCTGCCTGTTCCGCATAATGACAATCAGCAGGCGGCAACCACAATGGGCGGTGAAGGGTACGTAGCCTTCAAGCAGAAGAAGGACAAAGGTGAACAGCATGCCAAGAATACGTTCCTGGTTATGGAGGCGTTAAGCGGTGCAAAAGCGGGGAACTCTGCCAACGAACTCGCACTCCCTTTTGTGAGACAATCTCAAGTTGATCTGTTCGCAGGCAAAGAATTGGGCAAACCGGATAATCTGGAGGCTGCCCAAGTAATGGCTGAGAATATTGCAATGCCTGTTGTGCTGGAGCTGGACATTGATAAGGCTTCACAGCAAAAGCAATTCAAGGAGCAGGTTGTAAAACCGAATATTCAGGCCCTGTTCTCGGGAGAGAAAACGCCGGAGCAGATTGCAGAAGACTTCAAGAGCAAAGGCCAGCAGATGTTTGGACAATAAAAGAAAAACATAGCGCATATGTAAGACCACAACGATTAGGAGAGGAGGATTTGCCATGCAGACCGCCCTTGCGCCAAAGTCGTCCGCACCCCGGACTTCCCGGGTTGCCCGGCTTTGGCGAGACTATGGGTGGGCGTATTTATTTATCCTGGCGCCTGTCCTGCTGTTTCTCATCTTCACCCTCTATCCGGTTCTGACTGCTCTTGTGATGAGCTTCCAGAAATATAACATTATGAATTCAACCTGGGTTGGAATGGATAATTACGAGCGTCTGATCAAGGATGAAACGTTCTGGAAGTCGATTAAAAATACAATCATCTTCACTGTGGGTACGGTTCCAGTCAATATTCTCATTACATTTGTCCTGTCTTATTTCATCTTCCAGATGAAAAGCAAGTGGCAGACCTTCTTCAAAGCTACCTTGTATCTGCCTGCGGTGGCATCCGGAGTAACCATCTCCATTGTGTGGCTGGCGATCTTTGATCCGACCGACTCGGGACTCTTGAATCGCTTCCTTGGCCTGTTCGGACTTGATCCGGTGATCTGGCTGGGGCAGTCGGGAACGGCACTGTTTTCGCTCATCCTGATGAACTGGCTCGGATCGCATGGTGCAGGCATTATTTTGTATCTCGCAGCCATGGGAGGCATTCCGAAATCGCTGTATGAAGCAGCGGACATTGACCATGCCAGTGGATGGACCCAGTTTAGCAAAATAACCTGGCCGCTCCTTAAGCCAACCACGTTGTATCTGCTGGTTACGGGTGTAATTACATCGTTTCAGGTATTTATCTCCGTATACTTGATGACACAGGGCGGACCCAACTTCGCAACAACAACAATCGCCTATCTGATCTACGAAACGGCGTTTAAGTTCTATGAGTTCGGATTGGCATCAGCGCAGTCCTTCGTGCTTGCAATCATTATCATTGTCATCTCCGTTATCCAGTTCAAGTATTTCTCAAGCGATATTGAATATTAGGCATTTTGATATTTTGGATCTAGCATCCGGGGGTGAACAAATTCATGAAATCAACTCAGAAAAGGACGCTGCTTGTCGTAGCCTCCATTCTGCTGGCCGTTTGGGCACTGGTGACCATTATTCCGATGTACTGGATGCTCGTCGGTTCGGTACAGGACACTACGATGTCTGCCTCTTTCAAACCGCAGATGATTCCGGAGCAGCTGTCGCTGTCACCGTATGAACGTTTTTTTGCCAAAACCGATGCGTGGCGCTGGCTCTATAACTCATTATTGATCTCGATCATTCTGACCGTGACGAATGTGTTTTTTGCATCCCTCGCGGGATATGCATTTGCCAAGCTGAAATTTCCCGGCAGCCAGGCCGTATTCTGGGTTTTGCTTGGCACGATGATGATTCCGGCTCAGGTGACGCTGATTCCTCTGTACATCCTGATGGTCAACGTGTTTGACCTGGGGGACACGTATACAGCGATCATTCTGCCAGCGGCGGTCAGTGTGGGCAACATTTTCTTGATGAAACAGTTCATGTCGACACTGCCGACATCGCTGATTCATGCGGCACGCATTGATGCATGCAGTGAGTTCGGCATCTTCTGGAAAGTGATTCTGCCTATGGCGAAGCCAGGAATTGCCGTGCTTGCCATCTTCACCTTTGTGGCTTCATGGAATGAATTTTTCTGGCCCTTCTTAATTACCAATTCCAATGAAATGAGAACCATTCAGGTGGGGCTGGCTTCGTTCGTATTTGCCGAATCAACCGACTTCGGTGCCATGATGGCCGGGGCAACCATTGGTGCTCTGCCCATGATTATTTTGTTCTTCTCATTGCAGCGTTACTTCCTTCAGGGAATTACCATTGGTGCAGTTAAAGGTTAGGCTAACTAGCCTTCAGACAAGCGACAACGTAAAGGGGGATCTACCTATGGCACGCGTGGAGTTTCGCCAAGTGCGCAAAGAATTCAAAGACGATCATAAAGGAACGTTCACGGCTGTGGCCGGCTCGGACTTTGTTATAGAAGATAAGGAATTCGTCGTGTTTGTTGGTCCTTCGGGTTGTGGAAAAACAACATCACTGCGAATGATCGCCGGTCTGGAGAAGCAAACGAGCGGGGATATTGTCATCGGCGATCGGGTCGTTAACGACCTGCATCCGAAGGACCGGGATATTGCAATGGTATTTCAGGATTATGCACTCTACCCTCACATGACCATTCGGGAGAATTTGTCCTTTGGCCTGAAAAATCTCAAAAAGCCAAAATCCTATATTGATGAGCAGGTGCAGAATGCTGCCTCCATTCTTGGGCTTGAGGCAATGCTGGAGCGCAAGCCGCGTGAATTGTCTGGTGGTCAACGTCAGCGGGTAGCGGTGGGCCGGGCGATTGTTCGTGATCCCCAGGTATTCCTGTTCGATGAACCTCTGTCCAATCTGGATGCCAAGCTGCGTGTGCAAATGCGTGTAGAACTGGGTGAGCTGCACAAGCGGCTTGGTGCTACCATTGTGTATGTCACGCATGATCAGGTGGAAGCCATGACACTCGGAGAACGAATCGTGGTCATGAATCATGGCGACATTCAGCAGGTGGCCTCGCCGAAAGAGCTGTATGCGAGTCCTCGCAACATGTTCGTTGCCGGATTCATTGGATCCCCTGCCATGAACTTCATTGATGCACGGATTGAAGGAGATCAGGTTGCTGTGGAAGGCGCATCCTTCACCTTGCCGGAGGATGTGCTCGTCCGTCTGAAGAGCCATCAGGGCAGACGAGTGATTCTTGGTTTGCGTCCAGAGCATATCTTTGGAGATGATGTCGCACCTAATATTCCAACAGACCATATGCTGCAGGCTCGTGTTCAGGTTGTGGAGCATCTGGGCTCGGAAAATCTGGTGTACTTTCACCTTGGTGCCCGTACGGTAACGGCCAAAGTACATCCGGAGACGCATGCGTACGTCGGCATGGATAAAAACTTCGTGCTGGACTTGCGAAAAGCACATTTTTTCGATCCGGAGACCGAGCTGGCCATCGGCCGGGAGTAGCCAAGTAAGCACCATTAGAAGGAACGGTAAGAAAGGGGAGATGCGGGATGCGCAAATTAAGTGAGGTGCTGGTCAGATCCGGGGTGGAGATCTACCGCGACATTATTCTTGTAGCCTTGTTCAGTGCAGCCAGCTCGTTGGTTCTGGTTCCCATTCTGATGCTGGCTCCGCTGCCGATCGCGATCATGCTGCTCGCTGTAATCTATATGCCCATTGTGTTCGGTGTTTGCTACACCATACATCACAGGCTGGAACGGAAGGAACGCCGTAATGGACCCCGGGATCTGTGGGCAGGCACCTTGAAGGGAATTGTACCTGGTGGTGCAGTAGGTATCCTCATTGCTGTGCTGGGCTTCATCCTGTGGTCAACCTGGTGGTATTACGGCGAACAGGGCGGCATGCTGGGGACAGCTGTGAGTGTATTCCAAACGTTCTTCGTACTCATGGCCCTGATGTCACAGTTCTATACCTGGCAGCTTGTATTGCAAAAGAATATGGGAATCATCCAGGCGATGGGGGAGAGTGTGAAGCTGTTCTTTCGCCATCCAGGGTATACGATGGGAGCTTGTTTTCAAGCTTTATGTCTGACGGCATTACTCGGTCTAACTGTGGTTGGTTTCGGAGCGTTATTCGCAGGCATGTTCGCCATCTATCAGCATAAGGTTGCGCAAAATGTACTTGAGCCTCAAGAGCAATCCAACATATCTGCTGGCAATGATCATCAACATGCGGGGTGGATGAGTCAGGAGAATGCGGGATGAGCAGAGGGCCTATTGTAAGAACTGGACTTGACCGATTGTTCGAGGGGGAGTCCCACCCGTGGTTGCTGGGGGGTTCCCGCATTGGTCTGATAACGAATCCAACCGGCATTACGTCTGATTTTGTCTCTTCTGTGGAGGTGTGCGCCGGATTGTCAGATGTGGAGCTGACGGCATTATATGCCTGTGAACATGGATTGGACGGTGAGCTCCAGGCCGGAGTCCGATTCGGGGATACGGTGCATCCGCGCCAGGGGATCCCTGTGCTCAGTCTCTATGGAGAACACAAGAAACCGACCCCATCCATGCTCGCCGGAGTGGATACCGTGCTGTTCGACATTCAGGATATAGGCGTTCGCTACTACACATACGCCTCAACCTTATTTCAAATGATGGAAGCCTGTGCTGAAGCAGGCAAACGCTTGTTGGTGCTGGATCGCCCCAATCCGCTTGGCGGGGAGGCAGTGGAAGGCGGGGTGCTGAGTGAGGGATACGAATCACTTGTCGGTGCCTGGCGTATTCCGATCCGCACTGGATTAACGGTCGGAGAGCTGGCCCTAATGGTGAACAGCCAGGCCGATGTCCCATGTGAACTTGACGTCGTCACGATGGACGGGTGGAAGAGAAACTTTCTTTTTACGGATACGGGACTGCCCTGGATGCTCCCATCGCCAAACGTACCTACCTTACATACGGTACAGGTATATCCGGGTACTTGCCTGTTTGAAGGTACCAATGTGTCGGAGGGGAGGGGAACGACAATCCCGTTTGAGTGGATTGGAGCACCGTGGATCGATGGGCATCAGCTGGCTGCACGATTTCGGAGTTACGGGTTGAAGGGGGTGCATGTGCATCCTGTGTACATGGCTCCGACGTTCTCCAAGCATGCAGGTGAGTTATGCGGAGGCATTCGGATCTTTATTACGGATAGCAGCGAGTTCCGGGCTGTGGAAACAGGACTCGTTCTACTGCATGAACTGGCTTCGCTCCATTCCGAAGAATTCCACTGGTTGGAGCCGCCGCGGTCTGGTTCGAGGTATTTTATTGATTTGTTGACAGGAGGCAAGGAAGTCAGGGAAGGGATACATATCCAAGAGAAATTATTCGATATGGTTGAAACATGGAATGCGCAGGCGAAGGAATGGGGAGAGCGGCGCAAGCCGTTTTTGTTGTATCCATGAGAGTGCATTGATGCGATGCCTAATGAGGGATGATATTCGTCGTGAGGAGGCGCGGAATGACGGGGCTACTGGAGCAGTACCAACATAAGCTGGCAAGAATGACTTTGCGTGAAAAAATTGGACAGATGCTGCTGTGCGGTTTCCATGGTACCGAAGCAGCTGGAGATGTTGAACGCCTGCTTCGTACGTATCCGATTGGAGGCGTAATTTATTTTGCACGTAATATCGAGTCGCCAGAGCAGGTAGAGCGGTTATCAGCTGGGTTACAGGAGATTGCAGCTAAAAGCGGTCAACTCCCGCTCTGGATATCCATCGATCAAGAGGGGGGCATGGTAGCGCGGATCACGAACGGGATTACTCTGATGCCGGGACAGATGGCCATAGCCGCCGCGGGTTCCAACGAAAAGGCGTATGAAGCAGCATATATTAGCGGGCTGGAGTTGAAATCGATGGGGATCAACATGAATTTTGCTCCGGTCCTCGATATTAACAATAATGCGGCGAATCCGGTTATAGGAGTCCGGTCGTTTGGTGAATCACCTGAATCCGTCGCAGACTACGGTGTGAAGACCATCGCGGGGCTTCAGGGGGCAGGTATTGCTGCGACGGCGAAACATTTCCCCGGTCATGGAGATACAGATACGGACTCTCATCTGGATCTTCCCGTAATCATGCACGACAGAGAGCGGGTGGAACGGGTGGAGCTCGTCCCCTTCCGTGCTGCCATAGCAGAAGGAGTGGATGCCATAATGTCCGCCCATATTTATTTTCCGGCACTGGAACCAGAGCGGCTTCCAGTGACGCTGTCGCATACTGTACTAAGTGGGCTACTGCGGCAGGAGCTTGGATATGAGGGAATCATTATAACAGATTGCATGGAGATGAATGCCATCGCTGTTCATTATGGTACGGTTGAAGCTGCGGTGATGGCTGTTGAAGCAGGAGCCGATCTTGTACTTATCAGCCACACAGCCAAGCTTCAGGTGGAAGCCTTCGAAGCATTGGAAGCAGGTGTGAAGAATGGACGGATCAGCGAAAAACGCATTGATGAATCGGTTGCCCGCCTGCTGATGTACAAGGAGAAGCATGGACTGTTGGAGATAAACATGCACACAGATGATGAAGTGGTTAGTGACCGGTCTGAACGTTCATTATCCAAGGTACGGAATGATCAGACATCATCAAATGAGCAGCTGGAGCGCAACAGTCTGCAGCATCAAGAGGTGGCGAGGCATATTAGCGAGAGGAGCATCACGCTGGTGCGAGACCAGCTGGATATGCTTCCGCTGAAGCCGGAACGAACACTGGTGATTACTATTGCTGCATCGGTGACAACCATCGCCGACGAGCAGCTTAGCCAAGCAGTTACGCTTGGTTCTGCATTGGCGAGACATGGACTTGATGTGATCGACTTAACCGTAACCCCGGAGGACGTTGCGCTTTCATCTGCCCGCCTGCTTCAGGCTGCGGAAGAGGAGAGCATCAGCCAGATCGTGGTGGGTACCTATAATGCGAGCAGTCCTTCAGGTGACCCGCAATGCCGGCTAATCGGCTGGCTTCAGCAGCTGGGTAAACCGCTGGCTGTTGTAGCGCTGCGGAGTCCCTATGATCTGCTGGCTCTTCCGGACGTGAAAGTCTATGTAGCGGCTTACGAGAGCCGTCCGCTTGCCATGGATAGTACCGCCAGAGCAATGATGGGGCATATCCCTTTTACCGGAAAGCTTCCCGTGTGTCTGATATAACATCTATATCAGCTGTTCATCAAATGCACTTCATATGCACTTCATATAATAGAGGAGTTAATCTCCCAACGGTAACATGGCATTACCTAAACGAAAGAGACGACCCTAAGGAGGGTCGTCTCTTTCGTTGCGTATAAACCAATTATTGCAATTTTAATGCTTTGGCTGTGCGCGCTTCTACTTCATCCATCAGAGAGGTCATATCCATACCCGCATGATTACCAAGCAGAATAATCGTTACGTCGTCTGATAGATTACGAGAGAAGGCTGTCGCAAAACCGCCTCCGCTGCCATTATGGAAGACTGTACGATTATCGCCGTTCTCCTTGAGAATCCAGGCGTAGCCGTAATTTTTGTCCGAATAGGGCTTGTACATCTGTTCAATTGTCTCCTGACTCAGGATCTGATCGGTGTACAGTGCGCGGTCCCATTTGAGCATATCATCAACCGTCGAATAGATCGTCCCTGATCCCGATTGTGACACGTAATAAGGAGCAGGCACCCACTTGTTATTTTCTGCGACGAAACCACTAATAGTTTTGACCTTGCGTGATGCCTCACCCGAGTTTTTCATGCCGAGCGGCTTCAAAATCGTTTGTTGAACATAGTCGGCATAACTCATGCCGGATACCTGTTCAATGACATAGGCGAGCAGAACATACCCGCTATTGCTGTAGAGATAGGCAGTGCCCGGTTCGAACTTCAGCGTTTTGTGCCGGATCTCCTCTACCGTTTCTTCCAGTGAGGTGCCTTCACCCCGGCCAAATGCAGACGGAAGCCCGGAAGTTTGAGATAACAGCATATGCAGAGTTATCTCGTCACCCTTCGGAATACCAGAGATGTATTTGGAGATGGGATCTTCTACATTCAGCTTGCCATCTTCCGCGAGGCTGAGAATGGAAGCTGCCGTGAAGGATTTGCTCAGTGAAGCAATTCTTGTCTTCTGGTCCGGGCGGTTCAGCGTTTTCTCATCGGCCAGTCCGTATCCTTGACGAAGCAATACTTCACCATTGCGGGCAATTAGGGCCATGCCAGGGAATTGGATTTCACGCAAATAATCATCCACGCTGGTCACTTCCTTGTCCAGCAAACTGACTTTGTCCGTTTGGATGCTCACGCTCATCTGACCCGATGAGGTGCGGCCGACTTTGATATCGGCCTTCAGGGCATTCGCCGTAGGACGGACAGGTACCATAAGCGTACCGTTAACCGTACGGGATTTCACGCCTGCATCCAGGCGGACATGGTTGACCTTGATCGAGTCGCTGCCGGCCTGGTGAACCAAAGTATCTCTTCCAACAGTGATGGTAGCCGTTTTGGTTCGGTTATCCCATTTCAAGGAACCCTTCACCGACTGGACGACATCCCTGAGGGGTACGTACGTTGATCCTCTATAGATCTGTGGTGTATTCTTCCAGGATTGTGGTTTGCCATTCACTTCAATAAGAACTGCCTGTGTGTTCTGGGCAGCCGATATGGACGTGCTGAATTGTCCCAGCACCGGCCCTGCAACCAGAATGAACGCGAGCAGAATACGAAATAGGGATAAGTAGGGCTTAGAAACTGATTGATGCACGTGAGGTGATCTACGTGTGATTTGAATCCTCTCCTTCCAGACTTTTCATGGATATCCAGCTTAAAATATTGTAAACGATCTCGCGGAGAGGGTCAAAATGGATGGAGAACAAGAGAATAGAAGAGCCTAACAAAAATAATAGAATTTCGATGATATTTAGTATTCATACATAATGTTTTCAGGATGTTCGTCCGATAAAAAGAAAGGTGAAGATGATAATGGGGGATAGTTCATATGAAGAAAAGGTTTCAACAATGGTTTGCGCCAACCGTAAAAAAACGTCTGGTCGCGGCGCTGCTTCTATTTTTGATGGTGCCAAGCATCACCGTTGGTTGGTTATCTTACGATAAAGCCGCAGAACGGGTCAGGGAGGAGCTCCTGCATTCTGCACAGGCCAAAACAGAGATGCTCAGTTTACAGATTGATCAGATGCTCAACATGGAGAAGGATAACGCTGCACAGCTCGCTGCGGGTTTTACTTCTGAGGATGTTATTAATAAATCGCCTGCACTACAAAAACAAATGGACTACATGTCTGAAAATCATAAAGAACTGGGCGTTCTGACGATCGGTGCAGAGGATGGAAGCTGGATGAAGTCTCCTGATCCTGGACAACAGATCTATGATCCGCGGGAACGCAGCTGGTATACGATGGGCATGGCAGCAAGTGAACCTATTATTTCGGATACATTCCAGTCCGCAACAACAGGAGAGTGGGTCGTGACAGCTGCTGCCAAGCTGGCTGATGGCAAAGGTGTATTTGGAGCCAATGTAAGTCTTAACCACTTGAAAGAAAACGTGGACCAGATTCATATCGGTGAAAAAGGAAAGCTGTACATGTTGGACAATGGCGGAAAGTTCCTGTTCCATTACAACATCGAATCGGGTGTGCAGTCCGATCAAGACTACATTAATGAAATGTACACGAGCGACAAAGGAACCGTAACGTATACGTATGAAGGACAAGAAGTGGAAGCTGTATACTTTACGAACCCGGCAACCGGGTGGAAAATCGTTGGTGAGATGCTGCCTTCCGAAGCGGATGAAGCAGTTAGACCGATTATGATTCGAACCTTTACGCTTGTGGGAAGTTCGCTCGTCATCGGTATCATCCTGCTCATCTTCATCATCCGAGGCATAGTTCGCCCATTGCAGCAGCTCACCCAGGCCGCGTCCAAGGTCAGCGCCGGGGATCTTACGGTTCGTGTTGGGCTGAAGCGGCGGGATGAATTTGGACAGCTTGGAGACAGTTTCGATTCCATGACTTCTTCGCTGCGCAATGTTCTTGGAGAGGTGCACGATACGTCGAGCCAGCTCGCGGCATCCTCCGAGGAATTGATGGCCAGTTCGGAACAGACGTCCAAAGCCACAGAACAGGTCGCCGAGCTGATGCAGAATGCAGCAGAAGGAACGACCAAACAAAATGACAGTCTTGCGGCAACGGGTCAGCTTGTCGGAGAGATGTCCATTGGGGTCAAAGAAATCTCTTCCAGCGCTGAAGAGACAGCCCGCATTGCAGGGGAAGCTTCGAACAAGTCCGAAGCCGGAATGGTAACCGTGGAAGAGGCGGTCGCTCATATTCAGCAGGTCAACGAAGAGAGTGAAGCCATGGCAGCGGTCATTGAGGATCTCCGGGCAAAAAATGAAGAGATTATTCAGATCGTTACCGAAATTACCTCCATTGCAAAACAGACCAATATTCTCGCGTTGAATGCGAGCATTGAGGCTGCCAGAGCTGGAGAGCAAGGACGCGGATTTGCTGTTGTAGCCAATGAGGTTAAAGCTTTGGCTCACAATTCTGGAAGTTCAGCTGAGCGAATTAATGAGTTAATGCGTGAAATGCAGGAGAAAACGTACGCAGTGCAGTCCACCTTTGCACGTACAGGTGAAGGTATGGTGAAAGGTTCGGAGCTGATTACCGAAGCGGGCGATGCGTTCCGTACCATTCGAGATGCGGTGCAGCTCGTTGCTGCTCAAGCTGGAGAAGTGTCTGCCGCATCCCGTCAGATTGATGGAGGAATGAATCACGTAACCAAAGCTGTCAATGATACCATTGTCTTGTCTGATCAGATCGCATCCGGTACGGAGGATGGCTCTGCTGCAGCGCAGGAGCAGCTGGCCACGATGGAAGAAGTAGCTGCCTCCTCTGCCGCATTGTCTCGAATGGCTGAAGATCTGCAGAGCATGATTGAACGTTTCAAGCTATAAACGATTGAATCGAATTAAGCGGTGCCTCTGTGTTAGAAAGGGGATATACCGTAGAGTGTCAGCGTCAGCATGACGATGACAACCAGACTGCAGGGGCAATTCCCTGTAGTCTTTTTTTATTGGAAAAAGTATGCCCTGGTAACTTCACTGGAGAGCTTAACGCATGAGAAGAGAGCATACAGAAGATGATGATTGACTTTAACCAAACAAAATTATATTATATCTATAAATAAACAAACTTAAAGCAAATTGTTGACTGATATCGAATGTGATTGGGATATCTGAATAAAAGCATAAAGAGGAGTTTGTCCAATGAAATCATCGGAACCATTATTGCAGACGGCTACGCTCGAAGAGATCAAGTTGGGATATCTCGCGGAAGGGCCAACCTTTACATGTATCTGCTGTGGCTATAAAACGGAAGCGGGGATTATCTATCCCGATGAAGGTGTTCTCTATGAGGCAGAGAGATATATGCGTGTTCATATCGAGAAGGCCCATGGATCTGTTTTTGAATATTTGCTGGAGCTGGATAAAAGTGTAACAGGCCTGTCCGACGTGCAGCGGGGGTTACTTGGCCAGTTTTATGAAGGGAAGAAGGATACCGAAGTGCAGAAGGCACTTGGGATCGGTAGTGCGTCCACCATTCGGAATCACCGGTTTGTGCTGAAGGAGAAAGAACGGCAGGCCAAAATCTTTTTGGCATTGATGGAACTGCTAAAAAGCAAAGATGACTATGCTCCTGCCGAGCTCGTATTGCCTGTCACAAGACATGTGCATACGATCAACTATAAACAGTTTGATATCTCGGAACAGGACCGTGAAAAAGTGCTGGCTAAGTATTTTCCAGAAGGAACGGATGGTCCGCTGCCCAGTTTTCACATGCAGCAGAAGCATAAATATATCGTTCTCACTGAAATTGCCAAACGGTTCGAGCCAAAACGCCACTATACCGAGAAACAGGTTAACGAGGTGTTAAAACAAATCTATGAGGACTACGTGGAACTGAGAAGATATCTGATCGACTACGGTTTCCTGAATCGTGAAGAGGACGGAAGTCAGTACTGGTTAAATCTCTCGGCAGAGCAAGAAGAGAAGAAGAATAATAAACAAACGGAAACGGGAAGCGGGAAAGGAGAGAATGAAGAAATGAATCGGCGCAAAGAGCTTCAGGAGCAGGCCAATGAAATCAAGACGGAGGCCGGAATATACCAGATTCGGAATGAACGCAACGGTAAAGTCTATCTGGATAGCACATTGAATCTGAAAACGATCAACGGGCAGAAATTCATGCTGCAAATGGGCAGCCATCTGAACAAGCAGCTGCAGGCGGAATGGAATGAATACGGTGATGATGCATTTACCATTGAAGTGTTGGAAGTATTGAAAAAAGAGGATAACCCCTATTTCGACACGAAGGATGCACTCGCCAAATGTTTGAATCGTTGGATGGATCAGCTTGAGCCATATGGCGAACAAGGATATCACGGGGACAAAAAAGGCACTGGTGAGTATGAGTAATTCAGCAGCACATTCGTTTTCGCCCTTACCAAGCCCATTACCTTAACAGGTAGTGGGCTTTTTACATGAGAGTTTTATTGCATCTGTTCTATATAAAAGAAATCTGTCTCTCCCTCATTAACTCAACTTGTGGTATATTTCTAGATTATTATAAAGGAAACGTATTTACATCTCTGAGGGGATGAGAAGGAGTTGCAGCAGAATTGGATAAATCAATGCCCATGGTCACAACACCAGAAGACATCTTAGAGACTCGGGATAATGCCACGTTTATGCAGGGGGTAAAGGATTGCATTCCAACTCTGCTTGGCTATCTGAGTATTGGGTTTGCAGCAGGCGTCATTGAAATGACAGCAGGACTCAGTATGGCGGAAATCGCCCTGCTGAGTCTGATCTTATATGCAGGTTCGGCGCAGTTTATTGCCGCAGGCATGCTTGCATCGAACGGATCAGCAGCAGCGATCATATTCACGATTTTCTTTGTCAATCTGCGACATCTATTACTCAGTGCAGCCGTATCGCCGTATTTCAGGCACCTGACCCCACTCAAAAACATGTGGATTGGCTCCCTGCTCACGGATGAATCATTCGGCGTGGCAATGACTCGCGCGATTGGCCGCAAAACATTAAGTGAACGGTGGATGCATGGATTGAATATTACAGCTTATCTGAATTGGTTCGCAGCCAACATGGCAGGAGCCTATTTCGGGCGCTGGATTACGAATCCGGAGCAGTTTGGACTGGATTTTGCCCTGCCGGCGATGTTTATCGGCCTAATCGTGCTCCAGTTAATCCATCGGAAAAACAGAAAGCTGCACATCAATGTAGCCATTATCGCCGTGGTGTGTGTGGTACTCGCGAGCATGGCCTCTTTGGGCAGCATGAGCATTATAGTGGCTGCAGTCATTGCAGCAACGATGGGAGTTGTCATGGAACGATGGAAGTAAGATGGGATGTATTTTGGATTATTATCGGGTCCGCCTTGTTGACCTTTATTCCCCGGGTGCTGCCCCTAATGCTGTTTAGCAAAATACAGATTCCGGTATGGCTGCTTCGCTGGCTGGAATATGTGCCTGTAGCCGTGATGGCAGCACTGATTGGCCAGGAACTCTTGATGTCTGGCAACCAGCTGGTACCGCTCACCCAAAATGCTGCACTGTGGGCGGCCCTGCCTACCTTCGTGGTAGCGATTTGGACTCGAAGCCTTCTCGGTACGGTTCTTGTGGGCATTGTAGCCATGATGATTTTGCGTTATGTGCTCGGGTAGAGGACTCAAGAGGTACAGGTAATTCCTTCAGACTAACGGTTAATAATGTTCTATAGATCCTATGTAGTAGAACTGAAGTATCCGTAAAGAATGAAGGGAGCGAAGGTGAATGGGTAATACGAGGAAAAAGGTACTGATCACAGGAGCTGCTGGCGTAATCGGTCGCAGTCTGCTGGACGGTCTGAGGGAAATGGACAAGTATGATATTGTTGCGGCTGACCTTCAGGCTGATCCTGGAGCAGGCATTGTCCCAATGGATGTTACGGACGCAGAAAGACTGCAAGAACTGATGCAAGGAGTGCATACCGTGCTCCATATTGCCTGGGCCAAGGATGAAGAGGACTTCTTGGGCAAAGTTCTGCCGATCAACGTAACAGGAGCTTACCATGTATATGAAGCAGCACGAATGAATGGTGTTCAGCGTGTCATTTTTGCAAGCTCTAACCATGCAACCGGCTTTTACCGTACAGGTGAAGAGATTGACGTGGACGACCCCTATCGCCCTGACAGCTTCTATGGCCTCAGCAAATGTTATATTGAACTGCTTGGCCGATATTATGTCGACAAGTATGACCTGTCTTCATTCAATATTCGGATCGGCAACTTCTCCGGGGATGATTATCCGCATTCCGAGCGCTCTGCCCATATCTGGATATCCCCGAGGGATATGGTGCAGCTGGCTGTGTGCTGTATTGAAGCCGATTCCGGGATGAAGTATCTTAATCTATACGGAACCTCCGCGAATAGCGACAATTATTATGATATCGGTTATTTGGCTGAAAAAATTGGATACCGCCCTGAAGACGATGCTGCCGAGCTGTGGGAAGAAGCGAAGCGCAGAGGTGCGCCGGATAAGCAGGATGAGACTAAATATCAGGGCGGAGGATATGTGGCAAAAGACCAGAGGGGCGTTTAGTTGAACTTTTGAAAACGCTATTTTCTATTAAACCGGAAAGGGATAAAATGGAGACTGTAGGATCAAGGTTTCCATTTTGCATAAGAGGAAGGAACGGTTCAAATCATGAGTACAAGTCCATCCGTAATATTGTTTCAGGGAGACTCCATTACAGACGGTGGAAGATCGCGGAACGATGATCCGAATCACTTTCTGGGACATGGCTACGCTTATCTGATCTCAAGCAGATTGGGTGCGGAGCTGGCAGAGAAGCAGCCCACCTTCTACAACAGGGGGGTCAGTGGGGATCGCGCATCCGATCTGTATGCACGCTGGAATGAAGATACCTTTAGTTTGAAGCCGGATCTGATCAGCATTCTGATCGGTGTGAATGACGCCTGGCGAATAATGAATAATGAACCGAGCGGGGTGACGGATCGTCTTGGACGGGCATATCGTCATCTGCTTGAAGAAACGCGGGAAGTGCTCCCGAATACGGGCCTCGTGTTGATGGAACCCTTCATTCTGAAAACCGGGGCTACGGTGGACAAATGGGATGCATGGCAGGAGAAAATAGGCCAATATCAACACCTTGTCCGGGAACTCGCGGATGAGTTCGATGCTGTGTTCGTTCCATTGCAGGATGTGCTCAATCAAGCGACTGAAAAGGCAGAGGCATCCTATTGGTTATGGGATGGTGTGCATCCAACGGCGGCAGGTCATGAACTGATTGCACGTCAATGGTTATCTGTCGTACAGGACAGCAAACTTAAAATCCAATAGGAAAAAAGAGCAGAGGGTCCTGTGCAAACTCTGCTCTTTTTTTACATAGACGAACATCCAAAATAAAATATATAAAAGTGACACATTTAGAAATCAATTGTTTTATTTCCAGATGAGAGGGTAATTAAGAAGCGTAGCACACTATACTCAATACCCGATAAGGAGTGAATTCAAAATGGCACAGAATAACCAAAACGGAAAAATGAGCCGTGAAGAAGCAGGACGTAAGGGTGGAGAAGCAACCTCCAAGAATCATGATCATGAGTTTTATCAAGAAATCGGCAGCAAGGGCGGAGAGGCAACCTCGAAGAACCATGACAAGGATTTCTATCAGGAGATCGGCAGCAAAGGCGGGGAAGCAACATCAAAATCCCACGACCGTGAGTTCTATCAAGAGATTGGACGTGAGGGCGGAAGCGCCCGGGGCAACAGTGACGGAAATGATGATCAGGATGGCAAAATGAGCCGCGAAGAAGCAGGGCGCAAGGGTGGACAAGCCCGGTCACGGAATCGGAAAAATTAATCATTGATATAGAAGCAAGTGAATTAAACGTAATTCTAGCAAACAAAGGCCAGATCTCACCTGTGGAAAAGGGTGGGTCTGGCCTTGTTTATTCATTTAACGTTGTTCGGATAATCTAGGCTCTAGGCAATATGTGGTTCGGTGGCTTGGCGATAGCTGAGCAGGGATTCATCAATGATGGTATGCAAGAAAACAGGATCCATGCCCGGCAGCAGTGATTCTGCATAACGCCAGGCGTTTTCTTCAATACGCAACCGGATCTCTGCCTGCTCAGGAGCCGAAAGGGGACCATCAAGAAGGTTGGACAGATATTCTAATTCCATATCCTCGGCATGACCCAGTTCATGAGCCAGAATGACATAAATATAGGCTTGCAAAGGAGCTAGCGTACCGAAGAGCATCCGGCATTGCTCCATGATCTCTTTTTTGTACAGATATACGGTGTGACTCCCCATGTGATATTTACCTCCGACGAGGCGATTGTCCGGAAAATGGGATTCAACCTGCACAAGCACTCGGCTATCCGAGCGTTGCAGCAGCTCCGTTACAGCCTGATCAAATAATTCAGTATTCAGTATGGTTCACCTGTCCTCATAATGGAATAAAATGCATATGCAATGAGTACCGACATCTCTTTTACGAGAAAACAGTCTGAAAAGTTTCAGTTATTTTCATATTATTTGTTTTTTTACATAAGATTAGCCGAATTCCCTTCATTTTTACTACTTGATAGGCTAAAATGAAATCGGTTACAAAAATAGGGAGGAATTCTTATGACAGTTCACCCTGGATTACGTTGGACGGCAGATACAATCGCTGCGGCTATGAAACATGGAATGTCCGATGGTTTGGAGCTTATCCATCACTGGAAAGACAGGCTCACGGACACGTGGAATGACCCTGTTTACGCCGGATTTTGGTCAGATTTAGAAGTATATGAACAGAAGGCACTCACGGAGAACCTGCCTGAACTATCTTTTTCCCTATTTCGTCAATTCAGGGATACGGGTGAGCGTCAAGCGTATGAGCAGGCCTATTTTGAAAAGCGCGGAAGGCTTGTTTCGCTGGGGCTGCTGATGGCTGTATCGCCGTCTTCCTCTCGTTTGCATCTGCTGGAGGATCTGATCTGGAGTGTATGTACCGAACGAACCTGGTGTCTGTCCGCCCATATACCGGAAGGGGAAGAAGCTGGCGCAAGAACACATATTGATCTATTCGCTGCAGAGACCGCACAGATGCTGGCAGAGCTAGTTGTGATACTGGATGGCATGCTGGATGAACGTGTGATCCGGATGGTCAAGGCGGAGATAGAAGACAGGATATTTACTCCATTGTACAGGGAGCAGCGGACTTACGGTTGGGAAGAGGCAAATCACAACTGGTCAGCCGTTTGCAGTGGAGGATGCGGAATTGCTGCTCTCCTTTTATTAGAGGATGAGCGTCTTAGAACCTTGGCTGTGCAGCACACCATTCGATCCATGAATGCCTTTTTGAGTGGTTACGGGCCGGATGGAGGATGTGCTGAAGGTGTGGGCTACTGGGTGTACGGGTTCGGATTCTATACCTATTACGCAGAGATGCTGAGATTGTTCAGTGCAGGTGAACTGGATATGTTGTCTGAACCCAAGACGGGAGCGATTGCTGCTTTCCCGGGAAATATTCATTTATCGGGCGGGGTGTATATCAACTATTCGGACAGTCGTGAGCGAGAGGCGATTCCGTCTGGCCTGCTTTCCCTTTTGTCCGAACGGAAGCAGATTCAAATCAACTCAGGGCTTCACATCCCGCTTCTCTCTCAGGATCCCTGCCACAGGTGGGCTCATACTCTCCGTAATGTACTCTGGACTAATCCGGCTAAGTTTGAGAGTGAGACAGAATCAGGCGAACCCGGGGCTCCGATTTACTTGGAGGACTTATCGTGGGTGATAGCACGAGGGAAGCTGACAACAGATGAATATAAAGAAGTGAAGGTTGCCTTTTCGGTAAAAGGGGGCCATAACGCAGAGCCTCATAATCATAATGATCTGGGACACTTCATCCTTCATGGTGGCGGTGAAAACATTCTCTGTGACCCAGGCTCAGGAGAGTATACTCAAGCCTACTTCGCACATGGCAGGGAGCGTATTCTGCAAATTGGCTCTCAGGGGCACAGCGTTCCTGTCATTGAAGGGACCCATCAGCAATCCGGAAGACAAGCCGAAGCCAAAATGCTACATATTAAGCACTTGCCTTCACAGGGGATAGAGGCTGAATTAGATCTGACGTCAGCTTATTCGGAGGCTCCTACACTGGCAAGATATATCCGGCGGTTACGATGGCACGGTTCAGCTGGAACTTCCGAAGCAGAACTTTACCTTGAAGACCACTACCAATGGAGTCCGCCTTCTTCCGGTATTCAGATAGGGGAGCGCCTGATTGGAGAACCGCGAGTCGCCCAGCATTTTATCAGTCGAATTGAACCTGTCTTGGCAGAAGCAGGAGTACGCTGGGAAGGAAGCAGGGCTGTGGTGTTCATGGCGTACGATGCCGGATACTGGAATGCACAGATCGAAGTGATCGAGACCGTGGATCATGATCACCTGCCACAGAAGTTTTACCGGACGGCATTAATCTTAAGGCAAACCGCAGATGAAAGCGGAGATTCTCGAGACCATTCCGTACAGGAGATAAGGTGCAGATTCAAATTCACCATGTATCCGAGGTAATTTAATTCGAAGAATCAGAATTGGAGACAATCCGGACTGGACCGATGCAATGATAACCCGTGAAGGCAGCGTGCAGAAATAGTCCATTAAAGTTGCGTATATGTATGAGCCAATAAATAAGGATACGAAAAGAGGAGGCAAAGCTCGTGAGTACATCGACATCGGTAACATGGATTGAAGAAGCTTGGCGGCAGGGCGCGGACAAAACAATTCGAAACGCACAGCGAATCAAGGATACCTTTCCACACATCTCTCCGCAGGGAACGTATGACCAGAATGATCCGGAATGGTGGACAGCCGGCTTCTGGCCAGGATTGTTATGGCTTGTGTACGGTGAGTCCCCGGAAAATGTAGATGCTGCTCTATTGTCCCGTATTGCAGATAGCTGTGAACGGCAGCTGGAGGGATGCCTCCGCAATCCGGATTCGGTGGATCACGATCTGGGTTTCATCTGGCTGCTCAGCGGCGTAGCATCCTACCGCCAGACTGGCAGCATGGACAGCCGGCGACGGGGGATGCTTGCTGCCAATCTATTTGCTGCTCGCTTCAATGTACGTGGTCAATTCATTCGTGCCTGGAACTTCAACTCGTCCACAATGGATACCCGCGGTGTAGCCATCATCGACAGCATGATGAACCTGCCGCTGCTCTACTGGGCATCGGAGCAGAACGGCGATCCCCGCTTCCGCTTGCTGGCGGAAGCACACGCGGACACGGTTGCGCGCGAGTTCGTCCGCGCAGACGGGTCCATCTGCCACGTGGTGGAGTTCGATCCACACACGGGGCAGAAGCTGCGAGAGCATGGCGGACAGGGCCATGCTCCGGGTTCCGCCTGGGCGCGGGGCACGGCCTGGGCGCTGCATGGTTTTGCGCTGTCTTACCGGTATACGGGCGAAGCCCGCTATCTGGAGACAGCGGAACGCGCGGCCGATTTCTTCCTCGCCATGCTTGGCGAAGATATCGTGCCGTTCTGGGATTTTCGCGCACCGGCGGAGCATCAGGTGGCGTGGGACTCGTCCGCCGCTGCGATTGCGGCGAGCGGTCTGCTTGAGCTGGCGAAGCTGTCGCCACGCGGAGAGGAGTATGCCGCAGCGGGCGAGCGCATTGTTCGCGGCCTGCATGAGCGCTACAGCTCAGGCGAGTCAGCTGCGGAAGAGGGGCTGATCATGCAGGGAACCGTGCATTACCCGGAAGGAAGGGGATTGAATGTGCCGATCATCTACGGCGATTATTTCTATATGGAAGCGCTGGCGAAGCTGCGCGGACGTCCGGGTCTATTTTAACCTCAACATGTCGGAGAATTAATTAATTAAAATAAAAAACCACCTGAAGCAGCCTATCTTCCACTGGACTGTTTTGGGTGGTTTTTCCTGATATGAGTTAGATATTTTAAATATTTTTCTTCGATGGTACGCGCCTGAGGATCACAAAGTCCGCTGAAGATTGATCGGGATATCGCTGCGGGATGATCTCTTGAACCTTGAAGTCGGGATAGTCAAATAAATAATGGAACAGATTGCGATCCTGAATCGTGTCCACGCCTGGGTTGCCATTTTCCTTCAACCGGGTGTAAAGTACAACCCATTCCTTCGATGAATGCAAAATATCATATAAGGTATTGCGGAAATCGGTCTCATCCGTGATGTGATACAGCACATCCAGGCACACCGTAAGGTCTGCCATCAGAAAACCCCGGTTGATCCACAGGCCAGGTGTGTACAGCATGAAGCTTTTGGAGGAGTCCGTGGCAAATTTCGAAGCGCACAGGTGCACCGAAGAGGCAGCGACATCGACACCGAGGTATTCCTTATAATTCATATATTGCAGCTGGTTTCCATCCCCACATCCAAACTCGATTACGCTGGTAATACCCTCCTGCTGGATCAATCCGTTCACAATCTCTGCTTTGAACTCAGCCAGAACCCCGTATGATCCACGTCCAGAAGTTTCTCCGGAACGGTATGTCTGCTCCCAATATCCAATGTAATCAAAGGGCTGCCGCATGTTTCTCCTCCTATCATGTACAATTCAGTTGCTTGGCGCTTGTAACATAGCAATATAGATAGGTTATGCGGAATGCTGGCGGGTATGATTCCCCGGAGAAGGATGAGACTTCGGAATTGTTTTCCAATCATTTTTCTGAAAAATCGCTGAAAGCCTAAACATCTGGAAAGAACTTGCCGACATTAAAAATAAGGAAAAAAATGATGATAATCGGGGGGAAATGATGTTAAAGCCAAGATTGACCAAGTACATGGTGATGATGCTGGTATTCGTGCTGAGTATTTCCAACGTAGGCTTGGCCGCTGCGGCAGATAAAGAACTGTCCAAAATAGTGGTTTCCAAAAATGAGATGTCTCTCGAAGTAGGGGATTCCAGTTCTGTTACGGTAACAGGTGTATATTCGGATAATACGTCAACTAACGTAACCATTAATACATCCTGGAGCAGTAGTGATACTTCGATAGCAACTGTATATAATGGCGCAATTACAGCCAAAAAGGACGGTACAGCCACGATTACGGCAGAGTACCAGAATCAGAGCCAGACTATTCAAGTAAAGGTTACCAAAAAGGTGAAAGCCCTCTCCAAAAACGTGCAGACACTGGATTTGCGCACAGGGGATACCAAAGATATTATCCTTACAGCTACGTACAGTGACAATGAAACCAACGAGAATGCATCTCAAATGGCGGAGTGGTCTACAAGTGATGAGAAAGTGGCAACCGTAGTGAATGGTAAAGTAACCGGACAAAGTGCGGGTACAGCTGTTATCACAGCAAAAGTAGGAAGCCAAAGTGTAACAGTAGATGTTAACGTTGAGGTTGTTAAACGTGTAGATGTGGACAAAAAGCAGGTTAATCTGCTGTTGAATAAAAGTGAAGATGTTAAATTAACGGCGACTTATCCAGATGGTACGACCAAAGATGTCACTGACCTGGCTGAGTGGACATCGAGTAATGAGAAAGTCGCAGATGTGTTAAAAGGTGAGATTACGGGGTATTCCGCAGGTTCCGTCACAATCACTGCTAAATATGGAACCAAATCCGTATCTGTAGATGTGGACGTAGATCTGACAAGTAAACTGAGTGTGGAGAAACAAAGTATTTTCTTCCGCTTGAGCGAGTCCAATAAAACAGCCAACGTGGTTTTAACGGCTTCCTATCCAAACAGCAGTGATGTGAATGTGACGGATCAGGCTACTTGGACTTCCAGCAATGAGAAAGTGGCAACTGTGTTTAAAGGACAGATTACAGCCGTAAGCGCAGGGTCAACAACAATCAAGGCTTCCTATAGCGGTAAAACGGTAGAGATTGCCGTTGATGTTGATACGGCTAGATACCTTGATATCAAGGATGTTGATGACAAGCTCGCAATGAGCGTTACGGGTGATAATAAGACCAAGCAATTGAAAGCAAGTGCAGAATACATTGATGCAAGCACAGAAGACGTAACTTCCAAAGCTACTTGGACATCCAGTAATGCGGACGTGGTATATGTATCGAATGGCGAGTTGATTGCTTATAAAACAGGTACTGCAACCGTTACTGTTGCTTACGGTGGCAAAACTGTTAAGTTTACAGTGAATGTAGACGTTCCGGACAAGTATGAAATGGATAAGAAAAAAGCCTCTGTAGCTGTCGGCGGTACATTCTCTGCCAAAGTACTGGCTGTTTATGGCGACACATCCAAAGATGTTTCGGAAGATGCAGAGTGGAGCAGCAGCAGTGAAAAGATTGCTGAAGTAGACAGTAATGGTCTAGTGACAGGTATTGCAACAGGTAAGGCTACCATTACAGCAAAAATTGAAGGCAAAACACTGACTCTGCCTGTTGAGGTGGGCATGGCTAGTGGTCTAGAAGCAGATGTAAACTTCGTAGTACTGTCTGCCAAGGAAACACAACAGATCGTCTTGACAGCGACCGATGAAGATGGATTGACTGAGGATGTTTCATCCGAAGCGACTTGGAAATCCAGCAATTCGCGCGTGGCGGATGTGAAGAAGGGTGTTATTACGGGAAATAGCAGTGGTAAAGCAAACATCACGGCTGAGTATGGTTCCAAAAAAGTGACGATTCAGGTTGAAGTGGACGTCATCTCCCGCATCGAAGCTTCTGAACCAGCTCTTTCCCTGAAATCAGGTGATACAGCACAGCTGACGGTTACTGCATATTTGAGCGACGGTAGCGAACGTGATGTAACCGACAAAGCCGAATGGAAAACCAACAGCTACAAAGTAGCTCAGGTAACCAAAGGTAAAGTAAAAGCAGTTGGTTCAGGTAAAGCGAAAGTTACAGCCAAATACGGCAGCAAATCCGTAACTGTGGCTATCGATGTGGATACATTGAAATATCTGCAAACCGATAAAGTTACCCTGACCATGAAACCAGGGGATAAGGTGACCGTGGTAGCAACAGCAACGTATGCAGATGGCAGTGAAGCAAATGTGTCCAAACCGGCACTCTGGAAATCCTCCCGTATTGCAACAGCGTCGGTGAAGGATGGGATCATCCAGGCTAACGGCAAAGGTAAAGCGACAATCACGGTGAGTTATGCTGGCGTGAAAACAAAAGTGACAGTCGTGGTTGAAGCGAAATAAAACTTGCCTTGAAGGTGAGATGTAAACGGGAAAACGGTGATGCCAGCTTGGATGCTGACATCACCGTTTTTTTGGGTATAAACAACTATATTTTCTACATCAACGGATTACATCGTATGAGACAGAACCAAGGCACCATAAGCAAAAGCGATAACAATTAAAATAGCTGGATGCAGCTTGGTCTTGGTCATGACCCATAAGGAGATCCCTGCAATGATCAGTGTCTGCCAGATCCCGATGGAATCGGTGGATACTTGGCCAAATTCCCACGTGAGCAGAATCATAAGCACCGCAATGACTGGCTGCACAAGCAGCGTCATTCCTTTGACTTTGGGCGATGTCCGATGCTTGTTAAGCAAACGAAGCAGCAGAATCAGCGCGGCTGCAGAAGGTACAATCGTGGCAAAACTGGCGATAAACGCTCCGAACCAGCCGGCCACCTGATAACCGACAAATGCGGCAATCTTGGTAGCGATTGGACCAGGGAGCGCATTCCCGATGGCGAGCACATCGCCGAATTGCTCTGTGGTCATCCACTGATAATGGTTCACCACTTCTTCCTGCATGAGCGGGATGGAAGCAGGACCGCCCCCGTATCCCAAAATATTGGCTACGAAAAATCCCCAAAACAATTCCCACCATGTTTGAAGCATCGTTTAGGACACCTCCTTGTCGGTGCTGCGCTTGGACTTGTAGCGCTGAACCAGATCCAGGTGGAATACGCCATAACCCAGGAAGACGGCAATAACAATGCCTGGATGAATATTCAGCAGCTGCAATAACACAAACGCAATAACACCAAACAGGGCGGCAAAGGTTTTTCCGAGTCCGGACCATGCTTTTTTGGCGAATTCATAAGCCATCATGCCCAGCATCACAAAGATCACGGGGCGCACAGCAGCTACCATGCCTGCTACGATCTTCGACTCACGCAGTGCATACATGGAGCCAAGCAGGGCGATGATGGCGATGCTCGTGGGCAAAATGTGTGCCAGCACGGACACGATGGCGCCGAGCACGCCTTTGGTTTTGTAACCGAGGTAAGCAGCCATCTTGGTTGCAATCGGACCAGGCAGGGCATTGGCTATGGCCAAAATTTCGCCGAATTCCTCATCACTAACCCATTGATAACGGGTGACTGCTTCATAACGAATCAACGGAATAACCGAAGGACCACCGCCATAACCCAATATCCCGGTTCGTACCATACCCGTAACGAGACCGGTGTAATCTTTCCAACTCATGCTGTTGTCCTCCTACAGTCTCATGCCCATTCGGCTTTTATATCGTTTCAATAACAACTGTGATTCGACCTTCACAATGCCAGGCATCTTATAGAGCTTCTCCAGCAGGAACTGCTCCATCTCTTCCATGTCCGCAAAAATGCCGTGCATGTGCAGTGTGCTTGGGCCCGTCATATGATAGAGACTGGTGACCGCCGGTTCCTCGTCCAGTCTCTCGGCCACTTCATCAAGGAAGGGCGGCTCCACATCTACATTAAAAAAGGCAGAGACCTGAAGCCCAACCTTACCCGGGTTAATAACAACCGTGAAACGTTCAATAATGCCTTTTTCGGATAAAGCATTGATGCGAGCCTGAACCGCTACACGTGACAGTCCAATCTGTGCGCCCAGATCCGTATAGGATATACGGCTGTTCTGATGCAGGGCGGCTATGATTTTCCGATCGATCGCGTCCAGGTTGTACATTTGCGGGATTTCTCCTCCTTTAGAGGAGCGTTTATCTGACATGATTGATCATCCTTTTCGTTCTCTATATGGAGTATAAAATGTAAACCTACAAGAATGCATATTGCATGCAGCAATCATATTCTAATGACGAATCGTAATTGGAGTCAACCTATTTATCCATTATATTAAATTTATCCGATTCCAGGCTTTCATTTTGTCATTGGCACCAAAATTTGAACGCAAAGAGGCCGCTCTTGGAATAAAACCGCGAGCAGCTCTCTTTCTTTAAATTGTAGATTATGCGTGTAGGACTAGCACACATTCGTTCCATTCTATATACCTCTGGGAAGGTGAAACGTAATGCTTGTACCCTCACCAGGCTCAGACGATAACGTTAACGTTCCTCCTGCTCCACGAGCACGTTCTTCCATGCTGAACAGTCCGACGCCCTGACCTGCTGTTTGTACATTGAATCCGGCACCTTGGTCCGAAATCGTTACGATGGTGCCCTCCTGGGAATCTTCCACCGTCACCTGTGCTTCGGCTACATCGGCATACTTGGCGACATTGGTAAGTGCCTCCTGGATAATCCGGTACATGGCGATCTCCCGATTCATCTCCAGCCGTCTGCGCAGGTTGCATTCCAGATCGACTTCAATACCGTAGTGGCGGGTGTAGTTCTCAATGTAAGTCCGGATGGCCGGAACGACGCCCAGATCATCCAGCACGGAAGGTCTGAGTTCCCAGGCCATGCCACGGACTTCTTCCATAATCCCCGTGACTTGCTTACGCAGCGCTTCCACGCCGGAATGAGGCTTGTCAGCCAGCAGCTGATCGATCTGAATCACGAGCGAGAAGAGACTCTGTCCGATTCCGTCATGCAGCTCACGGGATATCCGGCGGCGCTCCTCTTCCTGAATGTTCATGACCTGGGTCATCATCGTCTGCAATTCAGCTTCGACCCGTTTCAGCTTCGTCACTTCGCTGCGTACTGCCAGGTATTGATATGGTTCTCCGTCATTGTCGAGAAAAGGCACAATCGTTGTATTCACCCAGTAGTGGCTGCCATCCTTCGCACGGTTACGAATCTCTCCGTTCCATACTCGCCCTGAAGAGATGGTTTCCCACAGGGTTTTCATGAACGTTTTACCGTGGTATCCCGAATTGATAATCCGGTGGTCCTGGCCGATCAATTCTTCCCGGTCATATTGTGAAATTTCGCAGAATTTATCGTTCACATACTGTATCTTCCCTTTACGATCCGTGAGGGCAACGATGGAGGATTCATCCAATGCAAACTTCAGATCGCTTAGCTGATGCAGCGAACCTTTCAGCCTGCTGCGGAATTCATCATCGGTGATATGATTGTCCAGTTCATCCAGCAGCTGCAGTACAGGCTGCTCGGCCAGTCCGGTAAGTCTGTTCTCTCGTGCGCTACTCAAAGTTCAGCAACCCCTTTTTCATGGCAAACTTGACGAGTTCTGGTCTGGTCCGCAGGCCCAGCTTATCCATTAGATTGCTTTTGTGGGATTCGACCGTTTTGACGCTGATGACCAGGTGCTCGGCAATTTCCTTGTTGGCATAACCCTTGGCGATCCAGGACAAGATCTCTTTCTCCCGTTCGGAAAGTGTGTCATACGGCCCGGCGTTTTCCTGTTTGGATTTGTCCAGGTATTCACTCATCAGCCGTTTGGTGGCGCTGGGATACAGATACGCACTGCCCTCTGCTACAGAGCGAATGGCTGCCAGCAGTTCCTCATGCGGCGCGCTTTTGAGAATATATCCTGAAGCTCCGGCATGGATTGCACGGAACAGATACTCTTCATCATCATGCATGGTCAGAATTAAAATGGACACGTCAGGCATTAACTTTTTCAATTCTGCGGTAGCAGTCAACCCGTCCTTGCCTGGCGGCATGCTGAAATCCATCAATACCACATCCGGTTTCAATTCCTGTGCCTTGGCAATGGCCTCGTCACCATCTGCTGCATCCCCCACGATCCGAATATCATTCTTGCCGTCGAGCAGGGCGATCAGCCCGGAACGCACAACAACATGATCATCCACAACCAATAGTTGAATCACTATATATTCCCCCTGTCCGCTTCTTGGTTCTGTCTTCATGATACCAAAAAAAGCCACCCAGAGGTTTAATCTCTGAATAGCTTTTCTTCATGGCTTACGCCTGGCCTGCTTATCTGTGAATGGCTCGCTGCAGCTGCTCTGGCCGCTAGCTCTGCTTTCCTGACCGTGCCCGGTGAGAACGTACATGGCTGCCTGCTGCCAACAAGCAGCACGGCACCAGGGACGCTGCTCTCCAGAAACACAGGCACAGCGATGGCACATAGCAGCCGCTCTGCGATCATCAACGGACAACGGCCAGGTGTACTGGCTTTTGTAGTACCTTCATCCGACAGGGACGTGCGGCCTGTCCGTAGAGCAGTGCCCACAAGATCTTGTCCGGGACGCATCGCCATCCGTGTAACGCGATCATTGGTTGCACCGGAAGTGTACTTCCAGCGCAGCATGGACCCCGAGAGATAGGCCAGTCCGCAAAAATCGGTGGATGTGTTCAGGCGCAGTTTATTAATCATCTCCTGAATGCCGGAAGGGAGTTCATCGTGCATGAGAGACACTTCCTTTGTGGAATTACACCATTAGATTAGACTCGGTGACATGGATATGTTTAACCTTCGACCAAGGTGTCCTGAAATATAAGTTTATACGGTAGTTCTATTGTAGTCCCATTCGTCTGAGTTGTAATTCAGGGAATTCCCCGATTTCGGTTCTGCAAATTACTGATCTTGGTTAACGTACGGTCCACAATCCTTACACAGTAAGAACTTTACCATATGACAACATGCGTATGCCTTCATAGGATGTGACTTTTCTCACAGCAAATTCAGGGGATTTCTCAGCCAGGTTCAGGTAATCCCCCGATAACGTTCATGCCGGTTTCGCGATAAGATAGATTCATAAGGAAACACGAGGGGGACGATAGGGATGGGTACGATATTTACAGAAAGAACAACCCAAGCGACAGAACGTAAAACGGAGGGAAGCAAAATGACACGAGAGACAGGTGGAATACTTTCGTTCGTAACAGCTGAACAGTGGGCCTGGATTGAGGACAAAATGCAGCCCAAACGGGTGAAGTCGGGGTATAGTCTCTTTCTGGAAGGCGATGAAGCCGGATATCTGTACTACATTCGTTCGGGACGCGTGAAAATGACCAAATCGACGGAAGATGGCAAGGAAATCATTTTGTCGATTCAGCAAAAAGGGGACCTGATCGGGGAATTTGGTGGCATTGGCGGCCAGAATCACAGCTACAGTGCAGAGATGACGGAGAAAGGCGAACTCGCGATCATCTCGCTCAGTGATCTGGAAAGCGTGCTTAGCAAACATGGGGACCTTGCCTTGAAATTCCTGCAATGGATGGCACTTTCACAGCGGATTACCCAATCGCGTTTCCGGGATCTGCTGCTCTATGGCAAGGCTGGGGCTTTGGCTTCGACACTGATCCGTGCCAGCAACTCGTATGGCAAAATCACTCCTGAGGGGATCGTACTTGAGATGAAGCTGAACCATACGGAGCTTGCGGAGATGATTGGAGCTACTCGGGAGAGTGTTACACGGATGCTGGGGGCCTGGAAAGAACAGGGTACACTGGACACACTGGATGGCAAACTGATGATTCGCGATCTAGCCGCATTGCGCTGCATGTGTGGGTGTCCTACGTTCCCGAGCTGTCCAGCAGAGTTATGCCGCCTTTAGTCTCACCATAGTCATGGATCACAGATCAATCTTCACTGGCGATTGGGGTCGTTACGGAGATGAAAAAGCTGATATCGGTATTAACCGATATCAGCTTTTTGGAGTTGAGCATATTCCCTGGCGAGGATCGAATAGACCAACGAATCGTGGTATGCTCCCTTGTAGAACCAATGCTCCCGCATCAGGCCTTCGTACTCCATGCCGATCTTCTGCATGACTCGCTCGGATGCCTTGTTATTAGGCCGGCATTTGGCGTAGATCCGATGTACACCAAGGGTGTTGAAGCCCAAACCCAGCAGCGCATGACTTGCCTCGGCCGCATAGCCTCTACCCTGATACTGTGGATTCATCACATAACCCATCTCCGCATTGGTTCCCTCCGTGTATATGCCAACGCTGCCAACTAGTGTTCCATCTGTTTTCAGGCAG
Source organism: Paenibacillus sp. 7516 (assembly GCF_002272715.1). Taxonomy (NCBI): domain Bacteria; kingdom Bacillati; phylum Bacillota; class Bacilli; order Caryophanales; family Paenibacillaceae; genus Paenibacillus; species Paenibacillus sp. 7516. Next base: position 45,754 of record NZ_NPBI01000028.1, read on the forward strand.
ACAGCAAGGTCGAATTGGGACCTGGGCTGTTCCTGTTGCGATTGCAGAACCTGTTCGATGTAAGCCGTTGTATCTTGTTCTGTGTTGGGTCCCCAAGCTGTGTACTTGGTTACTTCAGGTGAAATGGTATACGTATGTATGCTTTCCCAGTCATCCAAGTCAATCTCTCGTAAAATCAGTCGTTCTGTCTCTGCTAACATGCCATTCACTCCCCTGGGCGATAATTAAGTTCATTTTACCTGTATCGATTGGATTATTAAAACAAAAAAATAACTCATGAAGCCGATTCAGATCTGAATCCCTCATGAGTTATTGAAAAGGTGTTATTGTGGTTGTTTGCATGGAACTGCAGGATAAGTATAAGCCAATTTGCGGACGATTTCCTTCTGCCACTTCGTATCACCCAAGGTGATGGCCAGGTTCAGAAGATCCAGATAATCGTCAAGCTGCAGTGAAGTCTTTTGCAGTGTTGTATTCATTTGATGTTCGTTCCCCTTTAGCTATATGATCGATAATTCATGTAAATTTCAATTGTGAATAAGAGACAACCTCAAGAATGATAATCATTATCACGTATACATGTATTATGCTACGAACACAGCGAAAAAGCAATGTTGAGAAACCAATTAACCATTATTTTTTTTCGAAAAAAGACTTATCCATAACAGAAACGGAATGTACACGCCCAAATAAGCCGACGGATAGAGGAACCAGCCATTCAGCAGAAAATGATGAATTTCGGTTGTAAATGTAGTCATATGTGCATTGGTGGCATATACATCTCCGGCAATGACCGTGGCAGCACTATAGAAACATATAAGAGCCAGAGCATGAAATAACTTAATGACCGTTCGGGAACGAAGAGCTAGAAAGACCATCACTATCGGGACAATGATTAGAAGCAGCAAAAATAGGAATCTCATGGTACATGTCTCCTTTATCATGCTTTTGGTAAACAGTATGGGCAGTTGGGCAACGGAGCAAACTTTTTTCAAAAATTTTACATAAACAAAGAGGAATTCATCATGTGAAGGATTAAATTAAAGTGGACAACCCATTAAAAGGTAAATCCGAGGAGGAGAAGGAGAACATGAAGAAGGCGTTATGGCAGCACTGGATCGGGGCATTCCTAATTTTCATTCTGACGGCAACAGCACTGCTGGGGCCAGGTTCACAGGGTCCGGTACAGGCTGCGGCAGCACCGCTTACTGTATCGCAGGCTATAGCTGCTCAGAGTGGTGGAGGAACGGCGACGGTAGAGGGTTATATTGTTGGACATGCTACCGGCTCTCTTACAGCCAAGTTTACATCTCCTTACGCCAATGATTATAACTTCCTGATTGCGGATTCTCCGTCAGAGAAGGCCAACGCCAAATTGTTGGACGTACAAGTTTCCTCTTCATTCCGCTCACAGTATGGACTTGCTTCCAATCCGAGCCTTGTCGGCAAAAAGGTCATCGTAACCGGAACACTTGGTGCATACAACAGCTATGCAGGACTCAAGAACCCAACCTCCATTACACTCTCTACCGGAACAACCAATCCTGACCCGGAACCGGGCCCAGGGACGACACTGCCTGATGGTACAGGCAAGAAGGTGTTGTTCGATAATACCCATGCCCAAACAGCTGGGGCAGCGGACTGGATCATTGATGGGGCATTTTCAGACTTCGCGAACGGGCTTCGAAACGCAGGCTTTGCCGTGGATCAGCTTGAGCGCAGCATCCCGTATACTTTTGGTGAGCAGGCCATCACGTACAATACGTTAAAAGATTATGATGTCTTCGTCATCGGCGAAGCCAACGTGCCGTTTAAAGCAACGGAGCAGGCTGCCCTGCTGCAATACGTACAGAACGGGGGCAGCGTCTTTTTCATCTCCGATCACTATAATGCAGACCGAAACAAAAACCGCTGGGATTCCTCCGAGGTGTTTAACGGATACCGCCGTGGAGCATTCCTGAACCCGGCCAAAGGCATGTCCTCGGCAGAAGCCGAATCTCCAGCGATGCAGGGAGTTACAAGCTCTGACTGGCTGGCAAGCAACTTCGGCATCCGTTTCCGCTACAATGCACTGGGTGACGTCAATGCCACTGATATTGTGGCTCCATCACAGTCATTTGGAATTACAAGCGGTGTCAATGCGGTGGCGATGCATGCCGGATCTACCTTGGCCATCATTGATCCTAACAAAGCCAAGGGATTGGTTTATGTGCCAAGCGGCGTATCCAAATGGAGCAGCGCCGTGGATCAGGGCGTGTACAATGGCGGTGGGCGTGCTGAAGGCGCATATGCGGCCATTGCCAAGGTAGGCGCAGGCAAAGCCGCATTTATCGGCGATTCCTCACCGGTGGAAGATGCGACTCCGAAATATTTGCGAGAAGAAACAGGAGCCTCCAAGAAAACCTATGACGGATTCAAGGAAGTGGACGATGGTACGTTCCTGGTCAACACTGTAAAATGGCTTGCGGTAAAAGAAAGCTATACGAGTCTGTCGCAGGTATCTGGCCTGACATTGGACACACCGACGAGCCTGCTTGCCATAGAGACTCCGGCAAACTCCACAGAACCACAGCTTGAGCCATGGTCTGCTCCGGCTGCAGGATATAAATGGTACGATCCAACGACGTTTAAGAAAGGTTCTTATGGCGCCGTTACACCTTAAGGTAGAATCTTAAGGAGCTGCTTGGCTGTCTGAAGCCTGTTTGTGACGCTAACGTTGCAAACAGGCTTTTCCTATTTGCTGAAACATGACAAGGCTCTGATCGGTATAAATGAATCGTACCGCGGGAAACGTATAGGTTAACTATGTTGGCATCAATCCAGAAGGAGAGGCGGTAAATAATGACCCGGCAAGCAGACTGTGACAGTTCGACCATGAGACAGAGGCTGAAGGAAGATTTGCATCGTGTAGCGGATCGCATGAATCGGACACTGACCCGTTTTGACAATGACAGTGTCTGTCTGCTCGCGCAATTCGCTGAGATTCGTACCGAGATCAAGCAGATTGAGGTGCTCGCCTCTTCCTTTTATCTGGATTGTTACCTGTCTCCCTTTACTGAAAAATTCGCTGAGCTGACGGCAAGTGTACAGCATCTGTCTGATCGCAGATATGGTGCTCTTATCGTTATAGAACGTGAAATCCCTCTTGAACCTATAATTCATTCGGGTGTTGCTGTGGATGCGCGAGTGACCCATGCGCTGCTTGAATCCCTTTTTATCCCCGGTGCACCGCTGCATGATGGGGCAGTTCTGGTCCGCGGCAACCAGATTGTCTCCGCAGGCAATGTCCTCCCATTGTCCCAGGCTGCAGCAGGGGAACGTAAAATGGGTACACGCCACCGTGCCGCTCTGGGGCTAAGTGAATTGACAGATGCCGTTGTACTGGTTGTTTCCGAGGAAACGGGACAAGCTTCTTTTGCCGTGGACGGGGATTTGCATCCCATAAATGTCGTTGAGACCATTCATTAACGATAGGCGGTAGGAGGCTTCCTAGCTTCGTATTCGTCTTACATCGTGATGTGATTTTGCACATTCTGAGATTATCTAGGTACAATAGAGGATGGCAAAAATACAGAAGCCTTGTGGATTACTTGCAAAAATGGTTGGAGGAGACGGTTAAACATGAGTTGGTTTGAAGTAATGGAGCAGCATGATTATGAGGAACTGGTCCTGTGTCAGGACAAAGCTTCCGGGTTAAAGGCGATCATCGCCATTCACGATACAACACTCGGCCCTGCACTCGGCGGTACTCGGATGTGGACATATGCTTCTGAAGAGGCTGCTATAGAAGACGCACTGCGCCTTTCGCGGGGGATGACATATAAAAATGCCGTATCCGGCTTGAATCTTGGCGGCGGTAAAGCTGTGATTATCGGCGACCCGCGCCGCGACAAGAATGAAGCGATGTTCCGTGCATTCGGCAGATACATTCAAGGTCTGAATGGGCGATATGTAACTGCAGAAGACGTGGGGACCTCGGAGGAAGACATGAACCTGATTTATCAGGAAACGGATTATGTAACAGGCATATCGCCAAGCTACGGGTCGTCCGGGAACCCATCTCCTGCTACGGCCTGGGGAGTGTACCGGGGGATGAAGGCAGCGGCCAAAGAGGCCTTTGGCACGGATCTGCTGGAAGGCAAAATCGTTGCCGTTCAAGGTGTCGGCAATGTAGCCATGAGTCTGTGCAAGTATTTATACGAGGAAGGTGCCCGCTTGATTGTGACGGATATTCATAAGGATTCCGTGAAGCAAGCAGTGGACCGGTTCGGGGCAACGGCTGTTGATCCGGGAGAGATTACCGGCGTTGAATGTGACATCTATGCACCATGTGCTCTAGGCGGAACAATTAATGACGATACACTCAAAACGCTCAAAGCCAAAGTGGTTGCAGGCTGCGCCAACAACCAGCTGCTGGAACCACGTCATGGCGATATTTTACATGAGAGAGGTATCGTTTATGCTCCGGATTACGTGATTAATGCAGGCGGAGTCATCAACATCGCGGACGAATTGAATGGTTATAACTCGGAGCGTGCGTGGAGCAAAATCGGAGAAATTTACACCAGTTTGGAGAAAATTTTCGAAACCTCCCGTACCGAAGGCATTGCAACGTATATTGCCGCAGATCGTTTGGCTGAACGCCGAATTGAGCTGATGAAGAATACACGCAGCACCTTCCTGCAGCAAGGTCATCACGCACTGAGTGCTCGCCGACTGCGTGGGTAAGTTCAGAAGGAATCCATGAGATTCATACAGGCAGAATGCATTTAAGATAGCCAAGGAGGCAGGTATTCCCGAAAGGAATGTCTGCCTCCTTTTTGATAGGTTAACCTTTTAACAGCGTTTTGGGTTACTTTTGCTGCTGCATTTGATCCTTGAAGCCGCCTTTGTAGGTGGTCGTTGGTGCTTTGACTTTATCGATTAACAGAATGCCATCATATTGTTCAGTGGGAATGAAGTTCATTGACATCGGATGAATGACTTCATCCACCATGCCATCCTCTGCTGCAAAGACCGGGCGGGACAACCAGGCTGCAGCACCTGCAGCGTCTTTGGCTTCGGAGAGATCAATGTATGTATTACGGTAGCCGGATTTCATTAAGGTATATTCCAGACTACCGCGAGGCATCGGAGAGATATCAAACGTTTGGCCTGTGGAAATCTCGCTCGCTTGTCCTTCATTCATATAAAGCCCGATTACATACATGTCATCCTGCAGCTTCTCATGCATCATTTCGCCCATGCTTTTGAAGCTGGATTGCCACAACCCGGAGTTCCCGTTAATTTCTCCGATTGGAGGATTGAGAATGGTCGATGTGCTCTTGGCGAGATGGTCATTGTGAGCCCAAAGAATGAATTTTTTACCTGGGTACATGACGTCCATTAGCCACTCCAGATTATCGGCCATGGCACGGTCGCGGAATTCGTAACTCTCCCGAGTGTCGTAAGCAGCCATCTCGATAAATTTGCTCCGGTCCTTCAGCACACGGATCATCATGTCAGCCAGTTTCGGGTTGTCCGGTAAGGACTTTACGAGTTCCTGCTTATGCTCGGTGACCCATTGAACTAATTCCTCGTACTGCGGGGCATAAGCATCCTTCACTTGATGGATGGCCGCCTTGAATTCGGGATTGTTGTCGCTGTCGATACCATATTTGTTAAGGACGGTATACAAATCCGTGATGCCCTGCATCTCAAACGCATAGAACTGCTTGCCTCTGGCAGGATCCAGACTGCTAATCCAGTCACTGATAAATTGGGTTAAGTACCCGGTCGTAAACTGCATATCATATCCTGCCAGAATCAGTGGATGATCCGTCTTGCTCTGCTCCTGAATGTATTCGTAGAGGCCGAGTGTCTCCTGCGAGTGCCAGATCGGGAAAATGGACAGCTCCATCATCTGGGCAGGCGTCAGGTTTGCTCCTTGTTCATAGGCAACGGCTGCATCCCCCATGCCGGATTCGAAGGCAATGACATCATAGCCGAGTTCTTCATGCAAAAATTTGATCATGCGCGTTTTGATGGCACTGTATTCGGCAACCCGGTGAAAGTTCTCTCCCAGGCTAACTACTTTCTTGTCCTGCAGCAATGGCTTCAGAAAGGCAAGGTCACTGTAGTTGTCCGAGGTCAGGGATGTGATCTCATGGGCATGCTCCTGCACCCATTGCTCCTTAGCTATAGGTGAGGCTGCTGCCGAAGCGGAGCCAGCAATCATGGCAATAGCCATGCCGAGTACGGCTGTTTTTTGAATAAAACGATGTTTCAGGTTCATGATATATATCCTCCGTATGAATGTTGTGTTGAATCCATAACGCAAGGATACGGGCTAATTCTAAAGAAAGTATAACGCGGATCTTAGAACGTAATGCATTTCTGATTCAGCAGCTTTATAAATTCATCCAATGCGGTACTGACATACCGCCCCTCCCCACGTACAAAGGTTGTTGTGGTATGGGTAAACTGCTCAGCCAGATCATGTACAGTGTACGCATCCGGGTTCTTATGGATCACACTGCAAGGCATAATCGTATATGCAATGCCTGATTCTACACAGCTGAGCAAGTTCTCCATCGTACTCACTTCAATCATATTTCGCGCAGATAGCCCTTCTTTCTCTAAAAACATTTCCGTAATTTCACGGTAGGGGCAGCCCTGAGGGAACACTACCCATGAGACCTGGCACAGGCTCTCAATGGGTGTCTCCGTTCGTTTAGAAATAATATGCACAGTGTCTTGCATTTCATATTCCACTCTTAACCCTTCTTTAACACAGGCCCCGCTGATAAACGCGCCATCAATTTCATTCGTCTGTATTTTGTGGCGAAGCACTTTTGGAGCGGTGGCGTTCACTAGCGAGATGGATACCTTTGGATGTGTAATTTGGTATTCGTTCAGAATTTCCATGAAGCGGCTTGAAGCAGCCGTCTCCACGATTCCGATTTTTAATGTACCGGATGGCTCCCCAACATCCTTCATATCCTCTTCCAGGTCATGCAGCAGATTGTGAATACGTTCGGCATATTTAATAAACTGTTCTCCTTTGGCTGTGGGTACCACGCCCTTGTGGAATCGGTTGAACAGTTGTACTTCATACTCCTGTTCCAGCTTTTTGATGCGTGTAGTGACATTAGACTGGGCATAGTTCAGTTCTCTGGCGGCTTGCGAGATTTTACCTGACCGTCCGACGGCTAGAATGATATCGATATCGGATAACTCCATGGGGTTGCCTCCTGATTGTTGGAATCTCTTCAAATACTCTTCAAATAATAAATAAATGGACATGAGATATCTCTCATAGTGATACTTCTATATATTTTAATCATTTTACGATATGTCTGAGCTAGCCTACAATATCCTTAATTACGATGAGAGAAGGGATCGCATGAATAATCTTTTTAATTTACTCAATCCGGTTAAGATCAATCAGTGGCAGCTAAGAAATCGTATTGTGATGGCGCCGTTAACAAGAGGATTTGCGAATGATGCGGATGGTACGGTGACAGAGGAGATGGTGGCCTATTATGAGCAGCGTGCACGAGATGGTGCAGGTCTGATTATTACGGAGGGGATTAACCCCTGTCTGGCTGGCAAAGGAACGTATGGCATACCTGGCTTGTATACGGAAGAGCAAGCGATCTCATGGCAAAAGGTAACGGAGGCCGTTCACAGACAGGGCGGGACGATCATTGCCCAACTCTGGCATGTCGGTAGATTGTCCCACTCTGATCTCATTGGAAGAACACCGCAGGCGCCTTCAAGTATTCAGGCTGAGGGGAAGGTGCATAAGTTGCACAAGCCATATCAGATTCCCGAAACGATGGGCACACATGATATTCAGAGTACAATTCATCATTTTCAGATCGCTGCCCGTCATGCCGTGCTGGCCGGATTCGATGGAATTGAGCTGCATGCAGCTCATGGATATTTAATTGATCAGTTCATCAGTGAGAAAACGAATCACAGAACCGACGAATATGGAGGCGGGATTCAGGGGAGATTACGTTTTTTGAGAGAAATCATCCTGGCAGTAGAAAAAGAAATCAACGTGGACCGCATATCCATCCGATTTTCCGAGAAGAAGGATGATGACCCTTCCTACGTGTGGACAGATAAGGCGAGCATGATTAATGCTTATCTTAACCTGTTCCGTGAGACCGGTATTACGATTCTTCATCCTTCCACAGATCAGTATACAAGAGTCTGGGCGGGGGAGAAGACCTTTCATGAGATGATCAGGGAACAGTGGGAGCACACCATTATTGGAGTGGGGGATCTTGATATTCACACGGCAGAAGAAGGTCTGAATGATGGAGTCATTAATCTTGCCGCCTTCGGTCGGCCGTATATTGCTAATCCCGATCTTGTGCACAGATTGCGCACAGGTGAGCCGTTAGTTGAGTACGATGTGACTAAGCATTTGCCTATATTGGTCTGAAAAAAAGGGGGCAGCTCTAATCCGGAGATTAGGCTGCCCCTTCCTGTTGTTACGGGATACAGTTATGAGCTGCTGACAATGCCGGGTTTCTTTTCAGTGAAATAGTAACCGAGGGCCAGCAGCGGCATGATCATGCCGATCAGTGTCGTCAGACTCCAGCCACCTGATGCGTAAGACCAGCTTCCAATAGAGGAACCAAGGGCACCACCAATAAAGAAGATCGACATGAAGATTCCGTTCACCCGTCCTCTGGCTTCGCCAGCAAGGGAGTAGATGACGCGCTGCCCCAGAACGAGATTGCCCGAGACGGCCATGTCGAGCGTAATGGCGACTATGACCAGCAGAACCAGCTCAGCAGTCGAATGTCCCTGGAACACGTACGCAAGGCCGAAGGATAGAACAGCTATCACTATGGCGAGCCCGGTCAATATCCGGGTCAGGCCTTTGTCTGCCCATCTGCCCGCGATGGGAGCCGCAATGGCCCCGCCCACCCCGGCTAGGGCAAACCACGCAATGCCCTGCTGAGTCATGCCAAAATCATTCGCCAGCCGCAAGGGTACGGTGGTCCAGAAGAGACTAAAGGCACCAAACAAGCTGGCCTGATACAGCGCCCGGCGGCGCAGCATGGGCAGCGTTTTAAACAGGGTACCCAGTGAAACAATGAGCTGACCATATTTCATTGCAGGCTGAGGCTTGCGTGTAGGAAGAGCACGTGTTAATAGCAGAGTGAGCAGTGCAATAACGATAGCGGAGAAGATAAAGACAGCCTGCCAACCAAAAGCATCCGTAATGAAGCTTGCCAACGGGCGAGCCAGCATGATGCCAAGAAGAAGGCCGCTCATGACATTGCCTACAACCTGCCCGCGCTGTTCTTCCGAAGTAAGGTAAGTCGCGTAGGGTACGAGAATCTGGGCAACGACGGAACCTACACCGATAACCAGAGAGGCCGTTAGAAATAATACAGCATGAGTGGAGAACGCTGCTGCAGCCAAGGCAACAACCAGTAATACCAGAAAGGAAGTTACGAGCCGCCGATTCTCCATAATGTCACTGAGCGGTACGATAAACAGCAGTCCGATGACATAACCAATTTGCGTTAACGTTACAATTAATCCTGCCGCAGCAGACGACAATCCTGTCGTATCACTGATCGGTCCGATTACGGTCTGTGCGTAGTACAGATTAGCCACAATGAGTCCGCATGCCGCAGCCAAAAGGAAAACCAGCCAACGGGGAACCTGTTTTGCTTGCACATCGTTTTTCATGTTCATGATTATCATCCTCCACATGGTATTAAATTACTACTCAGTATGAGTCAATACAGCTGGAATCATTATTTTCTAAACAGTTCGTTCACTAATCACAAACATATAATAAACTAAACGTTTAGTATTGTAAATAGGCGTGATAAAAAATGTTTTGAGATCAGCAGCATCGTCGGAGGGTCAAATTGTTTATGTGGAGGGCAATTTAGTATAATGAACGTATCGTTTTTAAGAAAACAGAAAAGCAATGTACGGTTAGAAACAAGAAGGGATTGGTTTAAATGACAGCCAAAAGAGGGCGTCCCCGTAACATGGAAACCCAGAATGCCATTCTGGCAGCTGCGTATGAGTTATTGCTGGAACATGGCTTTGCCGCGATTACGGTAGAAAAGATAGCTGAGCGAGCGCAAGTAAGCAAAGCAACCATATATAAATGGTGGCCCAATAAGGGGGCTGTCATTATGGATGGATACATGTCGGCCATGACAGCAAGATTGCCTGTCCCGGATACAGGATCGGTATTTGAGGATGTACGTATTCATGCGAGTAATATGATTCATTTTTTGACCAGCCAGGACGGAAAGGCCATTACAGAGATTATCGGAGAAGGGCAGTCAGATCCAGGTCTTGCGGTAGAATACCGGACCAGATATATTCAGCCTCGCAGGCGTGAAGCGTGGGGAATTATTGAAAAGGGCGTAACGCGGGGCGAATTGAAGAGTGACCTGGATATCGGTTTGTGTATCGACATGATCTACGGGCCAGTGTTTTATCGCATGTTAGTGACGGGGGAACCGATGGATCCAGAGTTTGTACATAGACTATTGGATTCACTATTTGCAGGGATTAAGTCTGATTAGTGGAGCGAAAGAACGAAAGCCGAAGGGGGAGCAGGGCGATTCTCATGAATCACCCTGTATGGAGGCGTATCTGGCGAGGCTGCGTCATACCTGAAACAGGGGAGAGATGGCTGGGGGCCAAGAAGCAGAAGGGTCGGAGGCAGAGGGAGGAGATTGCTGGCTTAACATGGGGGGATCATTCCATACTACACTCGGCAATTCTCGTCGCAATACAGGTGCTACGTCTTGGGCAAAGCGCTCCACTTGCTCCAGCTGCTCACTATGGCTGAGTCCATCCACACTAATGCTCAGCACCTGATGTCCAAACGCGGCGTGGTAGTCCATGATTTTCTCAATGACCTGTTCCGGACTACCAATAAGCACGGGGCCACGTGCAATGTTATCTTCCAGATCTGTGAAGGGTGACTGATTATGCTGTGCGGCTGCGGTAGCATGAAAAGCATTATAGTAAGGTGTGTAGCGACGAATCGCCTCCTCACGAGTATCTGCGAGATACAGGCTGCCTGCTCCCGATCCGATCACCGCGCGGCTTGCATCATGACCATAATGATCGAGGCGTTCAAGGTAATGGTCAATCAATGCTTTGTATTTTGCCTGGGGATGAAAAGAATTCGAAGTGAAGAGCGGCTCACCATATTTCGCTGCCAGTTCAGTAGAGAGGGTACTCGACGCGCTGCCATGCCAGATTGGAATGGACTGCTGGAGTGGTCTCGGCCAAGTGGTAACCTCATGAAGGGGAGGTCGATACGTGCCCTGCCAGGTTACGTTCTCCTCCGTCCACAGGCGCTTCAGCAGTTCATAACGTTCAGCAAGGGAAACCCACTGTTCCTCTTCACGAATGCCAAACAGCGGATAGTGCCGGGGGTCATTGCCTTTCCCGATGATCATCTCCAGCCGTCCACCAGATAACTGATCCAGCGTTGCATAATCCTCTGCAACCCGCACCGGATCGAGTATGCTTAGAACAGTGACTGTGGTAAGCAACCGGATACGAGAGGTAGCTGCAGCTATAGCAGTCAATACAACTGGAGGTGAAGAGGACAGAAAAGGTGCCCCGTGCCGCTCACCAATCCCGTATGCATCGAAACCCAAACGTTCGGCCAGTCTGGCTTGCTCCAGAATGTTGTGGAATTTCTGCTGTGTTGTGAGAGCTTCGCCAGTGACCGCATTAGGCAGGTTCATCATGAGGCTAAACAAGGCAAATTTCATCTGAACTTCTCCTTGAACTGGATTGGCCAGTCTGTGTTGTTTAATCCTATGGAAATAGTAGGATATTATGAGTTAAACTTACTGTAACATGTCCGTTTCGATTCTTCTAATGGATTTTTTCTATAAGACGAAATATATTCAATATAAATGTCTAAATGTGCAGGAAATTGCCACGATTTTTATTGACCGCTGTAAAATTTAGGATTAAAATTGTACTTATCATAGAAATTCAAATTTCTGGATTTTCATTGTGGAGGTGGGAGACATGGAACCTACAACTACGATACGCTCAAATATTGAGGATTACATCAGGAAACAGGGGTATACCCTTCAATACTTTGCTGATATATCGGGTGTTAACGCCGGGACGTTAAGTGCAATTATCAAAGGTACACGGCCGATCGCCATGGCTCAATTGGACCTCATCACCCAGGGCATGAAGCTGGAAGAGGGCCACTTCTACGAAATATATGGTGCTGAATGTTTTGTGGAGTCCGCACCGCACTGGAGAAGGCTGGAGCCGTTCCTGCAACGCTGCGCTGAGTTGGACAAGCTGGACTGCATACAGAGGGTAATTCAGCAAGTGACGGATGACCGCTCCTATGTGTCCGAATTGTTCGAGCTGGCCGAGTATATGCTTGAACGTGATCAGAAGAAGGCTGCGCGAATGCTGTACGAATGTGTCGCCGAGTGCGAGAAGTACCAGCACTCCGAACGCCTGGCACTATGCCATTATCGCATTTTCACCTTGTCTCTTGGCCAGGACCAGCATGAGAATCTCAGGGCCGCAGTTCACTTCGAGCCGTATATTAACCGGCTGGATGAAGAGCGACAGCTGGACGCGATTAAGGATCTGGCGAATACATATCTGGCCCTGAGGTATTGGGATAAGGTGTTCGAGCTGGCCGAGGAATTGGATCAAAAAACAAAAATTTTGCAATCGTACACAAAGAGAAAAAACGATAAAAGCAATCGACTTACAATATACCCCTTGTTCGTTTACAGAGCGTATTCAAACTTGCTAAAGTCATCAACATGTGAGAGGCAGGGGCGATATAAAGACGCTCTCAAATACACTGAGCTATATTCTAAGCTTGCCAAAGTTTCTGAACCCGATGAGGAAGATCAGATATATATTGAAAAATTCGCAATTTGGACGGAAGCAAATACTTATCTGTATAAATTAATGATGGGCGACCCAAGCATTTTGCCCTCTTACGTGAAATTTATTGAGAAAAATGAGAGAGAAGTGCTGCCTGCCATGATTAATATTTTGGAGATGGCTAATAAATTTGGCCAAAATATTGATGAGATTCTTGATAAATTTAGTGATCAAATTAATTCGGAAATAGCTCGACTTAGAGGCTACACTGAACAGGTCAAACTTGATATGTATATTACGTTCTTGTTAGAACGGTCAGTGTATCTCTTAAATCGATGTGAATATCTAGAGGGCTTGAGGCAGCTGATGCATTGTCTAGGGGAATCCGTTAAAATTAATAATCAAACAGATATAATTCATTGTGTAGCAATATATGAGAGATATAGAAACACGGCAATTGCTGAAATAGAGCATCAATATAAATTAATAATGATGGAGGTTCATAAACGCTATGATAAAAAAGAAAACTCTTTATTTAATCTTGCTTAGCTTCATTTTAATTAACATTGGTCAAATGGAAATTTTGAATAACATACCGTCAATAACTACATTACTTACAGTTCATGGGGGCGGAGGATTATAACAACTAAAATAATGTTAATTTATGAAGAAGCTTACCTTCCGAAATTGAAAGGTAAGCTTCTTCATTTTTCTCAGATTGACCAATGTGAAATATAGGATTAAAATAACATTTATTATATAAATTGAATTATATTTCTTTTTATATTGAAAGAGGTGGGAGAATGGAAACTACACCTACGATATGTTCATACATTGAGGACTACATGAAAAAACGAGGTCATAAACTTCAACATTTTTCTGATATTACGGGAATTAATGTTGGGTCATTAAGTGGCATTCTTAAAGGTAGTAGATCTATGTCTATGAACCAACTGGATCAGATTACTTCTGCAATGGGGTTAGAAAAGGGATATTTCTATGAAAGGTATGGGGTTGAGAATTTTATTGAATCTGCACCCCATTGGAGAAGATTAGAACCCTTTCTATATGGCTGTGCTGAACTTAACAAGCAGGAATGTATTAGAAAGATTGTTGTGCAGGTGACGGATAATCGATCTTATATTTCGGAATTGTTTAGAATGGCTGAAAACTTATTTAGCAGAGGATTGAATGAAGCTGCTCTCGTCTTATATGAATGTGTAGCGGATAGTGAGAAGTACCAACATTCTGAACGATTGGCATTATGCCAGTACCGGATTTTCTTGCTTCTTAAAACAATGAGTAAATTAGAAAATACCAATGCTGCGGTAAAATTTGAGGCTTATATAGATAAGTTGAATGAAGAGGTACAGCTTGATGCTATTAAAGATTTGGCTAATGTCTATAGTACAATGCATCAATGGGATAAGGTTTATGAATTGGCCGAAGAACTGGAACGCAGAGTTGACTTTCTACTTAAGTTTCAATCCAAAAGGCCAAGGAATAAAAAAAGGATTTCTTTCTATCCTCTATTTACATATAAAGCTTATGCAAATCTGCTAAAGGCAAATGTTTCTGAAGTGCATAAGCAATATATGCAAGCATTGAGATACACAGATATCTATGTGGACTTAATGGAGGAGGTCAACGATCCAACGAAAGAAGAAAAAGAATTAATAGAACGATTCAAAGGATGGGCTGAAGGGAATAGATGTTTGTATAAGTTACTTTCAGGGGATTTTAAAGTTTTGGGTACTTATTTGGATTACCTCGACGATAATCCCAAAGAGATCTTAACAGCATTTGTTTATATTGTACAGGCAGCTAATAAGTACCTATTCAATATTGATTGTGCATTAGATAGATTTTCGACTTATATCAATCAAATCAGAACGGACAATCATGTAAAAGGAACATATAATAAACAGGCCTTGAATTACAGATATATGCGTCTATTTTTTGAACTTGCAAAGTACAGACTAAATCAAAAAAAATTCAGGCATGGAATTGAACTATTAATTGTCAGTTTACAGCGCTCTTCTTTAAGCAAAGATGACATTATGTGTATTCAATGCATAGACTTATATGGGAAATACAGAGCTCATGCCAGTAAGGATCAGGAGGAACAGTATAAAAATTTAGTAGAGAGTTTAAGTAGTAAAATTTAGAATATAACCCTGCTAGTATGAGAGGATTGAAACTTCTTATTTTAAATTGATTGAGGATACTGACATACAAATTCCAAAACTTCAGATCTTAATTGAAGTCAGTTAATGCACGCACATTAAGATCAAAGAAAAGATCCATTGTCATTAGATAAACTGTATTAGCTTGCCTCTCTATTAACTTCTATAATTTAAGATCATTCTCCAATGTTAAATTGTATATATTCCCCTTAGGTAAGAATAACTTAATCAAAGAAAATGTATATAAATTGTTCATCAAGATGTGAGTTTTAAAGTATGAGTAAAAATCAATAATGGGCGCATGTTATGATAGAACCAGGAAGTTCAAATAAAGACGGGGTGATTTGTTAATTTTTTTCAAAACCTACTAACCAAATGAAAAACCGCGCAATCATGAAGCATGCTTTTGCGGTTTTCCATTTGGTTAGATTCTGCATTGAAATTTAAGAAAGAAACTCAAGCTGGTAAATCTGAACATTTAAAATGATAATAATGATTGGTTTATACAGCCTCGACTGTTCGTTTCATAGTAATTTTTTTAATTGCACACAAAATAAAAAACAATACAATACACATGCCTAACTTAATGCCAATATCAGTGAAACGTTGAACATTGCCTGCAAAAAAGATGCTGTATCCACTGGTTACCTGTGAGTTGAATTTGTCAGAAAAAAATATATAGTACATTCCGAAGATTAACATATGGGACATGGTATACATCACAGAGAAAAAGAAGGGCATAATAGAAATATAAATATTCTTACTGATAACAAACAAAATTAAGGTTTGGACTGATAGTATACAACCACCAATAAGCATGAAACCACTACGGTCCGAGAAATCGTATGCGCCACTAAAAAAAAGATGCTCAAAAAGATTAAATGAATCTAATTTGCTTAGTAAATTTTTGAAAACACCAAAGTATGCCTGTAAATAGCCTAAAGCAAACAAAGTGGGGATTGATAGCAAAGACCATCTATCAACATTTCTTCGAGTAATTAATAAAGCACCACTTAACGCACAAATTGTAATAAGTATTATTGGGAAAATTTCTATTAATTTATTGTGAAATCCATAATGGTTTGCAACTAGTCCTAAAACTAAAGATCCTATAAATAAGAAGCCACTTGTACATAATAATGAAAGAATGACTTTGCTTGATAAGCCAAAGGTTTCTTTTGTCAACTTACTTCTTATACTGATTGGGTCACCAAAGGATTCCAAAGCTTTTTTTGTTGCTTGATCAGAAGAATATCCTTCATTAATATAATGTTCTTTTGATGAATGTATATGTGCAGCCATTTCTTCTGCCCAATCCGCTCGTTCTTTATTAGATAAAAAGGAGTTTTTAAACACTCGGTTTAAATAAAGTTGAATATCCACTAGTTCTACCTCCCAAAAAAATATTAATAATATTTGTGTTTTTTATCCATGAAATTTTAATTGATTCAAGCCGAGTTCGTCCTTCCTTTTTGATTCGATAGTACTTTCGTCTAGGGCCACCGTTTTGTTCTACCCAATATCCTTCGATACAATTATTGGCTTCTAATCTTTTTAAAGCAGGATACAAAGTTCCTTCTTTGAGAAGGAATTCCCCATGAGTTATTTCATTTATATACTGGGATATCTCATAGCCATATGCATCTCGTTGAATCAAGATGGATAGTATAATCCCATCAATGTACCCTTTAATCATTTCATTCTTCAATGTACACACCACCTACTATGTAATTCTATGTAGTTAAATTAACATATATTTGAAAATAAATCAATCCGAAAAGATTATTGTATGGAATTTAGATGGAGATCTGTTGCAGCAATGTTTTGAGTTTTTAATAATAAAATTTTTAAAATCTCTGTGAATGCAAGGGACCCACAAACCTTACACGAGCTTAAGGGCTGTGGGTCTGAAAGTATAATCTAATTTGTGCTAATTAGTATAAACATTCCCGGCTCCATCAACAGGCACTGTAGCCCAATTCACTATACGAATGTGATAATCGCTTCCGGCGGGTACACCTGTTAAGGAAATAGAGAATCTGTCGCCCGCGGCAGATGTAGAGTTGCCATAAACGGGTTCGGATTCTCCGATAGTCTTCCATCCAAGGAATGAATCTTGGGCAACTTGATAAGTTACATCTGCATGGTATTGTGTCCCAGCATATTGCCAACCTATAATATTAACTGCATTACCTACTGTAGAAAAAGAATTAATAGTGTAGTGAGCTCTACCATAATTAAATCCCGTGAAGGAGTAATAATCAACCATAGCTTGGGTAGTAAATTCTGGAGCATTTAATGCCGCAATAGTAGCAGGATCATCATCACCAAGAATCAATTTCCACTCATTATTCACTTTTTTAACATTAATTTCATTTTTGGATTCAATTCCTGAAACATTACCTTCAAAGGTAACTACAACATTTGACTCATCTTTTAAACTTGCCTCGATAATTTTCATTGATTCAAAGTCACTTACTGAATTATAATGCTCATATTTCGAGATTTGTTTTTCTGTACTCGGATATCTTAAATCAACTACTAACTCTGTGGCTTCTGCGAAATTCTCTTCAGACATAGCATCGAAAAACTCTTGTACAGCCAGTTTTGCAGCCCCATGTGGATCCTCAGATGCATGAATGGTAGATGTATTAGAGAAAAAAGCGCCTCCAATAATTGATAAAGACAACAATGGAACCAAAAATTTTGCTTTCATAAATTAACTTCTCCCTTCAATTTTAAAGAATCAACATCTTCGTTTAATTATTTCTTTTTGAAAGAATTAAGATTTAGCATAAACAAATTATAGGTTTTAAAATACGTGCTCACCTCTCTTTAAGGATTCATGGTTGAATAACACCTCCTTTTGTTTGATTTTAGTTTTTTTTGCATAACTTTATTTTTTTTATTCTAAGGAAAAAAGTGTATCTTATGGGATCATCTCTAGAAGACTCGCAGTATTAAATTAAGTGAATTGATTGATATATTTGTAAAAAAACACTCTGATTTGCAAAGGAATAAAATATGATTTTTTTGGCAATATATTCTAAAATGGTCCATAAAGAAGGGGGTGCATGCTATGAAAGGACCAAGTCAAGTTGTGGATCAGATTGAACGGAATAGGCAAGAATTAAGTCGTTTGGCGGAGCATCATGGCATGCAAGACTACAAAGTCCTTCAACAATCGATGGTACTGGACGAATTGATTAATGAATATAACCGTTTTAAATATAGAAAACAACAATATAGGAACAGACAACCGATTGCATAATGCAGTCGGTTTTTTAGTTTCAAGAAAGCGACGCAGCATTATTTCATCCACTGGTATAGACATCTCGTCTTATTGAATTAATTAGTTCATAGAAATAGTCGACTGTAGAGCGATACAGTCGGCTTTTTTTGGTTTTCATTGAAGGGAGGGTTGGTTTATCTTGAAATTCCATACCAATCCCAGTGTTGGCAGGATAGCCAACCATCAATGAAACTCGTTATGATATACGCCAACTATATATCCAGCGTAATTTTTGAAGGTGATTCTTGAATGACAGAAGTGGGAGGGATCCATTAAATGGACAAGGTGCTAGGTTGTTCAACAAGAAACATGAACCTGCGTACGAAGCTGCTGGTGTTGTTCGTTGTTCTCACTTTGCTTCCGCTAAGTTTGCAGGGAGTGGTCAACTATTACCATTTTTCACAGACGATTGATCGAAAAACCGAGCAGTTCACCATTGATATGATCCGGCAGATCAACACCAATCTGAATTGGCTGTTGAAGGATTTCGAGCGTATATCGCTCTTGCCGCTCTATGATCAGACGGTGCTAAGTATTCTGGGAAAGTACAATGCCCCAATGGGGACTGCTACTTGGGCAAGGTCCGACGATTACTTGAAGATGAAGCTCTATACTTCGGGTCAGGCCTATGATCGTCCGGAAATTCGCGGCATTCACTTGATCTCGAACAGTGGCATTCTGTTCTCCAATCTGGATTCATTGGCGGTGAAGCCGGTATGGGACAGTAGGCAGGATAATTGGTTTGCAGAGTTGGACGGATCGGAGGGAGAGTGGCGATTGCTCCCTCCGCATCATCCGAGCTATTACATAGACAAGGTTGAAGAAGCCTATATCTCTGTTGCTCGAGAGCTCCGTGATCCAGGCACGCTCAAACGGCTGGGATATATTCTGATTGATATCCGTATGGACGCCTTCCGTCAGCTGCTATCCAATCTGAATTTTGAGGAAAATGCGAGTCTCATGATTGTGGACAGCAAGCAGCGGCTTGTGTTTGAGCGAACTTCACTCGGTGGAAAATCCACATACAATCAGCTGCTGCAGCTGGAGCAGCTTCAAGACTATGCAGGAAATCAAAAGGTGGAATTGGATGGGAGCTCCTATCTGTATGTACGGCACCACTCAAACTATTCTGGATTATCAGTCATTAGTCTTACACCCATTTCTGTCATTCAAAAGGAATCAGGTAAAATGCTTTCGTTCACTTTTGGGTTCGCTATTCTGTGCATGGTGGGCGTAGCCATTCTGGCGGCTCTTATATCCTATCGTGTAACAAGGCCGTTAATCAGCCTGAAGCAAAATATGATTCGGGTGGAGCAGGGTGACTTTACCCAGCGTGTGGCAAGTTTCGGCAGTGATGAATTCGGACAGATTGGCCGGGGGTTTAATCGAATGATGGAAGAGATTCACCGCTTGTTTAACGAGGTGTTTCTACTCGGTATTCGAGAACGGGAAGCAGAGCTGTCGGCACTACAAAGTCAGATCCATCCTCACTTTATATACAATACGCTGGAGTCCATTAATATGATGGCCATCCGCAGGAAGCATGCAGAAGTGTCCAGCATGGTGACAGCGCTGGGCAAGCTGCTGCGTTACACCATTGATAAGGTGGATCGGATCGTACTCCTTCAGGAGGAATTAGCTTTTGTGCAATCATATGTACGCATTCAACAGGTGCGTTATAACGGAAGGCTGCAGGTGATTTTTGAAGTTGAAGAAGAGGTCATGGATGGTTTGATTCCCAAGCTGATTTTGCAGCCGCTCGTGGAGAACGCAGTATACCATGGAATTGAAGGGCAGGAGGATGGGGGAATGATTTGGATATCGGCTTTGAAGTTTGATCAGGAGCTGCTGCTTACCGTTCGAGATAATGGTAAAGGTCTAAGCCAAGAAGAGATTGACCAATGGAACGAGTCATTCTCCCTGCTCCCCTCGAGTGAATTCCTGCGTTGTAATGCTGGAGGTCATTTAGGGCTCACCAATATAGCACAGCGGCTCCATCTTATTTATGGACAAGGCGCCAGTCTGAGCGTTGACGGAAGTCTCGGGCAGGGTTTGGCTGCCACAATTACTATACCGCTGCAGGAGAAAGGGGATAACGTGCATGTATAGCGTTTTGCTTGTAGAAGATGAGAGGGTTATCCTCGACGGGTTACGAGAGTTGATTATTCAGACAGCTCCTGAGTTTCGCGTTATTGGTGAAGCTTCTGGAGGAACGGAGGCTCTGGATTTTATGAGAAGTAATGTGCCTGATGTACTGATTACGGATATTCGCATGCGAGAAATGGATGGACTGACCCTGGTATCCAAAGCGCGGGAAATGTACCCCGAACTGCTGATCATCGTCATCAGCGGCTATGGCGAGTTTGAGTATGCGCGCAGAGCGATGGAATATGGCGTACTGAATTACCTGCTGAAACCAGTGGAACTCCAAGAGTGGGTTACCGCCATTCATAAAATTCAATTGCTGCTGAACCGCAGGTACGGCATTTCATCCAGCCAGACGTTAGATACAACGAAGGAAGCACAGTGTAACAGTGGAGATACCCGAAAGACGATTCGTGATGTAAAGGAATATATCAGGCTTCACCCAGATGGAGATCTGCGCCTGCAGACCGTAGCAGCACTTGTTCATCTGAACCCAACCTACCTAAGCCAGCTCTTCAAAAATGAAACGGGGATAACCTTTTCTGAATATATCGCTGAGGTGCGCATGGAGCGGGCAAAGTGGCTGTTGGTCAACACCCAATTGAAAATCTATGACGTAGCAAGGTTGTCCGGTCATCAGAGTCCCAAACACTTCATGCTGGTGTTCAAACAGCAGGTGGGTTGGACGGCAGGGGAATATCGGAACCGATTCAGTACGGATGAGCAGCTATAGCAGGTGTCCTACAGCATAAGTCCTTGAAAAATCGTACCATTTCTATAGCTGGCGTGATTTATGAACAATTGATTCCTTCGCTATAATTTGGTTGCACGTGTACACCACTAAGCCACAAGGGGGATTTCCATGAAAAAAGCAGGATGGATGTTCATGCTCGTATTCATCATTGTTACATTAATTGGCTGTGCAGGCTCCAATTCCGGTAGTGACCCTGAGAATGCATCCGCAGGAGATGAAGAGGTTGAACTGAAGTTCATGATGTGGGGAAATCAGGCGCACATGGACGTCTATAACAAGTTGATTGATAGCTTCACACAGGAAAATCCGGGCATCAAGGTGACGATGGAATCCGTGCCCTTTGCGGAATACCAGCAAAAAATATCTGTGCTTGCAGCTGGCGGCTCGCTACCGGATATCGCCTGGGTCTCCGAACGGATGATTCCACAATTCAAATCCAATCACATTCTGGCAGACGTATCCGAATTCAAGGATGATGCAGAGTTCAAGCTGGATGACTATATTCCAAGTACGCTGGATCTGTTTCGGGATGGTGAACAACTGCTTGGCTTGCCGTTCTCTACGCCTCCGGTCGTCATGTTCTACAACAAATCGCTATTCGACCAGGCTGGTCTTACGGATCCCAACACGCTCGCCGCTCAAGGACAATGGACGTGGGAGCGATTTGAAGAGACAGCGAAGACGATTGCCAGCAAGGAAGCAACAAACCGAATCTATGGTGCCAACTTTTTTCGCGATTGGAAGACTTGGGCTGTTCTTTCCTCCTATTCCTGGTCCAATGGCAGCGGGCCTTTTGATGAGAGCATGACGAAGTTTACCTGGAATGATCCTTATGGTGTGCAAACCTTGGAATTGCTTGAACGGATGATGTTTACCGATGAGTCACACCCGAAGGCAGGTGAGCAGGTCAGCTTCGATGCTGGTAATGTGGGTATGTTCTTCGACAACTACAGCTATGTGTCCAAAGCAAGAGAGATTATGGACTTCGAATGGAGTATTGCCCCGATGCCTTCAGGATCTCAGGGCAGTGTGCCCATGCTGGGTCAGGCGGGATATGCCATGTTTAATGACAGCAAACATCCCGAAGAAGCAAAGAAACTGCTGAAGTTTTTTGCTAGCGAACAGGGAATTGAGGCTACGGCGACCTACTTTGTTCCTCCGCGTACCTCTGTGCTGAATTCTGATGTTTTCATTAATCAGCCGAATAATCCTAGCAAGGAACATATTGTTCAGGCAGTCATTGATGAAATGCCGAAAGCTCGCTTGATTCCGGGCCATATTCGCTGGCAAGACATCGACAATGCAGTATTGCAGGGTTTCGATCGATTATTTGCCCGTTTAGCCACACCTCAGGATAATCTGAAGCAGATGCAGGAAGAGATTCAAGGCCTGCTGCAATAATTAAATAATGGGATATCTAAAGGAGGTAACGGTATGGGGCAATTGGAAGAAGCGCTGAACGGACAACGCATGTTGCTTGTAGTCAGCCTGCCCGCTAACGATGCAGCACTGGCCCGGGCAGCCATTGAAGAAGGGGCAGACGCACTAAAAGTACATTGCAATGTCGGACACCGCGCCAGTGGATATCAGTTTGGTCCGCTTGATGAATACATTGAAAACTTCCGTGATATCCGATCCCAATTTAACGGTCCGCTTGGAGTGGTCCCGTCGGGTACCATTGATGGGATTCAACGGGAAGGTGTGATAAGGCTTTCCGGTTTGGGTTTTGATTTCTATTCCATATATGCTCACCATTTACCGTCCTTCATGCTGGGTGAGCTCGGTCTGGATAAAACATTTGCGATCAATGAACACTACGACCCTTCCCTCGTTAAGGAGGCTAAACATTATGGTTTTACCGCGTTGGAAGCATCGATTGTCCCCGGAGAAGAGTATGGGACATCGCTAAGCTTCTCAGATGTCCTCCGGTATCGCCGGTTAGTGATGCAAGCAGAGCTTCCGGTGTTGGTCCCTTCCCAGAGGAGACTGGTACAGGAGGATGTGCAGGTGCTGCACGATACCGGGGTTAAGGCGATTATGCTTGGGGCAGTCGTAACAGGTAAAACGGAGGACCAACTGCGAAAAGCCGTTAACGGGTTTCGCAATGCCATGGACAAACTGAAGTAGAAGGAAGACGGATGAGATGAGGAGGGCCAGCGTTGACCAATTCACGCAAATATTCAGGAAGAGGACCGCTTGCAAGAGAGGCCCAGATTGCAGGATGGCTATTCGTATCTCCGATGGTTCTTGGTTTTACTCTGCTTCTGCTCTTTCCAATGGGCCTCGCGTTATACATGAGCTTGACCGATTGGCCATTGCTCGGAGATCATCACTTTATTGGGCTGAATAACTACCGCGAGATCATGGTAGATAAGATGTTCTGGAGGGTACTGGGAAACACCGTATATTTCACAGGTGGACTTGTTCCGCTCAATATCGTGCTGGCGTTGCTACTGGCTTTGCTGTTATCCAAAAGTCTGCGTGGCATCGGAGTATTCCGTACTGCCATCTTCGTTCCGGTCATGACGTCACTTGTTGTGTGGGCAATTGTATGGAAGCTTATGTATGCAACAGAGTCGGGACTGATCAATCAGCTTCTGTTGATGATAGGCATCAAAGGACCGGCTTGGCTCTACAATCAGGATCTGGCGATGCCCGCGGTGATTGTGACCAGTGTGCTAAAAAATGTTGGCCTAAATATGGTACTGTTCATAGCCGCAATACAGCAGGTACCCAGATCACTGTACGAAGCGGCCAAACTGGATGGTGCAGGCAGGCAGAAGGCTTTTTTTCATGTGACGCTTCCAATGATTACACCTACGGTATTTTTGACCGTGGTAATGACGGTCATTGGATCGCTCAAAGTGTTTGGGCAGATTTATGTGATGACACAGGGAGGTCCAAGCAATAGCACCAAGGTGTTAGTCTATTACATCTGGGAAAAGGCTTTTAAACTGTTTCAATTCGGTTATGCTTCTGCATTGGCGTATGTACTATTTTTTATCGTACTGATTCTTACGCTGCTGCAATGGCAGCTACGAAAGAGGTGGGTTTTCAATGAAGGCGATGCCTAAGCCATCTGTTCATACAGCAGGAGGGGCAGTTGGTACGTATTTATTGCTGACCTTGATCTCGCTGGTCATGATTGTACCCTTTATTTGGATGATATCCACATCGTTCAAGGAGCCTCAGAGTATATTTACGTATCCGCCTCAGTGGATACCGGAACCGTTTCGATTTCAGAATTACATCGATGTCTTTCGATTAATTCCATTCCATCGTTTTTATTTTAATAGTGCGTATATTGCTGTTTTGGTTGTCCTGGGCACGGTATTCTTCGCCTCCCTTGCGGGATATGCTTTCGCCAAAATTCCATTCAAGGGCCGCAATGTGGTATTCCTTGTGTTACTAAGTGCCATGATGATTCCTCATGAGGTGACAGCAATCCCGATGTTTTTGTTTATGCGGCAGCTGGGCTGGATTGATACACATCTCCCGCTGATTTTGCTTCCAATCTTCGGGGCAGGTGGTGTATTCGGAATTTTTGTGATGCGACAGTTTTTTATTACGGTCCCAACTGAACTGGAGGAAGCAGCGATGATTGATGGCTGCAGCAGGTTCCGGATATATGCGCGGATAATGCTGCCGATTGCCAAACCTGGCATGGCGACGCTGACGATCTTTACCTTTGTAACCATTTGGAATGAGTTTTTTGACCCGTTAATTTTCATTAATTCACGCGAGTTAATGACGCTACCACTAGGCTTGTCCCTGTTCACTGATGAAGTGGGTACGGCCTGGCAATATTTGATGAGTGCTACGGTTATGGCGACTATGCCATTGCTAATTGTCTTTTTCATAGCTCAACGGCGATTCATTGAGGGTGTTGCGATGACAGGACTCAAAGAATAGTCAGCTAAACAAGGAGAGGAGGAGTAGAATGAACGACCAAAGGAGCATGAAGACAGAACAAGCCGATGTGGTCATTGTGGGTGGAGGCCCTGCCGGCATTGCGGCGGCAATCGCTGCCGGACGACACGGCGTGCGTACGGTACTGGTAGAACGGTATGGGTTCGTTGGTGGAATGTCGACCGCAGCTATGGTCTATCCTTGGATGACATTTCACACGGAGAGCGGCGAGCAGGTAATTAGAGGTATCGCTCAGGAGATCGTTGACCGACTGAAGGAGCGGGGAGGATCTCCAGGACATCTCCGCGATACAGTAGGATTTGTGCATAGCGTTACACCATACCATCCGGCCATTTATCAGGTGGTTGCTGCGGATATGCTGCAAGAGGCAGGTGTTCGACTGATGTTACACAGCTTCGTGGATGAAGTGGTTGCTCTGGAAAATCGGGTGGAAGCGGTTAGATTAACAAACAAATCGGGCCGAATGGAGCTGAGGGCAAAAGTATTTGTCGATACCAGTGGCGATGCAGATGCAGCTTATCTAGCTGGCGCTGCTATCGCAAAGGGACGGGATGGAGATCAACGGTCCCAGCCTATGACCATGAAATTTCGAATGCGCGGTGTAAACCTTGAGCGAGTAAAGCAATATATCCTGGAGCACCCGGAAGATTTCTACGCCAAAACACCTGTTGCAGAGCTGGATCGTATTCCGTTAACCGGGGTGAGTGGTTTTTATTCGCAATGGCAGAAGTCAGGTATTCCGATTAACCGTGATCAGGTGTTGTTTTTTACCGGGCCTGCTGAGGATGAAGTGTTGATTAACTGTTCCAGGGTCCAGGGACTGGATGCTACCAATGCAGAGGATCTCACCTCTGCTGAGCAGGAAGGCAGAAAGCAGGTACTCATGATTGCTGAATTCTTGCAGCGCGACGTACCCGGATTCGAGCGGGCTTCGATTTCTGCAGTTGCTCCCCAGATTGGCATACGTGAATCGAGACGGATTATTGGACATTATTCTTTGACGAGGGAAGACGTAGTTACGGGGCGAAAGTTTGACGATGTTATCGCCAGAAGTGGTTATCCCATTGATATTCATGATCCTTCAGGTCAAGGCGTAGCAGCTGCATTTATTGAAGGGGATGGAGCATACGACATTCCATATCGCTGCCTGATCTCCAGCAATATCCGAAACCTGCTGGCAGCAGGACGCTGCATCTCTACTACACATGAGGCCCATGCTACAACAAGGCTGACCCCCAGCTGCATGGCTACGGGGGAGGCAGCCGGAACATCAGCTGCATTGGCGGTGCAAATGCAGCTTGATCCACTGTCAATCCCGGTTGCGTTGCTGCAGAAAGAATTACGGCAAAATGGAGTGGCGATTTGAAATCGGAAACAATACGCAAATAATAAAGAGTCCAGTTAGACACAGATATGTGTTAGCTGGACTCTTATGTGCATACCCAATGCCTTTCGATAGATCTAACCGAATCAATTCATTCTTGCCTCAAGTCGCCGGGCCACGATGGAAAGGGCGTAGTTGATGACAAAATACAAGACCGCTGCGAGCAGGAGCGCCGGGATCACGTAATCGAAGCTCTGACCGCCCAGGATCTGCACGTTGTGCATCAGCTCCGGCAAGGAGATGATGATAGCCAGGGACGTATCCTTCAGCAGGGAGATGAACTGACTGACCATCGGCGGCGACATGCGGCGCAGTGCCTGAGGCATAATGATGCTGCCCAGGGTCTGCATATAGCTTAGACCGGAGGAACGGGCGGCTTCCACCTGTCCGCGCTCAACCGATTTGAGACCGCTACGAACGATTTCGGCGATCATGGCGCCTTCGAATAGGCTAAGCCCAACGACGGTGGACCAGAAGACGGACATCTTAATCCCCAGCTGGGGCAGGACAATATGAATGAAGAAGATGATCAGCAGCAGCGGCAGGTTCCGAATCGTATCCACAATAACCGCGATAATCTGTGACAGGACCGGAATACGTGTATACCGAATAGTACCCAGCACGGTGCCGAGAACAAAGCTGAAGACGATTGACAGTCCTGCTACCTGCAGGGTAATCAGGAATCCATGCAGCAGGAAACGAAGGTTGGGCCAGGCATAGGCCCCGCTAAAGTCCATTGTACATCGACCTCCTTCTGTGAGTGGAGCTAAGGCTGAATAGTGGTATGGCTAAATCACATGGTAACCTGCCCGGCTGGCTTGTTTTTCTTCGACTTGCCCTTGCGGCCTCGTGCTTCGGCGTCGCTCTGTCCAAATCTACGCTCCATATAATGAACCAGAAAACTGAGCGGCAGCGTTAGTACGAGGTAGAAGAGTGCAACAATGGTATACACGCTCAGCGGCTGGAACGTATCCGAATTGACCAGATCGGCAAAATACATCAGGTCCATGCCGGCAACAACGGCAAGAATGGAGGAGTTTTTGACCAGGTTGATAAATTGATTGCCGATGGATGGAAGCACAATCTTGATTGCCTGCGGCAAAATGATCAGGTTCATGGCCTGTACGTAGGACAAACCTGAAGATCTAGCAGCCTCCAGCTGTCCCCGGGGGACGGTCTGAATGCCTGCCCGGATGGCTTCGGCAATAAAAGCTGCCGTGTAGATGGTAAGACCTAGCGTACCGGAGACAAACCCGTCCAGTGAAATGCCAAGGGAGGGCAGTCCAAGGTAAAAGAAGAACACGACCAGCAGAAGCGGAATATTCCGAATGAATTCCACAAAAGCGGTACCGATCCAATTGAGCGGCTTGATGGGGGATATCCGAAAGATTGCCATGATTGCTCCAAGGATAAAACTGCCGATCAAAGCCATGATGCTTACTTGAATCGTATTGAGAAATCCCTCCAGGAAACGTTCGGAATGCTTAAACAATACATCAAAATCCAATTTGCCCATGTAGGCGAAGCCTCCGTTCTCCAGATGTGAAGCGGCGACTCATGCTGTATGGGTGGTTTAGTCCCTACAGTTGAAAACCGCCGCTCGTTCATCGTTAATCGAGGTTACTCGGGCTTGGTGCCAAGCCATTTTTCATGTAAAGTATCGTATTCACCACTGTCTTTCATGCTCTTGAGCAGGCTGTTTACTTCTTCTACAAAGGCAGTGTCGCCTTTGCGGATGGCCATTCCATATGGCTCGCTTGTGAAGTTGCCACCAACCAGCTTGTAGTTGTTGTCCGTTTGCTGCATGCCGATCAGGATGATATTGTCCGTCGTCAGTGCCTCACCTTTGCCTGCTTTGAGCGCAGTGAAGGCATCCTGATAGTTGTCGAACTCCAGTACTTCGGCATCCGGAGCTTTTTCACGAATATTCTGCGCAGAGGTTGAACCTTTAACTGCGAGCACCTTCACGCCTCCAAGGCTCTCCAGTCCAGTGATGGCACTATCATTTTTTACAAGAAGGGACTGTCCTGCCTCGAAGTAAACGTCACTGAAATCCACCTGCTCCTTCCGCTCGTCCGTGATCGTCATGGTAGCGATGATGATATCGATGTCACCGTTCTGGAGCATGGGAATCCGGGTTTTGGATGTGACCTCTTTCAGCTCAACCTTGGTCTCGTCTCCAAGGATCTGTTTGGCAAGTGCCTTGGCGATATCGATATCGAATCCTTCGACCTCACCACTTGCCGGGTCTTTCAAGCCAAAGAGCTTCGTATCGTATTTGACTCCGGCAATTAGCTTGCCGCGTTCCTTAATCTGTTCAATGGTTCCTTTGGCTGCAGCATCCTCACCACCGCCACCACTGCTGTTGGTAGCTTCCTCTCCCGTACTACAGCCGGCCAATGCCAGCGAGAGAACCAAAACAAGGACAAACGACGGCCACTTCAGCAAATTCTTCATGAGTAAAGACCCCTTTCAAAATGGAATATTCTATCATTCTCAGTGATGAATTAGACGACTTAGGAACTGCTGTGCCCGCTCTTCCCGCGGGTTATCAAAAAATTCTGTGGCAGAAGCCTCTTCCACAATCCGGCCTTCATCCATGAAGATGACACGGTCTGCCACTTCACGGGCAAAGCCCATTTCGTGAGTAACGACAACCATGGTCATGCCGTTATGCGCGAGAGAGCGCATGACATCCAGGACTTCCCCGATCATTTCGGGATCGAGCGCAGAGGTGGGCTCGTCAAACAGCATGATTTTGGGCTCCATGGCGAGTCCCCGCGCGATAGCAACCCGCTGCTGCTGTCCACCGGACAACTGGGAGGGATAGCTGTCAGCCTTGTCGGCAATGCCAACACGGGTTAAATATTTCATTGCCGTAGCAGCTGCCTCAGCTTTGGGCTGTTTGCGTACCTTTACTGGGGCAAGTGTAATGTTATCGATGACTTTTTTGTGAGGATAGAGATTGAAGTGTTGAAATACCATGCCAATGTCGCGACGGAAGAGGTTGATGTCCACCTTTTTCTGATGTAAAGGGACACCGCTGACGATGAGTTCGCCTTCCGAAATGGTCTCGAGACGGTTGATGCAGCGGAGCAGTGTACTTTTGCCGGAGCCGGAAGGGCCAATAATGACAACGACCTCTCCTTCTTCAATGTGGAGATGAATATCTTTGAGGACATGAAAATGACCAAAGTGCTTCTGCACACCCCTAAATTCAATCAAGAGTAACCCATCCTTTCTGCAACGTTGGTTTGGAAAAGGAATAATAAGGAATAAATTGAAACTAGTTATTTAATCATACATAGTCATCCTTCTTCTGGCAATTGGTTTGTAATAAAACATGACATAAGTATGAGCTTGAATAGGGCTGTAGGCCAAAAATGCGTTATGTATTTGTTAAGTTGGTAAGTTGTTTGTGACGAATCCTGACAGAAAAATGAATCGAATCTCCTAGAGTTTTTACAACCTTTGGAATAGATGTATAGAGTATACTGATATTGATACCTATCCTATGTCCAGGGTAACGGAACAAATAACCTCAAATTCTAATGCTACATGGCAAAAAAGCACAACCTTGGTCCAGATCCCGTTGATATGATGGGTGATAATACTCATTCCTGAAAGCTATGACATGTCGATCACAGTCCAATCCCAATACAGAGAAGAGAGGATGTTCTGAACGATGAATACATACTACTCCCCATTACGAACAGGAGAAGGTATCCAAGCTAATACGAAAGCCTATGAGGTTGCTCTACCAGACATTCCTGCTCGGGATTTCCGCATCACGGACTACGGAGCCAAAGGAGACGGCGTAACGGACAACACGGAGGTGTTCAGGCTTGCTATAGCGGCGTGTGCTGAAGCAGGTGGCGGACGGATCGTCATTCCGGCAGGAGTCTGGCTGACAGGTCCGATTGTGCTTCGCAGTCGCATTGAGCTCCACACAGAGACGGGAGCATTGGTTACGTTCAGTCGCCAGTTTGATCATTATCCTCTAATTGCTTCGAGCTTCGAGGGGTGGCAGGTGGTGAGATGCCAGTCTCCGATTGACGGAGAATCGTTGGAGGATATCGCGATTACAGGTGAGGGAATATGGGATGGCAGCGGAGAAGCATGGCGTCCAGTCAAACGGTCCAAGATGACCGCTTCACAATGGAGTCGATTGGTTGCTTCCGGTGGTGTTGTAGAGCGTTCGGGTGGTGAAAATGAAGAAATCTGGTGGCCTTCGGCCTCGGCCCTTGAAGGTGGCGCCATCGCCAACCGGCTTCATATGGAACAGGAGCGTGAACTGTCCGCTTATGAAGGAGCTAGAGACTTTTTACGTCCGAACATGGTCAGTTTGCGTCGGTGCAAGCGGGTGCTTCTGGATGGTCCCACATTCCAGAACTCACCTGCATGGAACCTGCATCCGTGGGCATCGGAGCATGTTACCATACGTAACGTGAGTGTACGAAATCCGTGGTTTTCTCAGAATGGCGATGGGCTGGATATTGAATCATGCCGTCATGTTGTCGTGGAGCACAGTGTGTTCGATGTGGGGGATGATGCCATCTGCCTGAAATCCGGCAAGGACGCCGAAGGACGAGAGCTCGGTCTGCCATCTGAATATATTACAATTCGGGACTGCACCGTATATCATGGTCATGGCGGATTCGTTATTGGCAGTGAGATGTCGGGTGGCGTACGGCATGTGCGGGTATCGGATTGTACATTTATTGGGACGGATATTGGACTAAGGTTCAAAAGCGCCCGCGGGCGCGGTGGAGTCGTTGAGGATATTGAAATTCAGCGTATCTATATGAAAGATATCATCATGGAAGCCATCTCGTTTTCCTTTTTCTATGCGAATATGGAGGGATCAGCCCGCGGCAGCGATCTGTATCAGGACATTAGTGAAGAGACCCCGGTGTTCCGCGATATTCGCATATCGGATGTTATCTGTGCAGGTGCAGAGATGGCTTTATTCGTAAGCGGGCTGCCCGAAATGCCTCTGGACGGTGTAGTAATTGAAGGATATGACGTCACTGCTCGGAACGGTATACAGTGTGCTCATGCGAAGCACTTGAGAATTGCCAATCTGAGAGCCCGGATTTCCGAAGGATCATTAATCCATTTGCATCAGTGCAAGGGAGCTGAAATAGAGGGTGTACAGGGAAAGGGGCCTGACGGCCGGCTTCTGATTGTAACAGGACACGAGTCTGCCGGCATTGTGTGCCGGGAGGATGATGCAGATGAGGAAGGACGCCAGATTTCCATGGGTCCTGAGGTAAGAAGCGGTGTGCTCATCCGCAGATAAGAGTCCTTGATAAGATTGAATGGCAAGTCGTTCGTTAATTCACATTCAGCCGCAGTGGTGTAGCGTGTGTCTCCAGATATCATCCTGATTTTTGTGATATAGAGACACATTCATCCGGGTAGGGCTACCCACTCGGCTTCTATCTTCAACTTCCCAAGATTCCCCGTACTAGCGATGCTCTTTTCGATAGCGCAAAGGGGTGGTTCCGGTCACCTGTTTGAATGTTTTGTTGAAATGAGCCGTGTGCTCAAACCCGACCTTCTCCGCAATCAACTGCACCCGCTCCTGGGTGGACAATAGGCGCCGCTGCGCTTCCCGAACCCGCACGACCCGTAAATATTCACTGAAGCGAAAACCGGTAAACCGACTGAACATCCGGCTCAGATAGGATGGACTGATATAGAAACGGGCTGCTGCATCCTCCAGGGTAAGCGGTTCGTTGTAATGTCTGTTCACGTAAGCGGCAATCTCGCCGATTTTATCCTGCATCGGGTGAATCGGGCCGGGTGACATCAGGCGACTATTTTCTTCTACCCGGTAGATATGGACCAGAAGCTGAGCGAGCAGGCTTCTGACAACCATCTCATAGTGAGGGCGACGCTCCTTGCATTCGCGCAGCATCTGCCATAGCATGCGTTCCATCTCTTGCTGCTCTGATTCGGGGAAGTGAAGCAGTCTTGATCGTTCGAAAGGGAGCAGACCGCACACACCGAGTTCCATCCCGGTGGCAAACGAAGGAGAGAAACCGATAAGAATTCGTTCGAATCCGGGCCTGTTTCCTCTGGACGTTGTATGTACATCATGCGGATTAATGAGGATTAGATCACCTTTTCTCGCGGTCAGGAGCTGGCCGTTCATGGAATACATCCGTTCTCCTTCAAGCAGGTAATACAGCTCGTAAAATGGATGAGCGTGAGGCTGCGGCATGGCATTGCCTTCATGTCTGCGCATGTATTCAATGGTGAATGAATTTTCCCCAATGCGATATTTGGGTCCGATTCGATCCTCAATCATACTCATGATCAGGCTCCCTTCTACTTCGTCTGATTTACGTTTATATCCATATCATAACGGAAAATCCAGTTTGTTGTAAACGCTATCAAAAGTTTCGTTTAAATGGAATGCACGGGTTCCAAGGGTGACAAACGAACAGCGATGTTTTACAGTAGGGAGAGTGAGGCCAAACTCTGGAAGAGGGTCTCCAATATGATTTGGAAGGAAGGAAACAGGTTATGACGACACATGAATTATCGCCTCTGGTTGCTGCGCTGGATATGCAGCCCCACGTTGAAGGCGGTTGGTATAAGGAAGTATGGAAGGCTTCTTATCAAATCCCGCAATCCGTTCTGCCGGAAGCTTATTCGGGTCCAAGATTCTCCGCAAGCTCGACGTACTTCCTGCTGCACCCGCATGAAATTTCCGAGTGGCACACCGTTTTGTCCGATGAGCTGTGGTTGTGGCACAGCGGAAGTCCAATTGAATTGAAACTGGGCGGCAAAGGGGAAAACCCTGGGAATGAGGAAGTGCTCGTACTTGGCATGGATCTTGCTGCAGGGCAATCGCCTCAGGTGCTTGTTCCAGCCGGGGTATGGCAAACGGCACGTCCACTGGGAGATGAGCCTGTGCTGGTAACGTGTGTGGTTGCGCCAGGTTTCCACTATGATGATTTCAAGCTGGTTTCCAAAGGCTGATCGGTTACAGCGATTGAATGGCAAAATCCCGATTCGGATGCAGATGCATTCAAATCGGGATTTTTTGGTTTTGCTTATTTCATGAAGCTTGTCTAAATGACTGAGCTTAGAAGTTAAAGTTATCCGGATCCGAACCGAAGCGTTTGTTTTCGTTCAGTCCATTAATCTGTTCAACCTCATCCGCAGTCAGTTCAAAATCATATAGATCAGCATTCTCTCGAATACGCTGTGGCGTAACGGATTTTGGTATGGTTACGATGCCGTTTTGAAGATCCCAGCGCAAAATGACCTGTGCGGGGGATTTGCCGTACTTCGCTGCAATATCCTGAAGAAGCGGGTGCTCCAGCAGATTCCCTTGGCCGAGTGGAGACCAGGCCTCAATCTGGATCTGGTGTTTACTGCAGTAGTCCCGGAGCTCCGATTGAATCAGCAGCGGGTGAAGCTCGACCTGATTCACAGCAGGTTTGATGGTGGCATCCGTCATCAGATCATCCAGATGGTGAATCTGGAAGTTGCTGACACCAATAGCGCGGATGCGTCCTTCCCGGTGTAGTTTCTCCAGTGCTCTCCATGTATCCTTGTATTTGCCCTTGACTGGCCAGTGAATCAAATAGAGATCCAGATATTCAAGTTCGAGTCGTTCCATGCTGGCTTCGAAGGCGGCCAATGTTGATTCATAGCCTTGGTCGCTGTTCCATACTTTGGTGGTAATGAACAGATCCTCGCGGGCAACTCCGGATTCACGAATACCTTGGGCTACACCGGTCTCGTTGTTGTAGGCTTTGGCTGTATCGATGCTGCGATAACCTGCCTGAATGGCCGTTTTGACGGCTTCAACCACTTCTTCTCCATCTTTCACTTTGAATACGCCAAAACCCAGCCAAGGCATTTTGACTCCGTTATAGAGTGTCGTTGTGTCCTGCACGTTTTTCATGATCCGAATTTCCTCCCCTGTTCCTTCAATTGTCCCACTATGTAATTACCCTGCTGTAAGGCAGCCAATCGTATAAGATAGGCCATCTTTCCTGATTATACTAAATGCTCTTGGGAAAAGGAAAAAGATAGGCAGTAATATTTTACTGAAAATCAAACTCTTTTACTCTTTTTTGGCAGCTGGAGGTTTGGTTTTGGTGCGTGCGGGTGATAAGATGAAGTATACGCGATATGGAAGCGAAAATAATGAAAAGTAAAGTGCTAATTAACGGCTTTGGAATATTCACCTTCGAAAAAAGAACGGAATATGCACGGATGGATCCAATTGGGATCAGACGTGTGATTAATGATAAAGGAGCAAGAATGATGGCTAAACCTAAACAAACCAAAAAGGCAGCTGCCTGGTCACTCGTCGTAATGGGGGCAGGCTTTGCCGCTTCATTGCCGTTTCAGGGCAGTGTTGTAGGCAAGCTGCTGGTGGGTTCATTTGAAGCGGGATTGGTAGGGGGACTTGCCGACTGGTTCGCTGTAACGGCATTGTTCCGCCACCCGCTCGGCATTCCGATTCCGCATACGGCCTTGCTGCCGAAGAACCGGGATAAAATGACGGAGGGCCTTGTTTCTGCGGTGGAGAACAATCTGCTCAACAAAGACAGCATTACCGAGAAAATTGCCGGTTTCAAGGCAGCGGAAACGGTGCTCGACATCATGACACGTGAACTTCACAATGATGGCGTCAAAACAATGATCGACACACTGTGCAAACGTATTCTGGCTGGGCTGCCGCTGGAGCAGATTGCACCGCTGGTTGCGAGCGAGATCAAATCACAGGCCGGGGCTTTTGACCTTGGACCGATCCTGGAACGGGCATCCATCCAATTGAGTGAACGTGGATATGACACGAAGGCACTGGATTACGGCTTGAAGCAGGCGGAAGAGTGGCTGGTGAAGCCGGAGACTATCACGTTTCTGGGTGAGAGCGGCATGAAGGCAATAAGTGGCATTCAAATGAATGGCCTTATGCAATTTGCCATGAATGCCTTCCTTGGCTATATGAATGAGGAGAAGCTTGGCAGCATCCTGCAGGGATATTTGTTTGACCAGGTAGAGGATATGAAGCGTGAGGGAAGTGCCCTCCGGTATAAGGTGTTAGGTCTGGTTCGAACTCAGGCGGTGCGTCTTGCCTTGAACGAAAGTGTGCGCGGCGGATTGAACGGCTGGAAAGACAGCCTGCTGGACAGCTGGAACGCAGAAGAAACCGTGCTGAACAAGCTTACCGAACTGAGGGAAAGAGCACTCGCCGCTATGGAGGATGGAAAGTATGTGGAGACGTATGCTCTTCCTGCCATTGAGCGGGTATTGTCCGATCTGCGCTCAGACCGTGCATTGCTGGATGGCATGAATGCCAAGATTGTCGAGGGTGTAACAACGCTGCTGGAGAAAAACCACTCCAAGATCGGTAATTTGGTCCGTGAAAATGTTGATAAAATGGATAATGCCTCATTAATCTCATTGATTGAGGACAAGGTAGGCCAGGATCTTCAATGGATTCGGATTAACGGCGCCGTGACCGGGTTCGTTATCGGTATTGCGCTGACTGCCCTGCGGATGGTACTGGAATAAGATCATAGGCTTAGTACATTGGAGGGCTGCCCTAATATGGGCGGCTCTTTTTTGCGTGTCTGCGCAAATGCAGCAAAAATTGTTGCAAAAATCAGGAAAATGGGTAATGTAACCCGAATCCTTTACTGGAACCATTTAGGAAGAAAGTTATATAAAAACGATGCCGTGAGCCGATGTAGGCATGTTGATTTTGTACTATGATGCAGTTAACAAACGAATAGGGCGGATTCCAAAAGGCTGCTTAGAATTATGACCGAGGGGGGATTGGTATTCAACGTACAGGAGGGCTTAAAGGCTTCATTGCACTCATCATCATGGTTACTTTAATTTTGGGAGGCTGCAGCAATATGAAAGAAAGCGAGAAGCAAGCATTGTACCAGGAGGCCGAATCCAGTGTGGTTCAGTACTTCAAGCAGAAATATGAACTGGATGTCGTGATTACCAGCAAAGAACTTTTACCTGAAATGGCGGTTTCCCAGATCGGTCTGAAAGGGCATGTGAAGGACCATGAGGATCAAAGTTTTGGCATATCATACGATTACAAAAAGAAAACAACCAAGAATCTGGTCATTAGCCCGGAGATTGAGGAAGCCATACAAGCGAAAGGGTACGATCCGTACGCCAAATAAACAGGAGGTGTAGTTGTTGAGTAAACCGCCGAATATTGATGACGAGACATATAGAACATTATCCGACCTGGCCTACCAGGATCAGAAAACGGGTGATAAATTAACTGAGCTTCCTGGATGGGAGGTGCTGGAAGGGACGGAAAGCAACAGATTGTCCGGCTTTGATGCCGTCACATTCTACAACCCGGAGACCAAGCAAGCAGTCATTTCATACCGCGGTACGGAGGGGAGTGCCTCTCTCGACAGATCTGTTCCCGATTTTGTTATGGATGGACGCATTGGTGGCGGGGAATTAATCCGCAAAGGCCAGCAAGAGACCAGCCAATTTGTCGATAGTCTTACACCGGAATGGCTCGACAAGGGTGTTGAGAACGTCAAGGATTTCACCGGGGTATCCAAAGTGGAAGATTGGGCCGGGGACAGAGTACGAGATGTGGAGAACTGGGCTGGTGACCGGGTAAAAGATATTGAGAAAACCGTGTCCCCAACAGGTTGGGCTAACCAGATGTATCAGGCCGAGAATTACGCGAATCATATGCAGGATAAGCATAGGGATCTGAATTTCTCGATGACAGGACACTCCCTTGGTGGGGGGAATGCACAGTATGCATCCGCGTACACAGGCATACCAGCAGTGACATTTAGTGCCCCATCCGTTATGGGTAACTTGACCCCGGAGGTACGCCGTCAGGCGGAAGCGGGTAAATTCGATGGCCAGATTACGAACTATGCGCATCCTGGCGATCTGGTAGCGAGCGGTACGCTTGGGGGATACGATCGGCATGTCGGAACAACCTACTATATCAATTCTGATTACGCGACAGCGAACGATGGTGTCAGCATCATAGACAAAGCGAAAAACTCGTTTGGCGGCGAAAACTATCACAGCCTTGATCAATATAACTTCAAGAATGGCTATATTTCCAATGAGCTGTACGATCCGATTACCGGAGAGCGAATTGGTTATTCACCTCGTCTGATGGACTACTTGACTGGCTACAGCAAAAACATGGGGCCACGTCTATCGAAAACAGGTGTAGGCGGAGGAGCTGCAGGAGCTGCTTCCGGTCTGATTCAGGTAACGCCGGAAGAACTGAAGAGCGTCGCTTCCCGCTGGAAGCAAAATGCACAGCAGTGCAACGCTGAGCTCAATCAGGTGCGCAGCCGTATGGCTCAATATCTGCATACCAGCCGCAGTCGCAGACTAGAGCCCATTGTAACCCAGCTTGATGCGTCCATTAACGAATTAAGTACATGGCATATGAAGCATACGAGTCAATTCCTCGACTTCATTGATCAGAAGGCAGATGCCTTCCGCCAGGCGGATGAGAGTCCGGTTCATTTTAATTAAACACCGGAGCTGCCAGGAGATCGATAATGATATGTACATAAGGGGAGGGGATAGGCATGAGTGGACAATTGCTGGTGGAACTGAATGACCTTCGAATTGCGGAGAAGGAGCTTACACGGCTGCTGGCCCGCCTGCAGGCAGATGAGCAGGAAGCCAGAGCCCTGTATGCACGGCTGAATGACTGGAAGGGTCAGTCGGCTGACTACACCAGGCAGCAGATTGAAGGATTCTTCGCAGGGCTGTCCAGTCGAATCCATTCAATTGAACAGCAGAAGCGGAGCTTGCTGCAATATATTGAGATCATGATTCAGACGGATCAGGAGCGCTAATCGTAAACGCTGAAAGGAAGGATGGGAAATCTCATCTCACAAGAAAGAGCCTTGGCAGATGCCAAGGCTCTTTTGGTACGCTCAACTATATTTAAAGACTGCGTGTTATCTCTTTTTGCGGCGTGTTGCGAGTGCAATGCCCAGGAAGGACATAATCAGTGCCAGAATGGATACGATCAGTGTTGCCTGCTGCAGCTTCAATGTACCCGGATCTGAATCCGTATTATTCGGCTCACCTGTAACCGTGTCGTTCAATGCATCACCAAGCGTGGTATCATCGTCAGCCTTGGTATCGTCTGCGGCATTGTTATCTCCAGCGGCTGCTTCGTCATCGCTTGCATTGCCAGCTGTACCTGCGCTGTCATGGCCACCCGCTGCGGCTTGATTGCCTGCAGCTGCAGGATCTTCGCTAATAGCCGTAATGCTGTGAGGTGTGCTGTCACTAGGTTGTCCTGTCCATTCTACGATACTGCCATCGCTATAGTATTGGAACGCGTCCCATGCTACTTCTGTTGCTGTATCCGGATTCTGTGCGACAAAGTTAAATTGCTGGAATTGTCCGGCGAGGATTCCCTCGTTATCTCCATCCACTTCCCAGGTAATCGATGTTACTTCGTTCGAGCTGTTTTTCTCCGTGGTGATTTTCCATCCAGCCAGTGGCTGATATTGCTTGAATGCTACACCTTCGGGAACCTTCATCGTGATCTTGGTTGTTGGCAGCTCCTTCTCGGAAGGGATTTTGATCGTGTACGTCTGCCATGCTCCGGTCTGTGCAGCCGCTGGGCTGACAGTGACGTGAGCACTCGCGAAGCCGGCGAACAGCATCAGCGCTGCAGCACCTGCCGCTATAGTGGATGTAAGTTTGGAAGTCCAGGATGTTCTTTTCAAAATAAATTACCCCTCTCTTTTTCTAGAAAAATTATGGATTCGCTGTGTTGATCTCGAACTCGGTATCCAGTGAATCGAGGGATCGAGTCAACAGGTGAACCTTGATGCTCCAGCGTCCAGGCATGGAGATGTATTCTTCTGCTTGATACACGCCTGTATCGTTTTTTGGGATGGTGATTTCATAAATTCCCATATCCATATCCAGGTGGGTCAGCGTTAAGGTGATCTGCTCCAGATCATTTACTACGCTGCCGTCAGGTGCTTTTACACCAACCTCGAACTGATTCTCACCGGTAACATTGGGGCTGACCTGGAGCGTGATCGCTGAGCCATCCTCTGTCGTTTGTACTTCCTTGAATGGACCAGCTGCTTCAGGCTGTCCGGGGGACAGATGGGTGAGTACAGCAGCCAGAGCCAGCACAACGGCACCTGTAGCGAGCTCTGCTTTAAGACTGCCTGCCAGTCGGTTATCCTTGCCCTGTCTGGCCGTTCGGGCATGACGCCATGCGAATGCGATCATCACCAGGAGCAGAACGATCTTCGCGAGCAGCACGTAACCATAAGTGGTGGTGAACAGGGACGTTAGTACAGGTTCGGGTAAAATGACCAAACTGCTATAGATCCCTGTAGCAACCAGAGCGGCTACAGCACCAATGCCCCAAGCTGCAAAACGGCGGATAGCTCCCCAATACACCTCTCCTCGTACCTTCGGAGGAAGCTTGTCAGCCAGTGGAGGCAGACAAACGGCCATGGCCGTCAGAGCACCAATCCAGAATGCTGCTGCAATCAGGTGCACATAATCCATGGTTATGGCAAGTCCACGCTGCTCGGCTGCTGCAGGATGACCTGTCATAGCATGCGTGAGCAACCATCCCAGCACAAGTACCAGGGAACCGTAAGATGACCAGATGCGGATCTTCAATGAGCGATCCCGGTCATATCCAGACAGGATTGTGACTGCAAGCAGCATCAGAATGAGCATCTGTGCCATCCAAATGAGGCCAAACGATGTCAGCTTCAAGGCACTGCCCATCAGTGCCCAGCTAAATTCATTAATAGCTACCCCTGACTCGTAAATGGTGTTCAGCGGCAAACTGATGATTGCGGCAACAGAAGCTGCGGCATAGCTGATCCATAACAGCTTATAGCTGCCAGGCACCTCCATGGGCTCTCTTGCCATGGATGACGGAGCGATCCGGAAGAGCAGGAAGGCGAGCGTGCCCAAGATGACAGACAAGGCAAGATATTGAATCCAATCGGTCAGGGACAGTATCCATTTGATTGGACCGCCTGTTTGACCAGTACCGGAGGTCAGATCCGCCAGACCCGCAGGGGCACCTGACGGTTCCCCGATATGGAATACATAGGCTCCCTGAATGGGATGCCCATCGGCCGACACGGCTTTCCAGCTGACGGCATATGTACCGTTTCCAAGTCCGCTGCGCAGCCCCGTTTCAAGCACGTGAGGACGCTCGGCGTCTATCTGCACGTTGCCGTCATCCGCTTGTGTGCCGTCAGGTGCGGTAATTTTAATATCATAGAAGGCCGTTTGCAGCGATTCATTGAATTCCAGTGTCAAGCGCTCTGGAGCGGTGGCTACCAGCTCGTCCTCCCCTGGCGAGGCCTGAACAATATAAGCATGGGCTGAAGCCCATTGCGGCATAACCAGACAACACATGAGCAGCAGGGAAACCATTACGGCCCAGTGCCGTTTCTCCCATCTCATCGTAAAACGTCCTAAACTCAAAAAAACATCACCCTCAGGTTATAGAATTGTAGTTATTCTTCGGATGCCGATAACAATCTATACCATTATAACTTTGTCCAAAATAACGGCGTATGACTACATCGGGCTATAAAAAAACGATTATATTCCAAGAATTGTGACAAAAGCATGAATGCTTGCTACTTGCGCAGTTTCCGTCCGGCCAGGCCGCTTTCAAGTGCATAGCGGGTCAGCTGAACACGGTTTTCGAGCTGCAGCTTCTGCAAAATATTTTTGAGATGATTCTTCACCGTTTGATCGGAAATGCCGAGCTGGTCTGCTATTTCGCGGTTCGTATAACCGGCGGATACCCACTGCAGAATCTCAAGCTCCCGTGTGGTAAGCGGGTTATCCGGCACATCTTCACTTCGGGGCGCAGGGAACTCCTGCAAAATCCGGTACGCCAGCTCCTTGCTGAGCGGTGCATCATCCGAGACGATCGCGCGCAGGTATTCCAGCCAGGTGGAGGGAGCCAGGTTTTTGAGCAAATAACCCTGGGCACCCTGTTTCAGTGCTTCGAACAGATATGTTACATCGTCGGAGACCGTCACCATAACGATGATCACGTAAGGGTAGCGGAGCTTGATCAGCCGGGTGGCTTCGAGCCCATCCATATCCGGCATCTGCACGTCCATCAGAATAAGATCGGGCATCCACTGTTCGGTCAGCTCCAGTGCTTCCTGTCCATTTGATGCCGTACCAATGACTTCAAATAGGCTGTCTTCCGATAAAATACTGCATATCGCTTCGCGTGCATGGGCGTGGTCATCCACAATCAGTACACGTACATGTTCCATATTAAGTATCCCCCTTACCTATCGTCATTCGTGTTAGACCCTGTCTGGATTCCAGGGAAAAGGACCAGCCCATCTGAATGGCACGTTCCTTCGTAATCCGCAGTCCATATCGGTCCTTAAGATGCAGTGGATCGCCACTAACGCCTATGCCGTTATCCTGAATGCGAACAGACCAGGAGAGAGAGTTGCCCTCCGCCTCCACTTGAACATGGGAGGCCTGCGCGTGTTTGCGTACGTTAATCAGAGCTTCCCGAATGCAGGCGAGGAGCTCAACTTGTTCTTTCGGCGTAAAGAAATGACTGTCCAGTTCCCAATGAACCTGGGCTCCAGGTATCGTTTCCTGCGTTAGGGATTCGACCTGTCCCTGAAGTGAAACTCCTGTAGGCATGGCGGTATGGCCGGGCACATATCGCAGCTGGGCGATGGCTTGCCGGACATAGGCGTTTACTTCGTGTACGGTCTTGCGGATTTCCTGAATTTCATGTTCGTGCCCGGTGCCGGCCATACCACGCTCGGCTTTGTCAGTTTTGACAGACAGGAGAAAGAGGGATTGCGCAATCCCGTCATGAAGTTCGCGGGCCAGCTGGTCCCTGGCCTCAAGGGCTGCCTTGGAGGCACGTTCCTGTTCCAGCGCCGCTCTTGCGCCTTCCAGCATCTTGAACAGACGGCTCAGCAGCGTTACGCTGACAAGGTATACGATAACGGGAGTGAGCCAATTCCCCACATCCATGGAGAGATAGGGCATTAAAAATTGATGACGTATGTATTCCCAGAGGCCAACGGTTATTGTGGGTATCAGCAGGATCATCCACTTGATTTGTTTGTAGGACATGCATCCAGAACTCCTTTAATATCGACTCTTCGTACGAATCTATGCCCCATTATAACCCAACCTGTCCCTGGCACCTAGTCTGTTGATCTCGGAGGATGTATAGGTGGATACGGGAGTATATAGAAGGATATCTAAGAACGACATGTCGTGACAGAATGTCACGGAGTGTGAGGCTGGATGTATACGGGAGAGGGGAGCTGTGCCTGTTTTCCCTGAGGCGGAAGGTTCTTTATACTTATATAGAACGTGAATTCATGACAAACCATGTTAAGGAGTGAACGCAACAACATGAATCAAGAGGTATTGGAACGTCGTAGTGAGTTGCTCAAGAAGAATATTCATCAGATGCTTCTTCAAGACAATCAGCACGGAATCAGTCGCCAGGATAACATGTTTTTGCAGCAGATGATCAAAGAGCTGCATCAAACTTCACATGAACTGAACACCACCCGCTAATTGGAATTGGTTCGTTAAGAACTGTCCTGAATTCCAAGATTGACTCATTGATGAAAATGAAAATGGCGCTATCCCCAATGGACCGGGGGTAGCGCTTTGGCATTATATAGGGATTTTGTGGACAGCCGTACGTTAGGATAACAGCTGCTGTGCTGTCTTTTTCTGAATGTAGCGGATGAAAAGCTCCGCCAGTTCAGGATCGAATTGGGAGCCCGCACATGCCCGCAGTTCGTTGATCGCTTCATCCACCGTTTTGGTTTTTTGATACGGTCGTTCGGTGGTCATCGCGTCGAATGAATCAATGACAGTCAGCATTCGGCACAAGCGGGGAATTTCACGGTCTCTTAAACCGTAGGGATATCCTTTGCCGTCAAACCGCTCATGATGCAATTCAATATACGGGATCAGATCGTTGAAACGTTCGTTGGTCATCACCATTTTTTTGCCCCAGGTGACATGTCCTTTAATCGTTTCCCATTCCTCTGCGGTAAGCTTTTCCTTTTTGTTCAGAATGGACCACGGAATCTCCAGCTTACCGATATCATGAATCAAAGCACCCAGTACA
Organism: Paenibacillus sp. 7516; assembly: GCF_002272715.1. NCBI lineage: Bacteria > Bacillati > Bacillota > Bacilli > Caryophanales > Paenibacillaceae > Paenibacillus > Paenibacillus sp. 7516. Next base: position 89,479 of record NZ_NPBI01000028.1, read on the forward strand.
AACTGCCGTTTCTCCGCATTGTCGAGTTCCAGCAGCTCACTGAGATCCAGGGCGTATTTATATACTCTTTTGGAGTGTTTGAATGTGTCGATATCCTTGTACCTGAACAGGTTCAGTTGTTGCTCGATATCCCGCACATCCTGCACCAAATCAATTTCATGTTCCATGCCGTCATTGCTGCCATGACGATGGACATTGTTTTTGCCTTGTTTTTTGGCATAATAGAGCGCCTTGTCAGCTTGGTCGACAAGCTGTGATTTATTGTACATATCGACCTGGTATCGTGCGACCCCGGCGGAGAAGGAGAGACAGCCGTGCGGAAACACCTCGACCCCTTCAAACGGAGTATCGTTCAGCTGCTTGCGCAGTTTGTTCATAAAGGTATAAGCTTCGTCAAGCTCCATGCCTGGCATGAGCAGCGTGAATTCTTCCCCGCCGTAACGAAAAGCAGTGACTTGGGTACCCTCCGTCTTGCGGTTTAGAAAATCTCCTAGCAGAGCAAGCAGACTGTCCCCCTGCAGGTGACCGAAGCGGTCATTATACTTTTTGAAGTCATCAATATCGATTAGCCCCAAGGAGAGCGGTGTTCCTGCAGCACGGGCAGATGCGAGCTCGTTTTCCAGCATGTTTTCGAAGTGGCTGTGGTTAAAGAGACCTGTTCGTTGATCGGTATTTGCCTTTTCTTCAATGCTCTGGTACATCAGGAACAGCTGTTTGAACGCGTGAGATAACAGAATGCTGAGACTCAAGTAGAGCAGCAAGCCCAGAATGCCGTTATGAATGACCAGTATAGTCAGCACCAGCGCAAGAATCAGTGTACATAGATAGACGAGCAGCGACTCGGTCACGAACGCACGTTTCATCTGCTGCAGAGCATCCTTGGTGGAGAAATGAAAGAATAAGCCCAGCGTGAGCGTATTAATGATGAAGTATGCGGCAAGTGCTGCAAAATAAGGAAACAGGTTATACCCGTCCAGCGCTCCCGGAACACCGCCAGTCCATGTAAATATGGAAGCCGCTCCTGCAATCATAAGGCTGTAAATGCTGAAATTAACAATATGTTTCCACCAGGCAAGCTGGCGATCCTTGATTAACAAAATGAGGGAAACAGGCAGGAGCACAGACAGACTGAATGCACCGCCGAACATGAAGATACAGGCAAGATACACGGAAGAGTCCATGGACTGCTGATTACCCTTGGGTGGGATCTGAAAGGTGAAGTAATCCAGAATCAGCGCGGCACCCAGCATGGTATAGACCATAACCCATTCCCCAGTGGAGAGGTGCAGATAAGACAACTTGTTCATATACAGAAAAATACCGATGCCTGCACAGCTGAGCAAAACAACATACATGCTGCTTCGGTCTGCTTTATGGATAAGACTACGAATAAAGTTCATACAAATTCTCCTGCTTGGTTTAGTCGGCTCTTGATGTATAGATATCGGTTCGTACTATTTAGATGTATAACATAACAAGTTACCTGGTAAAAATCCAGAAAGAAAAAACAGGCCGCTGGCAGCCTGTTTGTCTTGGTTGGCAAGTATGTACTAGCCGCCCAGCTTGTATCCCGAAGTCAACGCGACAACGACAGAAGCTACGATGATTGCATTGATAACGATGCGGGAATATTTAATGCCTTCGAATTTTTTCATGGAAAAGACCTCCCTTCCTTGGAGTCTGTCCTAATCTCATCAGGCCGGATGGGTGTCGCTGGCGTTGCAGCCTTGCCGGAACGATTCACCATCATGTACTGGATAAACAGGAATATACCAATGTTCATGACCACATCGCCGATGCTGATCACCTGGGTCCGCGGATAAGGACTGGAGAGCGGGATGATATCACCCAGGAAGGATAGGTGGGTAGATGCATCCATCATATAATGTTTCGATACCGCTCCACCTTCACGAAGCATATCCACATAGTAAGGTCCGAGTACAGCGGAAGCCTCCACCGAGACAGGCATGCGTCCACCATTCACCACCATAACGATGAAATTAAGGAACACGCCAATCCAGATCAGCGTAAATCCCCGGTGATGCCGGTTCAGCCACAGAAATGCAAGACCTGTAACGTACACCGCCGCAAACAGATACCCGTTGATAGATGCAACCCAATCCAGTCTTCCCTGCAAGAAAAAGATAAGGAATTGGGCAAGCAGCAACAGTGGGAATATCCACCCGCCGCGAAGTTGAAGTGTTGCAAACTGGTGGAGACCATACCGGTACCCTCCCCGGAACAGTCCCACGATCAAACCGAGCAGAATGCCGTCATATACCATGATTAACTCCTGTCATTCAGATATGTGTCATTGCGGTTTCTTTTTGTGTACATATGTTATTCGACCTTTTACTGGTAAATCCTTCAAAGAGAAAATGATTTTGAAGAAGAATTTTGCAAAATAATAAATGAAAAGCCGTCTTTGCGGAACCATGGAGAGAATCCATCGCGCGGTTCGCGAAAAACGGCTGTTTGTGTGACAAATTACGAGATTAATTCTAAGGCTAAGTCTGTAAGATAACGCTTATTGTTTACTCCGATTCCCCGTTCAGATAATTGAAGAAAGGCTGATCTACCCAGAAGTTGTAGCTGGTAATGTCCGCATCTGGAGCAAGCTTCCGGAAGCCTTCCTGAATACCTTTGGCATTCTCCTTCAATGAGAAGGATTGAGCGTAATAGTTGCCGAGTGCAATTTTGTTGTTGCTAATGACCGGGTAGTCCTGAACAGCTGTCGGTGAATAATACAGTGGCTGCCACCAGGATGCATAAATGAGGGCAGAGGCATCATCGCTGTTCTTTTTGGCATATTTCAGAATAATGTCATTGAAGCGGGCCTTGTCCGCCGTGTTGTTGAATTCGAATTGAATGTCATATTCCTTGGCATACGCAATATAATTACCATTTTCAATTTGGGTCACCTTGTAATCCGGCGTTTCCTTGGGCTCACCCCATTCCTTCAAATAGATGAAGGCAGAGGTTTTCGGCTGGAATTGCACATCGGCATCGATGCCCTCGCTGCGAAGCAGGCCAATCAGCTGCACGGCGTGTTTGATATCGTCATGTCCATAAGTCAACGTCAGTTCATCGATAAAATTGGAATCGAAGCGGCTATCCTTCAGGTTGTATCCTGTAACGAGGTCGTTCCGGAGTGCCTGATCCACAATCTCTCTTAATTCAGGTGCTTCAATCAGATCCGCCGTGCGATACGCGGCATACAGTTTGGAGTAGATGTCGGCATCGCCAGAGCGTCCGATCTCGTGCTTGTATTTTCCCTGACTGGTCAATACCCGGCCAAGCAAGATGTTGGCAAAATCAGTACTCGCCGCTCCGCCCTTACGCAGAGCAGGGTAGAGGCTTTCCGGAACCAGACCGGTATCGATGGCAGCGGCGAGCTCCTGAGCCGCCTGACCCTGAACGCGATTGGGGCTGATGCCAAGCTTGATGAGCGCTTGCTTTGTTTTCTCTTCTGGATATGTATACGCAAGTTCCTTGAATCCAGCTGCCTTAACAGCAATGAATACCGCGGCAAAAGTGCTAAGGTTGTCGTCGGCACGAACTTCTGTACCAGACAGGATACCATTATTATGTAGGGTGATAGCTGCATCATAAGATGAATCTCCCGAGCTCAGATCGGTAAAAGCGGGAGCCTGGGTCTGACTATCGCTGGCTTCTTCCGTAGAGTCCGCTGCTGAATTTGCTCCAATAATAGCTGCTATGGCCTGGATGAAGTCACCCTTGGTGAGCTGCTGTGGCAGCTGGATGCCATACTTGGCCTGCAGGAACTGAGCATAATCGGCTGCGCTCTCCGTATACAAGGCTGGAATCTTGGGTGTGGTTGCTTTTGCGGTTTGCGTGGCGGATGGCACAACGGGAGAAGCGGATGAAGCGGAAACCGAAGCAGGCAAGCTGAGGCTGCCGATCGTGACTGGCGCGGCGAGCAGGACCGCCAGAGTGAACTGGGTGATTTTTTTCATATGAATAGCCTCCTTAAGATAGGGTTGGAAAATGAAACAGTTTGCGCTATAATTCTGACAAAACCGATGTGAATTTAATAATTGGATTGACTTTAGCACGGCGAAGCCACCCATGTCAACGGAAAAAAGCCATTATGGAGCGCTTCCCAAAGTATCTTCGTAGGTGATGAAATAATTATATTTAATTTGAATGTTTATGCACAAAGATTTATTGACAAGGATCGACAGTATCCGCTAGGATTATTAAAAAAAGAATGTGGAAAAGGGGAATCTTCAAAATGAAAAGAGGCTTATCGTTCGTCTTATCGATCATCATGTTGGCAGTTTTGCTTGCGGCTTGTGGAACTTCGGCTTCCAAAGACGAACAATCGGCCCAAGGTGGCGACAGTGAGAAATCACTGCGCATGGCACTCGTACTTCCTGAAAAAATCGGGGTAAACCCGTTCTTTGTACAAATGGATGAAGGTTTCAAAAAAGCAGGCGAAGAGTTTAAAGTGGATACCAAAACAATCGAATCTACAGACCCGGCAGCATTCGAGCAAAATCTGCGTGCTGCGGTTGCGGAGAACTATGATCTGATTATTACAGCGACATTCCAGGCAGAAGATGCACTGAAAAAGGTGGCTGCCGAGAATCCGGACAAGTCGTTTGCCATTGTGGATACAACGGTTGATCTGCCTAACGTACGCAGCGTTGGTTTCCGTGAATACGAAGGAGCGTATCTGCTTGGTGCGGCTGCCGGACTGTCCACCAAAACGGATAAAGTCGGCATGATCGCAGCAGTGGACGTTCCATTGATCAAGAAATATACCGAAGGTTTCAAAGCGGGACTGGAATCCGTTAACCCGGATGCAGAATTCCTCGTGAATTACGTTGGTGGCTTCAATGACCCGGCCAAGGCCAAAGAACTGGCACTGGTACAATTCGGCAAAGGCGCTGACTTCATTGCTGGTGCATCTGCAGTTGGTGACCTTGGCGTATTCGAAGCAGCGAAGGAAAAAGGCTTCTATACATCCGGTCAGGATACCGATCGCACGGTTGAAGATCCGGAGCACATCGTATTGTCCCAATTGAAATCGACGGATACGGTTGCTTATGAGACGGTGAAGGATTTCGTAGAAGGAAACTTCAAAGCAGGTGCTGTAAACTATGGCCTGAAAGAGGACGGTGTTGGTCTGACTTTCGTTACACGTGATAGCGAATCCGCACTGAGTGATTTTGTTGGACAGGAAGTTATCGACAAGGTAAAAGCAATTAATGAAGATATCGTATCCGGCAAAATCGTTGTGAAAGATCCATTGCAGCAATAGTTTTGATTGTTTGATGGAATGGTATTGATCAGCCGGCTGCCCGATCAGGCAGCCGGTTTTGCTGCTATTAAATGCCCGAGACCGAAAGGAGCGAACGCGAGATATGCTGTTGGAGATGGATCAGATTACGAAGAAATACGGCGGCTTCACCGCCAATCGGGATATCCGTTTTAATTTGCGTGAGGGAGAGATCCACGCCCTCGTTGGTGAGAATGGAGCGGGCAAAACAACCCTGATGCGCATGCTGTACGGAATGGAGCAGCCCACGTCAGGTACGATCAAAGTCCGGGGGCGCGAGGTAAGCTTCGCCACTCCGTCTCAAGCCATGGCAAGCGGTATTGGCATGGTGCATCAGCATTTTATGCTGTTTCCTTCCTTTACGGTGGCCGAGAACATTGTCATTGGCCGCGAACCGACTGCAGCGGGCGTATTTGACCGTAAGCAGGCAGCCGCTCAAGTGAACGACCTGGGCCAAAAATACGGCATGCCCGTTGACCCATGGAAAAAAGTATCCGAATGTCCTCTCGGCATGCAGCAGCGTGTAGAGATTCTCAAGGTGCTGCATCAGGGTGCGGATATTATTATCCTGGACGAGCCTTCAGCGGTACTGACACCACTGGAAGTCAAGGAATTGCTGGCAAATATGAAATCTCTTGCGGCGCTGGGCAAGACCTTCGTATTGATTACGCACAAACTGCAGGAAGTCATGGACGTGGCTGACCGGATTACGGTTCTTCGCGATGGTCAGGTGACGGGCACATTGGATGCGAAGGACACCAATGTGGAGGAATTATCCCGGTTAATGGTGGGGCGTGAATTGGTACGTCTCGACAAGCTGCCGTCCGTGCCTGCAGAAGCCGTACTCCAGGTGGAGGGCGTAACCTTGTCCGGAGCGAAGGATCGCTCGGCGCTGAAGGATATCCATATGGAAGTTCGAAAAGGAGAAGTCGTTGGCATCGCAGGCATCTCGGGTAACGGTCAGTCCGAACTGATCCAGGTTATTGCCGGACTGCGTAGTGCAGACAGCGGCCGTGTCCTGCTCTCGGGGCAGGACACAACGAATTGGCCTGTTCGCCGCATTCGGGAGCATGGACTTGCTCACATTCCCGAGGATCGGTATATGTGGGGAGCAGCCAAGGATGCCAGTGTGCGTGAGAATGGACTAATGGGACATCATCATCGGCTTCAGACCAGAGGCGTTATTAAGGCCAAAGCTGCACGGGCTATGGTGGAGGGCTGGATCAAACAGTTCAGCATCAAGACCGGTTCGGCAGAGACGAAGGCACAGTTCCTGTCAGGAGGTAATCTGCAGAAGCTGATTGCTGCACGTGAATTTGCGCAGGATGCTCCGTTCCTGATTGCAGCGGAACCGACACGTGGCGTGGATATCGGAGCCATGGAGACGATTCATGCCGAGCTGCTTCGCAAACGCAATGAAGGTGCTGGCGTGCTGCTCGTTTCTTCCGAGCTGTCCGAGATTTTGCAATTATCCGATCGAATTATTGTGATGTATGAAGGCGAGATTGCCGGGGAACTGAAGGCAGATGAAGCCACGGAAGAACAGATTAGCTTATTGATGGCAGGAGGGAAAGAGCGGATATGAATCGGGTAAAAGAAACACTTCGCGGACTCGTACAGCCGCTGCTTGCCATAGTAATCGGTTTGCTTGCAGGAGCTGTGGCAATTCTGGTTGTTGGCGGGAATGTCTTCGAAACATATGCAGAGATGTGGAAGGGAGCCTTCGGGAACTTCTACTTCTTCACGAACACACTGGCTCGTTCGACACCCATTATCCTTGCTGGACTGGGTGTAGCACTCGCGTTCCGTGCGGGATTCTTCAACATGGGAGCCGAAGGACAGATGATTCTCGGGGGGCTCAGTGCTGCGCTCACGGCGCTCTATCTGCCAGGTCCGGGCTGGTTTGTCTGTATTGCCGCCATTGTGGCAGGAATCCTGGCCGGAGGAATCTGGTCTGTATTTGCCGGCTGGCTGGATGCCCGGTTTGGCATGAACCTGTTGATTACAACGCTGCTTCTCAACTATATTGCCATCTATTTTGGCGGGTACATGGTATCTTATCCGTTCAAGGATCGTACCGGATCCGCAGCGATGGCGCAGACGCCGATGATTGATCAGGGAGTTTGGCTGCCGAAGCTGTTCCAGGGCATGGGACTGCATGCCGGTTTCATCATTGCGATCGTGGCTGCAATCCTGATCTACTGGTTTACGCACAAAACGGTAACCGGTTATGAAATTCGCATGCTCGGAAGCAATCCGTCGTTCGCGACATATGGCGGGGTACGCCGGATTCGAATGATGATGCTGTCCATGGTGATCAGCGGTGGATTGGCAGGTCTGGCGGGGGCAGGCGAAGTGCTGGGAACACAGTATCGTTTCCTGGATGGTTCGCTGTCATCTGCGAGCTACGCATGGAGCGGTATCATGGCGACACTACTCGCCCGCTCGCACCCACTTGGTACGGCTGTAGCGGCCATTTTGCTTGCTGCCCTGCAGACAGGTGCAATGGGTATGGAACGAAATACGGATGTGCCGCTTGAAGTCGGCAGTGTAATCCAGGCCGTGCTTACGTTATTTGTATCAGCCCAGATCGGATATTCATTCCTGAAGCGGAGAAAGGAGAAAAAATCCAATGCAGCAACTGTTTGATGCAGCCATGTTCGGCTCGACCTTGCGGATTATGACTCCGATCCTGCTTGCAGCGCTCGGCGGGGCATTGTGCTCCCGTGTTGGCCTTTTCAACGTCGGTCTCGAAGGACTCGTGCTGATCGGTGCTTTCTCCGCGATTGTAGGTAACTATTTGTTTGGCAACGTACTTCTGGCCGTTATCTTCTCTATTATTATCGTGATGTTGTTCTCGGCACTGTTTGCCTTTATTAGTATTAATCTCAAGGCGAATGCCATCGTGGTCGGGATATCCCTGAATTTCCTGGCAACAGGTCTGACGACCTTTGCACTACGGGCGATTTTTGATGTAAAAGGTGCATACTACGACAAGGATATGGTGGGACTTCCCAAATGGGATATTCCACTGATTAAGGACATTCCGTGGGTAGGCAGCGTATTTTCCGGGCACAGCCCACTCGTGTACCTCGGAATCATACTCGTTATTGCATTACAATTTTATTTGTTCAAAAGTGTATCAGGTTTCCGTCTGCGTTCCGTCGGCGAGAATCCCATTGCAGCGCAAAGCATCGGGATTAAGGTGCGCGGCATTCAGTATGGCGCGGTTCTGATGTGCGGTATCCTGTGTGCCCTGGCTGGCGCTCAGTTGTCGCTCGGTCAGGTGACGATGTTTACGGAGGGCATGACCGCAGGTCGCGGCTTCATCGCCTTGGTAGCAACCATGCTGGGTCAAGCGAATCCGCTGGGCGTAATGGGTTCCAGTGTACTGTTCGGCTTTATGGAAGCACTCAGCATTCGTCTGCAGGGCTTCTCCCTGCCAACGCACTTCACTCTGATGCTTCCATATATTGTGACGCTGGTGGCCATGTTCTTTTTCAAAGACCGTACGTATGCACAAGATGCACTGAAAGCGGGCGGAAGCTCGCGCTAATGTAAAAAGAAGGAGGGTTATCATTGCATAACAAGGCTGAACGTCTGAAGAAAACCAAAACTCCTGCGCCCAAAGCGGGTGCTGAGCATGGAGATCGGCTGCCGCCGGGACAGATGCTAACCGAGAAATTCCCGATTTTGCATGAAGGAGAAGTGCCTGAATACGACCTGTCCACATGGGATCTGAAAGTGTTTGGGGAAGTAGAGGAAGAGAAAGTGTTCTCATTTGCCGAGCTTCAGGCCATGCCGCAGGTCAATACGGTGAGCGATATTCACTGTGTGACTCGCTGGTCCAAGTTCGATACCCCATGGGAAGGCATTCGCTTCTCGGATTTCATTAAGCTTTTGGGCGTTAAACCTGAAGCCAAATATGTCATGATTCATGCTGATCACGATTATGAGACTAATGTTCCGCTCGAGGAATTGATGCACGACGACGTCTTGCTTGCTTTCAAATATAACGGCGAGCCGCTTACACCGAAGCACGGCTATCCGCTGCGCCTGGTGGTGCCGCAGCTGTACTTCTGGAAAAGTGCGAAGTGGATACGCGGTCTGGAGTTCATGACCGAAGATCGCAACGGATTCTGGGAGAGCAACGGGTTTCATCACTTTGCCGATCCGTTCAAGGAACAGCGCTTCTCGGGCGAAGATCTGCCGATCCCCGAAGATGAATGGACGAAGAAGGAGTTTGATTAACGATGTTAATGCCCATTTTGCAGATTCATTCGGAAGATATGCCTGCTTATGCCATTGTCTGTGGTGATCCCGCTCGTGCGGAGAAGATCTCCCGGAAGCTGGAGCAGGCGAGAGAACTGGCGTTCAGCCGGGAATATCGTACATTCGTTGGGCTATATGAAGGGGTGCAGATGGCTGTTGTCAGCCATGGTGTAGGTTCTCCGGGAGCGGCCGTCTGCTTCGAGGAACTGATTCGGGCAGGTGTGACAACCCTGATTCGAGTCGGAACAGCCGGCTCCTATACGGCAGATTATCCTGCGGGCAGTGTCATTGTCAGCACGGCAGCGGTCCGTTCGGACGGATTGACCCGTCAGCTGGTGCCGGATGGTTTCCCTGCAGTAGCGGACATTGGAGTCACCCAGGCACTCATTGAAGCTGCACAAGAAAAGGGTAACCATGCAGATCCGGCAATGAATGCAGGTAAAGTCGGTGTAGGCATTACCGTTACACTGGACGCATTCTTCACAGGGGTGGAGGAGATCCCTCACCGCAAGTATACACAGGCCGGCGCACTAGCGGCCGAGATGGAAATTGCCGCACTGTACATCGTCAGCACACTGCGAGGTGCGCGTGCCGGTGCGATTGTTGCCATCGACGGCTTCGCGGACAGCGATCTGGCTGCCGAATATGATCCGCATACAGATGCGGTAGCACATGCGGTTGAGCGCGAGATTAACGCTTCTCTGCGTGCACTCGCTGCGCTCGCTCGGCAGGATCAGGCGTAAGCACCGTTTAAGGAAATGCCAAGGATAAAGCTTACAACCAATTCAGTAAAAAAAGGACGTCCACTTGGTCATGTAATGTGACTTCGTGGATGTCCTTTTTTTTGGTTTAGCTGCGCTGTCCAAACAATTGCTGTGCCGTCTCGATGAACAAACGGGAAGCTGGAGAGGCTTCCATCAGAGAAGGGACGGCGATCTCGATGTGGCGATAAGCCTTCGGTTCGGTAGGGAGTGCCTTTACACCAGGAGGAAGCCAGGATAGAGAAATGGCAGGCAGCATGGCCGTTCCAAGCCCCTGTTCAATCATGTTCAGGCATGTGTTGACGTTATGGACGACAAATCCAAAATTCAGCTCCGTTTCCGCCCGTTTGAACAGATCCACTATGGGCACTTCATATCCACCGTTGCAAACAATCATGGGATGTTGATTCAACATCTTCACAGGCAGGATCTCCTGATCGGCAAACGGCTCATCGTCCCGGAACACTGCCAGCATTTCTTCGTTATAGAGCGGCAGTGTTTCATAAGCCTTCTCTACCGGCTCCTGTTCCGTCACAATAATGAGAGCGACATCAATCGCGCGTGAGTTAAGCCATTCCTGAATTTCATGAATGTTTCCCTCATGTAGTTCAAATTCGATGTTAGGGTAGCGATCACGAATGGATCGGATAATCTTGGGCAGCAGATGAGCCGATGACATCGGAAAAGAACCGATGCGAATCGTACCGATTTCCAGTCCCTTTTCTGCTGAAACGACCTGCTGCACCTTATCATATTGCTGTAAAATCCGGCGAAAAATGACGAGTATTCGTTGTCCTACATCGGTCAGCACAATGCCGTTCCGGCGGTCCCGTATAATCAGGGTGACGTCCAGTTCATTCTCCAGCGATGAGATAGCCCGGCTAACCGCGGGCTGTGTCATATTCAGTTCCTGCCCGGCGCGAGTGAAACTTCCGGTCTCGGCAATTTTTACGAATAATTGTAATTGTGAATTGTTCATAACAAATATGCTATGCTCCTTATGATTAACATGCATTTCAATTATTACGCTCGTTATTGTATCATGGAGAAACAGAACGATCAACGGGAGGGCATGGGCCCGTTCGACGCTGAATATAGATGGGCTGAGACAATGGCATGAATGTGGTGCCTGAATGTGGATCGGTTCTGAAGCTGTACCAGATAGGAGAGGTTCATTTATGGCTTTATCACGTGCAAAAGCAGGCTGGGTTCTGGCTTTTCTAGTGCTCATGTGGGGAGTAAATTGGCCCCTGACCAAATATGCTTTAAACTATGCACCGCCGCTTTTATTTGCAGGCATGCGTCTGCTGATTGGCGGACTGGTGCTCGGTATCTATGCTTTTCCAAGGTACAAAACGCTGCGGCTTCGGGAAACCTGGCATATCTATGCGATCTCGGCGGTGCTGAATATCATTTTCTTCTATGGCTTTCAGACTGTAGGTCTGACGGAAGTACCCGCAGGGTTATTTTCCTCCATTGTATTCCTGCAGCCTGTGCTGCTCGGTATTGGGGCTTGGCTGTGGCTGGGCGAGTCGATGTATGGGCTGAAAATTGCCGGACTGGTCCTCGGTTTTGCAGGAGTGGCAACGATCAGTATTGGTGGCATGACAGGCAAAGTATCACCTGAAGGGGTTATGCTCGGACTGTTTAGTGCCATCAGTTGGGCAATCGGAACCGTATATATGAAGAAAACATCGACGAAGGTGGATGGAATCTGGATGACGGCCATACCAATTCTGATTGGCGGGGTTGTCCTGACATTGACGGGTACAGCGACAGAGAACTGGGCTGAAGTGCAATGGGTACCTCCGTTTATAGTCGATATGCTGTTCATTTCGGTCTTCGTCATTGCGCTGGGATGGCTCGCATTCTTCAAACTGGTCAGCTCAGGAGAAGCGAGTAAGGTAGGATCATTTACATTTCTGATTCCGCTGATTGCACTGTTCTGCAGTGTATTGTTCCTTGGGGAGTCCGTGACAGTTAATCTGATTGCCGGCTTGGTCATGATTATCGCTAGCATTCTGCTCGTAAATATGAAGATGAAGGGCAGCAAAGTGGCAAAAATATAAAACCATGTGGCGAACCTCTTCGCACCCGGCTATCTTAGCCGGACGAGAGGCTCGTCATTTTTTGTTTTGCAACAGAGTTAATTGCAATCTATGAAGAGGGAGCGAACGTAGAGTAGCGAATAGTTTCTATTAGATACTGATATTCAATGGGTACCTAAGTCAGTGGTGAACTTCAATATTGGGAGGAGATTAGCATATGAGTTCAGGTTGGAGTGAATTTCGTGTCATCCCTTATGAGTACAATGAACAGGTACGGCAGATTGATGAACAGCTGATTAGACTGGTCGCTGAGCGGAAGCATATAACAGGAGCGGTCCAATACCATCCACCTCAGGAGATCATCAATGAATGGGCAGCATCTCTGGATATGAAGGAGGAAGATATCCGTTATGTCCTGCGTAGTGTACAACCTATGCCCCAGAGGCATTTTTTCCCGCCTGAAGAGCTTCAGTTGAGGGGTGTTGTTCCGATTATGAAGAGAACGATCCAGGATTCCTGCGAATATCTCATCACCCATTCGATGCAATATGAGACGGAGAGTATCGTTCATGTCGAGATACATTATAAAGGGAATGAAACTGACCGTGTACATGTGGTGCCCCATTTGGCTCTGGAAGTGCTTGGTGAACAGAACCATATGTCGACGAGACATAGCAGTCGTGGAGGAGGTGGCGAAACACATCTGAGTTATCGGGTCGTGCCCGCGCTGCCTTCCTCTCTCGAACAGGTTCAATTTTCACTGGTTCCTTCTATTCCAGAACTGGAACATAAGATGGAAGAGGTTATTTTGGATAAACAGGTGGATTTCGTATAGCCACATCGCGAATGGGAATGAAATAATTGGGTAAGTTATATAAAGGAACATCATTATGATGATGAAATATAAAGGAGGACTCTAAGATGACACAGAATAATCAACCTCAAGACGAGGCGGAAATTCGCAACAAGCTGGACGAAGACGGGGATTCCTTGATGGAGAAAAAGAAAATCATGAACGGTGTAGACATCGAACCGGAAGCGGACGATTGGGCAGCCAAGCCATCACCGGTTGCTTTTAATGAAGGTAAATCATCCAAAGAATAAGACGAAACGCATGAGTCGTTTCTGACGAAGCAGATACCGCCCGAGGTATCTGCTTTTATTATATTTTGTTGTATAATAATGTAAATTTAAGTAAGGGAAGGTGTGATTCAAGTGGATCCAATCCAGATTAGAAAGGCAGTGGCCCCCGACTATCCCGGTGTTTCCCTGCTGATGGATGAGCTGCATCAAATGCATGTTGAGGCTCGGCCTGATGTGTATCGAGCACTGCAACCCAGAATGGAGAAGCAGGAGTTCATATCGTTGCTGGAAACGGATAAGCGTTATCTATATGTTGCTGAATCGGTAGGCACGGGGAATATTCTGGGGTATGGTAGTGCGCAGCTGACATTGATTCAGGGGGTTGAACTGTTGTTGGATCGCAAGATGCTGTATATTAATGAATTGGTCGTCGGCAGTGATGGGCGGGGTCAAGGAACAGGTAAGAAATTGATGCATGCTCTAATTGAACTGGGCAGGGAGCTTCAGGCGGATAGCGTAGAATTAACAGTATCCACATTTAACACGGGTGCGCAGGCCTTTTATGAACAAATGGGTCTGTCTGTCCGCAGCAGCAGGATGGAATACATACTGTAACGATGATTTGCACAAGGTATAACGTAAAGGTTTCAAAGAGCTCTTATGGGTAGAAAAACAATTTTATTTTTAATGCTTGAATACCCCCATGGGGTATGTTACACTGTGAAAAGAACGAAGAAAAGAGGTGTTCATGATGGATCATCAGAGCCATCCCAAGGAACCCTTGGAACCATCTGTAACGCCGTCCGATGATCATGCAACCAATCAACATGCAGCGGCATGCCATGCCGAAGGCGGTGACGGGAAACATGTGCGCAAGAGCCATCACTCGCAGGAGATGAAGAGCAACCTGATCTCCCGTTTGAACCGGGTAGAAGGCCAGATTCGCGGGATCAAGGGATTGATCGAGAAGGACACGTATTGTGATGATGTGCTTACCCAGATTGCAGCTGCGCAGTCTGCACTAAATTCAGTAGGCAAGCTGCTGCTTGAAGGTCACATGAAGAGCTGTATTGTCGAACGGATTCAGGCAGGGGAACACGAAGTAGTGGATGAACTGCTCGTAACAGTAAGGAAATTGATGAAGTAATTCGATTTTCAAGGAATAAAGCAATCATTTATATATCCCAAGGAGGAATGGATCATGTCTAACGTTACGTTGAATGTTACTGGAATGTCGTGCAATCACTGTGTCAAATCGGTTGAAGAAGCGGTGAAGAACGTGGGTGCCAAAGGACAGGTTGACCTGGCAGCCGGAACCGTTGCCGTGGAATATGCTGAGCAGCAGGTGAATGTAGAGCAAATCAAGGCTGCTATTGAAGATCAAGGGTACGATGTAGTCTAACCCATGTTGGCTTAAACGGATTTCTCATTGTCTATGGTCTGAACCAAGAAGTCGATAGACATCAGATGCGAGAGATCAACGTTTAAGCCTGATTTTTGGTCTTTTTTATACCCTGTAGGGGTATGTGGGTGAATAGTTCATATGAAAGGAGAATCCATCATGGATAAATCATCATCAACGGAACATATGCCTGCAGCCGGAACACAGCCGGATGGAGCGCAGACAACGCTGCTAATTACGGGCATGACCTGTGCCGCCTGTTCCACAAGGATCGAGAAGGGATTATCCCGTATGGAAGGTGTTCAGCAGGCGAGTGTCAATCTCGCCATAGAACAAGCAAGCGTTACGTATGACCCAAAGACTATAAGTGTCAACGCATTGCGGGATAAGGTGGAGGCGCTCGGCTACGGTACAGTGACGGAATCGATTGATCTGGACATCACCGGAATGACGTGTGCGGCTTGCTCTGCGCGGATTGAGAAGGGGCTTTCCCGTCTGCCAGGTGTATCGCGAGCGAATGTAAACCTGGCACTGGAGACGGGACACGTTGAATTTGCAGCAGGAGCACTAAAAGCTTCCGATATTACAGCCAAAATCAAACAGCTGGGATATGGTGCCGAATTGCAGCAGACGCAGGAAGAAACCTCATCCGTTCGCGAACGTGAGCTGCAGCGCAAAAAATGGAAATGGATGATCTCCGCCTTATTATCCATACCGCTGCTGTGGGCCATGGTAGGCCACTTCTCATTTACATCATGGATTTGGGTGCCGGATCTGTTCATGAATCCATGGTTCCAGCTGGTACTGGCTGCACCGGTGCAATTCGTTATTGGGTGGCAATTTTATGTCGGGGCGTACAAAGCACTGCGTAATGGCAGTGCCAATATGGACGTTCTGGTCGCTCTGGGTACAAGCGCGGCATTCTTCTACAGTCTGTATCTGACACTCACGAGTGGAATGATACCTTCAACGACAACGATGGATCATGGCGAGATGGGCACGATTGCGGGTGCCACGATGCCCTCGGTTGAACTGTATTACGAGACTAGTGCGATTTTGATTACGTTGATTTTGCTTGGAAAATGGTTTGAAGCCGTAGCGAAAGGGCGCTCGTCCCAGGCCATCAAAAGCCTGATCGAACTCGCCCCTCGTGAAGCCCGGGTCATCCGGGATGGCCAGGAAGTGCTTGTGCCTGCAGCGTATGTAGCAGTAGGTGACATCGTGTTGGTGAGACCGGGGGACAGCATCCCAGTGGATGGTGTCGTGGAAGAAGGGCAATCCTCGGTCGATGAATCCATGCTCAGCGGCGAAAGTTTGCCTGTCGATAAAAAGCCGGGGGACGCTGTTACGGGTGCTACACTGAATAAAAACGGTGCACTGAAGCTGCGCGCGACACGAGTCGGCTCGGACACCGCATTATCTCAGATCATTAAAGTGGTTGAACAGGCACAGGGTTCCAAAGCACCCATTCAGCGGATTGCGGATGTCATCTCAGGCATCTTTGTCCCGATTGTAGTTGGCATTGCTGCGCTGACATTCTTGATCTGGTATCTGTTTGCCAGTCCCGGTGACTTCGCAGGGTCTCTGGAAAAAGCGATTGCCGTACTGGTCATTGCCTGTCCATGCGCCTTGGGTTTGGCAACACCAACCTCTGTCATGGCTGGATCAGGACGGGCGGCTGAATATGGCATCCTGTTCAAAGGCGGAGAACATCTGGAATCGGCACAGCAGATTCAGACAGTGGTATTGGATAAAACAGGAACAGTTACCCAAGGTAAACCGGTGTTGACAGATGTGATCACAGCGCAAGATTGGACAGAAGCAGAACTGTTGAAATGGGTTGGAGCAGCAGAACAAAGCTCTGAACATCCGCTGGCGGAAGCTATCGTAGCAGGAATCCGGGACAAAGGGATCGTATTGTCCCAATCAGAGCAGTTTGAGAACATACCAGGATATGGCGTTCGAGCCAGAGTACAAGGACAGGAAATTCTGGTTGGAACACGGCGGCTGCTTGCGGATGCTCATGTGGAGGTATCGGAGGCAACCGCTCGCCAGATGAATGAACTGGAGGAGCTCGGCCGCACAGCGATGCTGATAGCAGTCGATGGCCGCTGGGCAGGTATTGTTGCTGTGGCAGATACAATCAAGGATACATCACGCGAAGCCATTCAGCGTCTGCAGGCGATGAACATCGATGTCATCATGATTACGGGAGACAATGAGCGTACGGCACGTGCCGTGGCGGAGCAAGCAGGTATCCATCATGTCCTGGCAGAAGTCTTGCCTGAGGGTAAAGCAGCCGCAGTGAAGAAGCTGCAGGATAGCGGGCTGAAAGTGGCGATGGTTGGTGACGGCATTAATGACGCGCCTGCCCTGGCTACAGCAGATATCGGCATGGCCATTGGGACTGGAACAGACGTAGCAATGGAAGCGGCAGATATCACGCTGATGCGCGGTGATCTGAACAGTATAGCGGATGCGATCGAGATGAGCCGGCGCACCATGGGCAATATTAAGCAAAACCTGTTCTGGGCACTTGGCTATAACGTCATTGGTATTCCAATCGCCGCAGTAGGTTTCCTGGCACCTTGGCTGGCTGGTGCGGCCATGGCATTCAGTTCCGTATCGGTGGTATTGAATTCGCTGCGTCTGCAACGGTTGAAGCTGGAACGCAATCCAAAGTAGTATGCAGGCGATAGGTGTACTATTACCTTCAGCTAGCCTGAAATGTGGCGCGGTTCGCTGCGGTGAACCGTGCTTTTTCTTGTCTTTTTATGAAAAAGGAAATGGACTTTATGAAACAAGAATGATGTTTCTGAACATTTCAGAAATCAGTTGACAATAATGACATATGCCATTAAAATTTAAACAATTGTTTGATTCAAACGATCGTTTAAATCAAATGTGAACTAATCTATATTGGAGGACCTTATTCTATGCTACAGGCATTACGTATTTTATTGAAAAAGCCACCAGTGATTGTGGGGATCGTAACAGCACTAATGTTCCAAGTGATCTTCAGTGTCATCTGGATGACCGCATACTCCGGCGTGAACGACCGCACGACTGAATTGACAGTAGCCATTGTGAACGAAGATGGCGAGATGTCCCAAGGTATTGCGGCTAGTTTGACTAAGACGCTGCCTTTCCATACGGTATCGGATCTCAGTTCCGCTGAGGCATTGGATCAGCTGAATCATCACCAGGTTCACATGGTGCTGAATATTCCGGCTGGCTTTAACGAGCTTCTTCAGACTGCAGGTTCCACAGCTGAGATCAAGTACACCATTAACGAAGCTAACCCGGTGACGATCAAAAGCATGATGCAGGGTGTCTCCCAAAGTGTGACAAACACAATCAATAAGCAAGCGACTGCGCAAGGCGTACAGACCGTATTGACTGCTGCAGGAGCACCTGCGGATCAGGCGGCCGATGCTGCTGCCAATCTGGCTACCCGGGTTGAAGGCACAACAACTTCGATTAATCCGGTGAACGGCATGAATAATCAGATGGTACCGATGATGATGGTACTGGCTTCTTATGTCGGCGCCATGATCATGGGTATGAATCTGCAAACGGCTATGGGAATGCTCTCAGCAACCCACTCCCGCTTGACGTTGTTTGGTGCGAGAATCGTGATTAACATCGCATCCGCTCTAGTCGTATCGCTGCTTGGCTCATCGCTGATTGTTGCGCTCGGAGGACAGATTGCTCAAGGATTCATCGCCTTCTGGTTGTTCCAGGCTCTGTTCCTCTGCACGTTCATGTTCTTCTCGCAGTTCTTCCTGATCTGCTTCGGGCCTGCAGGAAGCCTGTTCAACATCATCTCACTGTCCCTGCAACTGGTATCTTCCGGTGCAATGGTACCCCGTGAGCTGCTTAACGGTTTCTACAGCGGTATCGGACAGTACTTGCCTGCAACGTACGCAGTTCAAGGTATTCTGAGCGTTCAACTTGGTGGACCTGGCGTTCAGTCGGCAGCCGGATCTGTTGCGATTGTTCTGGTCATCGCGGTTGCCCTCTCCCTGGTAGTGACCTTGCTCAAAAAACATCGCATGCCAGCAGGTGCACCAAGCCCGGCTCAAGTGAACAGCTAATATTACAGATGTAAATGACTCTATAGTATTGGAGCAGGCACCCCGGTGGATCTTAACCGGGGTGCCTGCTGTGTATCAAGGACCAGTTAGAGCTCTGACATGATATGGTCATGCCTTGCGCTTTGAAAGTTAAACTTTCATAATAAATAGATGAAACAGCTGGCTGCAGCTCCGGAAGCTGGAGCAAGATAAGAACGGACAAGAGGAGCGAACGGAATGACGGAACCGGAATTGGATATCAAAACGAGGATTTTGCTCGCAGCCAAAAAACTTTTTGCGCAGCAGGGGTATGACGGGACAAGCGTTCGTCAAATCTGTGATGAGGCGGGTGCCAATGTGTCACTGGTCTCGTACCATTTTGGCGGAAAAGAAAAGGTGTTTGAAGCGATATTTGAGCACTTCTTTCCTGGTCACATGCTGACTGATTTGGCTGCGGAGTCCATGTCCCCTGTGGAGGGTATCAGCAAAATTGTAGGTGAAGTCGTGAAGTTCACGATGACGGACTGGGAGATGAGCGACATTGTACAGCTTGAAATTACACTGAACACTCATCGCACGGCCACGGTATTTCGGTTCCTGGACCCTGTCTGGACCAAAGTAAATGATCTGCTGCAGGAAGGCAAAGACCAGGGTGTATTCCAGATCGATTCCGTATCTTATGCAATGCTTCAGGTCATGGGTGTGGCTCTGGCACACAAACGTGCCAAAAACTCACGGTTTACGTTTAACTATGAAGACATGGATACAGATAAGCTGGCTGAACAGACGATTGAGTTCGTACTACGAGGATTGGGAGTGAACAGACATGAATGAAACCATTGAATTGATGATGAAACACCGCTCGGTGCGGAAATTCAAGCCGGATCCGGTAAGTGAGGAGCAGCTTGCGACAATCGTGGCTGCCGGGCAGATGGCTTCCTCTTCCAGCAGTGTACAGGCATATAGCGTCGTTGCCGTGACGGAACCAGAACTAAAATCGAAGCTCGCTGCATTGGCAGGCAACCAGGCTTATGTAGAAGAATGCCCTGTTTTCCTCGTGTGGTGTGCAGACCTGTATCGCCTGAGTGATGCGGCGAAGCGCCACCAGCCGGAGAAGGAGTCTTATGCTGATTCCACAGAGAATTTTATGGTAGCAACGATCGATGTGGCTCTTGCCTCCCAGAATGCCGCTCTGGCCGCTGAGTCGCTCGGTTTCGGGATTGTATATATCGGCGGTCTGCGTAACAAGATTGAAGAAGTGACTGAACTGCTGGGACTGCCGGAAGGCGTATACCCTGTCTTCGGCATGTGTGTCGGTATAGCCGACCAGGAAACCGGCATTCGTCCGCGTCTGCCGCTGAATGCTGTTCTTCATCGTAATCGCTATGATGCCGAAGAGACGCTCCGGGGTGTGGAAAGCTATGACGAAACCACGACAGCCTATATGAAAGCACGCACCAATGGTGAACGTACGACGCCGTGGTCTGAGTTGATGGCCAAACGCCTTACCGAGCCAGCACGTCTGCAGATGAAATCGTATCTCGAAGGCAGAGGCTTTATGAAACGTTAATGAAGGTCAACCAAAAGGGTCAGCCGGGAAGTCCGGCTGACCCTTTTGTCGTCTAACTGTGCTATGCATTAGGGTAAACGGTAGAACCGCTTCGTGTTCTGGTAAAAGAGACGCGCTGCCCGCTCGGTTCCCATGCCCGTAATCTCGCTCCAGGCCTGAATCACCTGCTTCGTCATGGCGGGATGTGTCATCTGTCCGTGAAACGGCCCTTCGAAGGGCCAGGGCCCATCCGTCTCTGCCATGACCTGTTCAGATGGATATTGTCTTGCCAGCTCACGAATCTCCTCTTCATACTGAATGTCTGGCGTGAAGGAGATGAAGTACCCGTTATCCGCCATTCGCCGCACGGTTTGACGGGAACCCTTGAACCAGTGGAAATGGGCGCGTCTAACCTGATATTGTTCCAGCAAGTCGCATGCGATGTCGGCATCCTCATAAACGGCATGAAGCACGATGGGTTTGTTATGCCGCTTGGCGAGTTGAATAAACCGTTCGAGCAGCTCGATATATCCACTTTGATCAAAAGCAAGTCCTGCCTGTTCTGCTTCCTGGCGATTGTAGTAGGGCAGTCCAACTTCCCCGATGGCTACCGCTTGTCCGATATGCCTTTCAATCCAGTCGAAGAACAGGTTCTGATCCTGCGCTGAAGGCAGGGGCTGTTCGGGATGAAAGCCAAAAGCCGGATAGATGAATCGGGGATTCTGTCTCGCCAGCTCCAGATTATCCTGTGCCGAGGTGATATTCATGGAAACGGCGATGACAGCCTCAACCTGATGATCCGGGAAAGATTGCAGCATATGCTGCTGTTCCTCCACGGTATATTTGTCAAAATGGATATGAGCATCAATCAGTGGTGCAAAAGCTTGGGAATGCATGAAGTGGCCCCTCCTAGTCATCTTTTATCTTTTGAAGGTTGATACGTGAATATCATGAATGCGGATCACTGTTTTGGAAAAATATAACGAAAAACCCGTGCTATGGAGTTAGCCGGGCTTTTTTCTGTTCTTCTTTCATCCACTCCGAAATCTGCCGTTTGCGTTCGAGGAAAGCCTTCTCTTCCGTAATTTCTTCACGTCTTGGACGATCAAAAGGGACATGTACCTCATGCAGCACGGTCGCAGGTCGGTTGGATAATACATAGATTCGATCGGCAAGCAGCAGTGCCTCTTCGATATTGTGGGTGATAAACAGCACGGATCGGCGGTTTTGTTCCCATATATCGAGCAGCCATCGCTGCATGTCACTGCGTGTCAACGCATCGAGGGCGCTGAAGGGCTCATCCAGCAGCATCAGTTCCTGCGGACTGAGCAGGGCACGCAAAAAGGCTGCCCGCTGCTGCATACCGCCCGATAACATGTGCGGATATGCCTGTTCAAATCCGCCCAAACCGACGCTGGAAAGCCACTTCCTTGCTTCCGCAAGCGCTTCTGCCTTGGGTGGCGTATGTGCTGACACTTCCCCGGCAAGCAGCACGTTGTCTTCAATGGTACGCCAAGGAAAGAGAGCGGGCTGCTGCGGCATATAGCTGATTTTGCCCCGCTGCCCGGTAACGTTCTGTCCGTTCATGAGAACCTGGCCTGTTTGGGGTTTCAACAACCCGCCAATGATATGAAACAACGTGCTCTTGCCGCATCCGGATGGTCCAACGATCGCCACGAATTCACCCTGCTCTACGGTCAGGGATAATCCGTTCAGGACAGACAGCTTGTTCCGCCGTTCCCGGAAGGAAGCATGGACGTCCTGTACTTCCAGTGCAGGCAGACTCTGCTTACCCGAATCGGAGGTAGCGGTGGAAGCAGTGCGGTGTGATCCTTCTTTGCTTGGCATTGTGGAGCTTCCGCCAGGTACAGGTGTTGCCTGTTCGTTATATTTGAGTGTCATCTCGCATTCACTTCCTAACCTTGTATAGTGCTTGTGCTGCAATTCAGCGCTTCTGTGGTCGCCAGCGAACGAGCAGCTTCTCCAGCAGGGCAATAAACAGGAAGAGCAGCAGGCTGAGCGCGACAATAATCATGATCGCAACGAATAGACGATCTGTCCGGTAAGCGGACTTCTGAAGCATCATGTAATATCCGATCCCTTTGTCGGCTCCGATCCATTCGGCAATAATGGCACCCATGACGCTGTAAGTAGCAGCAATCTTGACACCGGAGAAGATGGAAGGCAGTGCGTGCGGGAGTTCCAGCTTCCAGAAAATCGGACCGCGTTTTGCTCCCGCCATGCGCATGTAATTCATCATGGCGGCATCCGTTCGCGTCAGTCCATCCATGGCAGCGACGGCAACGGGGAAGAAGCAGACCAGGATGATGGTAATCAGTTTGGGCAGCAGTCCGAATCCGAACCAGATCAGGAGGAGCGGAGCGAGCGCAATCGTCGGTATATTTTGACTAAGAATAAGTAAAGGATACAGAGCAGACTTCAGGAATGGAATCAGATGCAGCACCATGGCGATCAGCAGCCCAACCAGCGTGCCCGCTGCAAAGCCAACTAACGTGAGTTGAATGGTCGCCCATGCATGCATGCCCAGGCGTTCTGCTTGGGAAGCGGCTTCGTGCGCGATGTCGGAAGGTGCGGGCAGCATCCATTTCTCAATATGAAACAGGGACACGGCGCCCTGCCATATGGCTATAAAGAGAATAACCGCCACAATGGGCGGCCATACACTTTTGAAGTACGTATGCATTAGCGATATTTCTCCGTCAGGGTATCCATACTGAAGCCGTTCGGGCTGTGGGCAATTTTGATCTGAGAGATGATGCTTGGACTGCCAGCCTCCACGAGCACCTCATGCATTTTACGGACAACTTCCAGCAGTTCCTCCAGCTCACCCTCCATTGTGGTGTCGAGCGGATTGACCTGATATTTCAAGCCGGATTGCTGAATCACTTCGATGGCCCGATCTACATAAGGATATGAATTTTCGCCATTCGGCGTTTTGGGAATCACTTGAATGCTAAGCAGTGTACTTGCCATGAGAGATCACGGCTCCTTTCGAGATGAGTAAGTAGAACATCGTGAATGTACACTTTACCACTTCGATTGCAGCACCCTCTTCCGATCGCTG
>NZ_NPBI01000029.1:0-95518 GCF_002272715.1 Paenibacillus sp. 7516
GCATATGCTTCCGAAGGAGCTTTCTTTCAGAAAGCTATTAGGCGACCACTTTGTTTCTACAGATGGGTTCTGCACTCTTCGTTCTGGTGTACATAAAAGTCGACTATATAATTGTATTTTATTGGGGTAAAAAATCGTTTGTATAGGCTTGGGATACATCAATCTGCTCATCAAGCAGTTTTTTGCTGAACATCCAGTCCGTGTAATTCTGCCACACTTCCTGTTTTTGCTCACCCCAGCGCGGAGCGTCATCCTTGTATTTCGGGCTCAGCCATTTCTGACTTGCCACCACAAGGTCTTTATCGAGATCAGGTACAGCCTTGATTAAAATGTCTGCGGCTTCTTCGGGATGATCAATCGCATATTGATACCCTTCGGAAGTAGCCTTCATAAACGCCTTCACCAGCTCTGGGTCATTCTGAATGGTCTGCTCGTTCGTCACGAGTACAGGCGTGTAATAGTCCAGCGCATCGGAATAATCTTTCACATACAGCATGTCGAAGGGTTCTCCGCGCAGCTCGGCCTCAATGCCGGTCCATGCATAGAAAATCCATGCAAAATCAATGTCCCGTTTCACTGCGGTAAAAAAGTCGGCGTCGCCCATGTTGATATTTTTAACCTTGGACACATCGGCACCTTCGCCTTCCATAATGGACTGCATAACCGCTTCTTCAACGGGGGAGCCCCAGCCTCCATAGGATTTGCCTTCGAAATCCTTGGGTGATTTGATGTTTCGGTCCACCGGAGCGGCGAATCCAGATGTATTATGCTGAATGACGGCTGCAATGGAGACGAGCGGAACGTCCTGTGTACGGGCCTGTGTTACGCTCTCCTGATAACTTACCCCAAAAGGAACTTCGTTTGAGGCTACCATTGTATCCGCACCGCCGGCTCCCGGCTGCACAATCTCGACATTCAAGCCTTCTGCCTGATAAAATCCTTGATCCACGGCGGCATAAAGCCCGGTGTGATTCGTATTGGGTGTCCAGTCGAGCACGACTTTAACATCCTTCAATGCAGCGCTGTCACCTTCGCTGCTGTTTTCAGTGTTGGTGCTGCCGTTCTGTCCTGCAGGCGCTGCTTCCTTGCTGCCGCATGCAGCGACGGTGACCAGTGTCACACACAAGAGCAGGAGTCCGATCATTTTACGCCATTTCATCTTGTTTTCTCTCCTTCATATGGTCCGGCCAGTGGCGCGGGGTACTCCTTGGCTTCATATCCAAGCATGGTGCATAAATCCTTCGATTTATACCAGCTATGATCCGGATGACGTACTTTTTGTGTCAAAAAGATACCATCAAAAAAAGCGCCCCGTAATCCGGGACGCGTGCAGGCGTTAGAGAGGTGGCTACAGCACATGGCTGGGCCAATTCGATATACTCCGATTCCTACGCTGGCATGATCCAGATCAGGTCTAAGGGTTAGCATCTTGATGGGATACACTCTCAGCCGGCCAATTCCGACTCCCCTGGGAAACTATGAAGTTACGGGCATTACTAGGTGTAATTATAGGCCAGAGGTCGGAATGTGTCCAGTCAGGAACTGGATGGAATAGCCAAGGGGAATTTGCTTTGGGGAGTGTATCGAATATCAGGAAGGATAAGCAGATCGGAATCGATCTTTGTTTGAAGGCAGACCGGTACATGCTTGATTTACTGAACTTTGATTTTGATCACGTAATTAGCGCTGGAAAAACTCAATCCATTCCTTCTCCGGTCCATAGATGAAGAAATAGCGATAGCCATTGGGCAGCGTAATGATCTCCCCGTCAATAAACTCGGCCTCCGTAGCCTGAATACGCTTATATTCCGCATCAAGGTCCTCCACGTGGATGGCGAAATGGTGCACCGTTCCTTCGGAAGGCAGCTTATCACTGTATCCCTGAATCAACTCAATCTCCGTTTCCTCACTACCATTGAAGCCAAGGAAAGCGAGTTGAATGACACCGTTCGTGTGAGTTACCCGGTCTTTCAATTCGAGTCCTACAATCTCCGTATAGAAACGCAGTGTAGTGTCCAGATCACGTACAGCAATGCCGATATGGTCAATACGCTTTTGAAAACCCATCATAAAAACCTCCCAAGTTCAGAAAATCGTTTCTTACATATTAAGGGATATGATAGATTCCTAATTCCGAGTTGTCAAATATGATTTAAATCGAATTCACAGAATGTTCACTTATGTGGAGATATTCGCGATCTTTATAATTGGCAGAGTAAACAGAGAGGATGAGAGAGAGTTGCCAACCACGAAGAAAGAACATATTTATTTTGGCTTGATGATGTGTACAGGAATGGTCATCGTGATGATGTCCTTTAACCTGATTTACAACGGATTAATCGGTAGATTATCCCCACTTGAATTACTGTTTCAGTTTGTTTTGTGTTTTGCCGTTGCTTTCCTGGTGGAATCCTTTATTGTCGGCCCGGCAGCCCAGAAAGTTGCTTTTTCACTGCCGTTTGACAAGTCCAACAAGCTTCTCGGTATTGTGGCCATATCTTGCTGCATGGTTGTTGGCATGGTTTTGATCATGTCCTTGTACGGTATGGTTACATCTTATTTTGCGAATCAATTGGAGGGGGAATCGCTGCTCGAAACCTATCTTCACACCATCACTCGTAACTTTAGCCTGGCCCTTCCGCTGCAGCTTCTCATTATTGGGCCCCTTGTTCGCTATGTATTCCGCACATTTATTAAAGGGAAAGAAGTGGTGGCTCCCTTGATCAACAATGAAGCTTAGTAAACCTGATGAATGTAATTCATTAATTAATGCTAGTATTTCTTTCTCCAGAAATGAAATAACCTGCCGCAAACTATTTCCTGGGCAATCATGATGTAGACCATTGAACTGCATGAGTTTCAGTCTTCATTACGATTATTGAAGCAAAAAGGGCTCCAAAGCATATGCTGCGGAGCCACTTTACATTAAAGCTAATTGGTGAATTTAATACGAACGCAAGACGGTGATCAAACGGAAGCTGCACGTTGTCTGTTCTGCCACTGATAAGCAACCAAGCTGATTACAAGCAGACCTGCAGTAAACAGCGCGAGCATCCATGTGGATTGATTGACGTCCAGATGATCCAGACTCCAACCGGTGAGCAGAGGCAGAATGGCGCCGCCAACTCCGCCTGATGCAATCAGGATACTTGGGGTGGACTCTTCTGTTCCTGGCAGCATTTTGCTGGCAAAAACGAGAGCAATGGAGAAAACTCCCGAAAACGCCAGCCCAAGCAGGAGAATAATTAGAAAAGCAGACCAGATCTGGTTGGTGAACGGGAAAATGGCCATAAGCAGCACAGCTGCCAGACAGCTGTATAAAATGTACACGCGATACTGAAACTTTTCAGCGATATATCCGGCGAAGAGTCTTCCAACAGACATCGCAATCCAGAAGCAGGTAACACTAAGTGTTGCCCCAGCTTCCTTCATGTTCATTTTTTCAATCAGAATGGCAGGCATGAAATTGGCAAGGCTCATCTCCGTGCCGACATAGAGAAAGAAAAATACAACAAATAAGATCATCAGGGCCAGATTACGGCCTCGGTAGGTTGAACTGGTTGTGCCACTACCTGCAGGAGACTCACCATCGGATGATTCCACAGCATGGATATGTCCAGCAGCGGCATCTGGCTGGTGCCTGCTGAGTGCATGATCCAGCTCCCCGAATGACATTTTGGCCCAGAAGAGGAATGTTAGTGCTGAACAGACGGCAACGACGAGGAAGGACATGCGCCAGTACCCTGCCGAGATCAGACCGCTGGCGATAAGCGGCATGACCATGGCTCCGATGCCGAATAATACTTCAAGTTTGCTCATCGCAACTGCGGTATTTTCTTTGATGGCGGCAATGATGATCGTACCGATTACGGCTTCAATCATGCCGAATCCGAAACCGGCTGCGGGTGCAATGACGAACATAAAGCCCCAGGGAGGCAGCAGCATATAGGATAACTCTGCAATGCATAGCAGAGCTGCAGCGATAAGTAACCCGCCGCGTTTGCCAAAGCGACGATTTAACGGAGGGGACAACAGTACACCGCCCAAGAATCCGGCAAATTGGGCAAAGATCAGTGTTCCTCCCTGGCTGTAATCTTTGCCATAATGTTCTAGTGCGACAGGCAGAATGGAACCGAGGACCACGTGTGCAAGTCCGATAAGAAAGTAGGACAGACAGCCGATCCATAACAATTTTTTCATGGAAAACTCCTTCTATACCCTATGTACAATTTGAAGTCAGCTACTTCGGACCATTCATCCGAGTGCAAACAAGTCTATCATAACAGCATATGTAAGGATTTGGTAGGACTTGCAAAGTGGTTCATGGTTCGTATATACTGAGACACAACAATTACAGATCGGAACCATGCCGTTGAAGAGCATCCAACTCGGAGGCGTTATCGCCAGGGGAGCGAATCCATCCCCAAGTTAACCGGAACCGCCCGTTATCGCGGACCAAGAGGCTGGAACAGGGTATCCTGATTCGGCAAGTTGGGTGGCACCGCGAGCAGAGCGCTCCTCGTCCCAAGGGATGAGGGCGCTCTTTGCATTTTTTTAGCCAAAGGAGACGGTGACCATGTTGGACATGAAGTGGATTCGGGCCCATGCAGATGAAGTGCAGGCGGCGGCAGACGGGAAGAAAATTAATATTAGCATTCGTGCATTGCTGGAGCGGGATGAGGAACGCAGAGCGCTTTTGCAGGAGACAGAAGAAGGACGCAGGATGCGGAACACCTTATCAGCGGATATCGGAAAATGGATGCAATCCGGGGACCGTGAACAGGCCGAAGGATTAAGAACTCAGGTGAAACAGCTGAATGAGAAGCTGGAACAGGTCGAAGCGAAGCTTGCGGAGGTGCAGGAGGAAGTGACCCGGCTGCAATGGCTGGTGCCTAATGTCGTATCACCGGATACGCCGATTGGAGCATCGGACGAGGATAATGTGGAGCTGCGACGTGTGGGGGAAACACCGACATTCGCTTACACAGCCAAGGACCATGTGGAGCTCGGGGAGCTTCATGATCTGATTGACATTCCGCGCGGGGTGAAGATCGGCGGGACACGAAGCTATGTGCTAAAAGGAGCAGGGCTGCTGCTGCACCGGGCAGTACAGCAGCTCGCACTGGATCTGCTGCTGCGGCAAGGGTTCACCCCTATGGAAGTGCCTCTAATGGTCAGAGAGGATGCACTTGTAAACACGGGATTTTTTCCGACAGGACGCGATCAGGTCTATGAATTGGAAGGTGAGGACAAGTGGCTGGTCGGCACCTCCGAGGTACCACTCGTATCGTACTATGCCGATGAGATTGTAGATGTACAGAAGCCGATCAAACTGGCTGCCGTATCCAACTGTTTCCGCAGTGAGGTTGGGTCAGGCGGAAGGGATGTACGAGGTTTGTACCGGGTGCATCAGTTTGCGAAAGTCGAACAGGTCATTCTCTGTGCACCGGATGCAGAGGAATCGGAGCGGATGCTGCAGGAAATTACCGGACATGCAGAGGAATTGCTGCAGCTGCTTGAACTGCCTTATCGGGTCGTGGCGGTATGTACAGGCGATATGTCGCAGAAAACGTATAAACAATACGATATTGAGACATGGATGCCGAGCCGGGGCGCTTATGGGGAAACCCATTCGTCGTCAAACCTGCATGATTTCCAGGCACGTCGTTCGAATATTCGCTGCCGCAATGCCGAAGGTCAGCTAGCGTACTGCCATACGCTCAACAATACGGCCGTGGCATCGCCGCGGATCCTCATTCCACTTTTGGAGAACCACCAACAGGAGGATGGAAGCATTCGCATTCCGGCAGCTCTCCAGCCTTATATGGGTGGGGCTGAATATTTGACATTGCCTCTTCAAAGTGAAGAGTAACCGTAAAGTATAAGTTGGTAGCAAGACAGAAACGGAGCTCCTTTCCCAAAAGGTTCTGTTTCTGTCTTTTCAATGTAAATGGCGTATAGCTTTGGTTGGTTAAGGTTCATCGGTAAAATGTCGAATCTCACTTCTTTTGACCATCCTGGCACTATAATATTCATTATTATGCATTCAATCTCCGATATAATATAATAGAAGTAAAATATTGGGTTATGGGAGATGGAAGATTACAATGAAAAGAGTTAAACGAACACTACGAGGAATGCTTGCACTGATCATGGTATGTGCCATCTTGGCTCCATCACACATTCTGGCGGCTACGGGTGATGTGACCTCCATTGAAATTACCAACAGCAGCCCGCAGAAGTTAAGTGTGTCACAGACGGCTGCGCTGAAGGTGATGGCAGAAGTTGAAGGGTTTGATAGCAAGCAGGATGTGACTGCTGGGGTTACATGGTCTACGAGTAATGCAGCAGTTGCAACCATTGTGAAAGGTAAAGTAAAGGCAGTAGCAGTGGGTGAGGCAACGATTCATGCTGAAGTCGATGGGGCCAAGGCGCAGCTTGTTGTCCAGGTTTCCGAGAAAATCAAAAGCATCAAGGCATCGCCCAAATCCTATAGTTTTGTCAAAGGCAGTGAAAGTGCACTGCCCAAAGTCAGCATTGTACGTGCGAGCGGCAAGGAAGAAGATGTAACATCAGAGATCGTGTGGAGCGTTTCGAATGCAGCAGCTGTCGTGGAAAACGGCAAGATCAAAGGTAATACGCCTGGCCGGGTGCTGTTGCAAGGCAAATACGGCTCGGAAACAGTCAAGGTGCCTGTCGCCATTACCGACATTATTACCAAAGTGGAAGTTACTCCTACTGCAATGCAGTTGAACATCAAGAAATCCAAAGCATTGAAGGTCATTGGTACATATGCCAACGGAAAAACAATTAATCTGTCGAAACAGGTGACATGGACTTCATCGAACAATGCAGTGGCTACCGTTAAAAACGGGACGGTCAAAACGCTAACTGAAGGAAATGCAACCTTGACAGGAACCTACCAAGATCAGACAATAAAGACAGAAGTTACGGTTGTTCCATTGCTCAAAAAGTTGATTACAGGTCAGAAGAAGCTGGTGTTATCCCCGCAGGGAAGCACAACGCTAACCGTTATGGCGCAGTATGATACAGGCAAAACAACGGTGGTTACCAACAATGCAGTTTGGAGCAGTACGAAACCGAGCGTAGCTACCGTAACTAACGGCAAAGTGGTGGCTGTAGGTAAAGGCAAAACGAGCATAACCGCCAAGTGGAACAACAAGAAAGTGACGATACCGGTAACGGTAAAATAAAGCTTATTTCAAACCAGCGTATAACATAGCATTTTACATCATAGAGACAGACAGCAGAGGGGCGTAGAATATACGTCCCTTTTTAGATACAAAAATACGAAGTCACCGGAACTAAGAGGCTTACCTGCGCGGGCCCAGAAATAAAAACGGAGAGGACGTGACCCGCATGAAAGCTACAATTATAAGTTCAAATGGAGATCCGATGGATCGTAAGCATTAGAGAAGGTGATGTTGATCAGAGGAAGACATATGTACTTTATTGCGTTAGTCATTACCATGGCAGCTGGGCTGGCATCCCGTCGCTATGGGGATATGCTGCCTGTTTTCTTACATGAACATGCTGGAGATGCCTTGTGGGCAGGCATGATCTATTTCGGATTTCGGATGGTTTGGATCAGGCGAAGTAAGGCTTGGGCTTTCCTATTGAGCTTTGTGTTTAGCTGGGGAATAGAATTCTCGCAAATGATTCAGATGCCATGGCTCAATGAGGTGCGTTCAACCATGTTGGGTGCCCTGATTTTGGGACACGGTTTTCTTGTCATAGATCTCGTCAGATATACAGCAGGGATTCTGTCCACGTTCGTAATAGACCATTATTTCCTGAGCAATAGGAGGAGTTCGTATGAACATTGAAAAGTTATTCGCGGAATCGCCAGAATTTGAAACGGAACGGCTGCTGCTCAGACGTCTTACATTAGATGATACGGAGGATTACTATGCATTTGCTTCCGACCCCAGAGTGAGCGAGCAAAGTCTGTGGAACTGCCATGAGACGGTGGATGACTCCGTTCAATACATCCAACGGGCCCTGGACAATTATGAAAAGAAATCGGTGTATCTATGGGGATTTGTTCGCAAAGACACGGGGCGCCTGATTGGCCGCGGGGGAATATTTCATTTTAATGAACTTATGCAGAGTGCTGAACTGGGATATGCCATTGCAAGCACGGAGTGGAATAAAGGGATTGCTGCAGAAGCGATGCAGCCCATTGTTCATTACTGCTTTCAGGAACTGGACTGCAACCGGCTGGAGGGCAGATGCAATGCTGGCAACATCGGTTCGGCGCGGGTTATGGAGAAACTGGGCATGTCGTATGAAGGCCTGCTTCGCAAGCAATTGAAGATCAAAGGCGTGTTCACGGATCAAAAATTGTACTCCCGTATCCGGGATGATCTATAATACTTGCAATGATACACAGGATACATAGAAGAGATTGATAAGGAGGCGGCGCAATGATCTACAGCATTATTTCTCAATCGGTATGGAAACAGGTATCCAAGGAGAGCGTGTATGCACCGGATAGTCTGGACACGGATGGATTCATTCATTGCTCTACCAAAGAGCAGATTCCATGGGTAGCTGCGCAATATTATGCAGGGCGTACGGATCTTCTGCTGCTGGGTATTGATGAAAAAACATTGAAGCCAGAACTCGTATATGAAGACCTGTATGAGTTAAATGAACTTTTTCCTCATATTTATGGAGAGCTTAATCTCGATGCGGTGAAAAAAGTGATTCCTTTTCCGCCGAATGAAGAAGGCGTACTGGTATTTCCCGAATAAAGCAAGCCTTGCACTCACTATGGATATAGAAAGGTGTTGGCCAATTGGATATGAATATGAATCAGGTATTTCTGGAGACAGCCGAGAAGCAATTTCTGTATTATAAGCAGCTTGGAGAGAAGGCCATGGAGCAGCTGGAGACGGAGCAATTATTTCAGGCATGGCATGAGGATACCAACAGCATTGCCGTTATTGTGAAGCATCTGTGGGGCAATATGTTATCCCGCTGGACGGATGTGCTCACAAGCGATGGTGAAAAGCCTTGGCGGGCGCGAGACGCGGAATTCGTCAATGACATCTCCACACGAGAAGAACTGATGGGCAAGTGGGAGGAAGGCTGGAACTGCCTGCTGAATGCCATTCGTTCTTTTGCACCGGAACAACTCTCACAGATCATATACATTCGCAATGAAGGTCATACCATCATGGAGGCTATTACACGGCAATTGGCGCATTATCCGTATCATGTGGGACAAATTATTTATGCAGCCAAAATGCTGAGAGAAACACCATGGGCCAGCCTTTCCATACCAAGAAATGGGTCAGCGGTATACAACGGCAGCAAGTTTGCTAAACCAAAAGAACGCAGACATTTTACCGCGGATGAGTTAGACACGGATTGAATGATCGACAACATGATTAACCCTACTATAGAACAAAGAGAGGGACACTATGACACAGTTTGCATTAATACGTCACGGAAGCACGGCATGGAATAAGGAGAAACGGTCTCAGGGACAGACGGACAATCCACTGGATCAGGAAGGGAGAGAACAGGCCGTTTTGCTTGCGGAAAGGCTGAGTTCGGAATCGTGGGATGCCATCTATGCCAGTGATCTGGGGCGTGCACATGAGACGGCGAAGATTATCAGTGAACGGCTGGGTATTCGTGAGATTCATCTGGACCCAAGGCTGCGTGAGATGGGCGGCGGTCAGGTGGAAGGAACAACGGAGGCAGAACGTATAGCCAAATGGGGCCCAGAATGGAGCACTCTTGAGCTGGGACGGGAAGCTGCAGAAGCTGGGACGATGCGTGGCAGTGCTGCGATCGAGGATATATGCAAAGAGCATCCTGATGGTAAAGTGATTGTGGTCAGTCATGGGGCCATTCTGCGTAATACCCTTCGAGGATTGGTACCCACGCTTGATGTTAGTACGAAGTTGTCCAATACCTCAATTACCCGAATAGAAAAGAAAGCCGGGTCCTGGGCGTGCGAATTATACAATTGCAGTGTGCATTTGAATTCGAAATAGAACATGATCAATCCTAACTTACCAATAGGGGGAGATGGCGTGAGCAAAATCAAGTATGAATGGACAGAAGAGATGCTGTCTCCACTGGGTGAGGCTGGGGTAATGATTCGTTGCGGAGATGCAATATCGGATGAAGTTCACCGCAGAGTGATCTCGGTTTGTGCTTGGGTGGAGGGAAATTCCTTTCCGGGTTTGGTGGAGTTGGTTCCATCATTCGCGTCGGTTGCACTGTTTTATGATCCAATAGTTGTTGCAGAATCGGCTCGATCGGCTTTAGGAAAAGGAACAAATAGAGTTTCTCCATATCAACAGGTGTGCAGGATGATATTGTCCCGGTTAGAGATGCTGGAGGATTCCGTACATAATCAATTCAGAACCATAGTAATCCCCGTGTGCTACGGAGGTCCATTCGGGCCTGATCTGGAGTATGTTGCGAGTGAAAACGAACTGACCCCGGATGAGGTTGTTGCGATTCATACATCCGGGGAATACCTGGTCCACATGATTGGATTTGCCCCGGGGTTCCCCTACCTTGGCGGATTACCCAAGCGGATTGCGACACCCCGAAGAGCAACTCCGAGGCTGAGAGTGGAAGCCGGTACCGTCGGAATCGGCGGCGAGCAAACCGGAATATACCCGGTAGCCACTCCTGGTGGTTGGCAATGCATCGGACGAACACCCCTGAAGCTGTTTCGTCCTGAACACGATCTGCCGAGCCTGCTCCAGGCAGGGGATCGGGTCTGGTTTGAAGCGATAACGGAGCAGGATTACTTGGAGTGGAAGGAGGGCGAAGGATGAGAATGGAGGTCATTCGCCCAGGCCTGTTGTCCACAGTTCAGGATGAGGGAAGGTACGGATATCGACGGCATGGGGTACATCCGGGTGGAGTCATGGATACATTTGCAGCAAGAACAGCCAATATGCTGGTGAATAATCGCCGTAATGCAGCTGTGATGGAAATAACCATGACGGGCCCTGAGCTTCGATTTCATGAAAATAGCCTCATCGCTCTATGTGGTGCAGATCTGTCGGCGTCCGTGGGTGATCAGCCCGTTCCCCTGTGGCGTCCGGTCGCGTTAATGGCGGGAAGTGTATTGAAATTTGGGCGATGTCGATCCGGATTGAGAGCATATCTGTCCATTGCCGGTGGGATAGCGGTGAATGAGATCATGGGGAGCCGAAGTACGGACCTGAAAACAGGTATTGGTGGCTTGGAAGGCAGAGCTTTGCGGGCAGGAGATAAAATATCTGCTGCGGAGGCATCTTGGGAAGCGCGAGCCATGCTCCATCAATTGCTGGAACAAGCGAAGCTGGAAAAGACAAAAATAAAGGGGCCGATATGGTACCTATCCAGCAGAGAGTGGCCTTTATATCAGAAGGATCCAGTGATCCGTGTAATGTCGGGTGCCGATACCTCCAAGTTTACCAGGGAAAGCCTGGAACGATTGTATAATGAACAATATGTGATTGCTCCTCAGTCGGATCGGATGGGATATCGATTGGAGGGTTCAAGGCTGGAGCTTGAACAACCCATGAGCCGGTTATCGGAAGCCGTAACCTATGGCACAGTTCAGGTCCCAGCAGATGGTCAGCCTATCATCCTGATGGCAGATCATCAGACCATTGGTGGATATCCTGTGATTGCACAGGTAGCCAGGGTGGATTTACCGGTATTGGCTCAGGCAAGGCCCGGGACTCGGGTGGCTTTTCAGCCAATTACACATGAAGAAGCGCAGCAGTTATTCCTGGAGCAGGAACGGGGATTACAATTGAGCGCTGCATTCATCCGCAGAAGATTGACCGAAACGGGGGATCGCCAATGAAGACGGTAGATATCAATTGTGATCTGGGCGAAAGTTATGGGATATACCGAATGCCGTGGGATGAAGCGGTTTTGCCGCTGATCACTTCGGCCAACATTGCTTGCGGATTTCATGCAGGGGATCCAGCCACGATGCGATCCACGGTGGAAAAGGCGATGGAGCATCAGATTGCAATTGGAGCACATCCGGGATTGCCGGATATGCAGGGGTTTGGCAGGAGAAGCATGGATATAACCCCGCAGGAGGCCTATGACATGGTCGTATACCAGATTGGGGCACTGGATGCCTTCGTACGAGCATACGGCGGCTGTATGCATCATGTGAAACCGCACGGTGCGTTATACAATATGGCTGCGGATAACATACAGCTTGCTGAAGCCATTGCTCAGGCGGTTTACAACGTGAGCCCAGAACTATACCTGTATGGTCTTGCGGGCAGCGCGCTCATTGAGGCAGCAGATCGTACCGGTCTGCGCAGCATAAGTGAAGTGTTTGCAGATCGGACTTACGGTTCGGATGGTAAATTGACGCCCCGCAGTCATACCGGAGCAGTCATTGGGCAGCCGGAACAAGCACTGGCTCAAGTGCTGCGCATGGTGAATGAAGGTATCGTTGTGTCCACGGATGGCATAGTGGTTCCTCTCACAGCGGAGACCATATGCATACATGGTGATGGAGAGCATGCTCTTGCTTTTGCAAGAGAAATCCGCAGATTACTTGAGGCTGAAGGGGTAATTCTATCGGCTGCAGGCCATGCTTGAGAATGGATCGGTACCGGAACCGTCCGAGATCAATACATATGAATGAATTGGAGTCGATAAACAGATGAAACCGATACGAAATTCCGCAAAGGCGGTCATCGTACATAATGGAAGGCTGCTCGTCATCCGTTTGGAGGATCAATACGGTACAGCTTATGTTTTCCCAGGTGGAGGACAGGAGAAGGGGGAAGAACTGAAGGATGCCGTCGCTCGTGAATGTTTGGAGGAGATCGGGCAAGCGGTGACTGTGGGAGACTTGCTTCATATCCGGGAGTACATCGGGAAGAATCATGAGTTTGCCGAATGGGATGCAGACATTCACCAGGTTGAATTTTATTTCGAATGCAGTCTGAAGGATGTAAATGCCACAGTATTTGAAGGCACCAACCCGGATGACCATCAGGTCGCGGTCGAATGGATCGCCCTTGGGGATCTGCCATCCGTTCGTTTGTATCCCCAAACGATTGGCGGGTTGCTGCTGAAACGTGAAACATCGAGGATTTATCTTGGGGATATAAACTAATAACCTTTCCAATATTGTCACGTTTACGAACGGATTCATGGATTCACCATAGGTGGGGTGGGTACACTATAAGTACAGGCTTTTATGTCACAACAACTTATATATAGCAGGCCGATGCTTACTCGATAACATCAAAAGAAGCCCTTAAGACGGGTACTTAATGAGGTGTCCTGTATGCTTTGTCTTAGCTATCTCTGATTTGAAGAGTTGTGGGAGCAGTGAAGGGGACGGAATCGATTCTGAAGAAGCGTCAGCGGTCACGTTTGTCTCTGAATTATAACCTTACAACAATAAAATCGAGAAAATTCAGAGACAACAGTGATCGGAAGAACGATCCGTAACCGTAACGGCTGCCCATATGTACTTCAATACTACCCCCAAACCGGAAGGAGCATGTCCCATGAATAAGACGGAACTCGAACAAAACATTGTAAAGGCATTGGAAAACAACCCTTTTTGCAGCTTCTCAACTGTGGAAAATGGTAAACCGAAATCCCGCTATATGGCGCTTTTCAACGATGGTATGAATATCCACTTGGCGACGAACCGCCGCACGCATAAGGTAGAGGAGCTTGAGAACAACCCTAATGTCAGTCTTTTGCTCGGCTATGAGGCGGGTGGCTCCAAAGAAGTGGTTGAGATCGAAGGTACCTGTGAAGTGACCAAAAATGAAAACCTGCGCGAAGAAGTGTGGAATGATGAACTGAAAGCATGGTTTGACGGACCGAACGATCCGAATTATGTCATTTTGGATATTACACCAGTTCGTATTGAGTATACAGGCAAGGACCATGAGCATCAGGTGTGGGAACAATAAAGCAACCAAATGAAGTGCCCTGTGGGAGCGCTGAATAATCAGATATCTTGATGGACATATAAACCGTGAGGCCGCAGGGCTTCACGGTTTTTTGCTGGCTGATGAATAGGCTGAAATGGTTACATATGTAAGTCCTATGTAATATACGTATTTAACACGCTTGGTAAACTATATATTAACAAAAAAAGAGAGAATAATGTCGAAATCCCGCATGATTATGTAAAGTTGGATTCTTATGTGCGGATAATGTAAAAAATAATGCTTTTCAACCACGCTTCATTGCGTTATGATTTGGAATGTAAACGATACGCACAGATATGAATAGATGTTCATGTGAGATAAACTAACCTGAATTCAGCTGGTGAAGACCATGATTTCAGCACGCACAACCCATGAAATCTATGCTATTTCTGCGCCTATTCGTTTGCACACTATGGCATGATTCAATGTACATAACCGGGAGGGGTTATTTTGAAAAAGAACAAAAAAGTATTATCAAGCCTGACTGCCGCTTTGGTTGCATTAAACGTGCTTGCAGTTTTTCCGGTACCTGTATCGGCTGCAGATGCTGCCAAAGTAAAATTGCGGATCATGGAAACAACGGACATTCATGACAATCTGATTAACTACGACTACTACTCCGATAAAGAGACCGATCAATATGGACTCGCCAAAACAGCTACGCTGATCAAAAAAGCGCGTGATGAAGCGAAGAACAGCCTGTTGTTCGACAACGGTGACCTGATTCAGGGTAATCCGCTCGGAGACTATGTAGCCAAAATCGATCCACTTCAAAAGGGTGAGACTCACCCTGTATATAAAGCAATGAACCTGCTCGATTATGATGCCGGTAATATCGGGAACCACGAGTTTAACTATGGTCTGGATTTCCTGGACATGACGCTGGAGGGCGCCAACTTCCCTTATATTAATGCGAATGTCTATGTAGATGACGGTGATGACGATGAAACGAATGACAAAAATTACTTCACACCATATGAGATTCTGGACAAAAAAGTAACGGATGAGAGCGGTAAAGAGCACACGATCAAAGTGGGTGTTATTGGATTCGTACCGCCACAAATCATGCAGTGGGACAGTGCTAATCTGGAAGGCAAAGTCATTGCCAAGGATATTATTGCTACAGCCAAGAAATTCATTCCGCAAATGAAGGCTGAAGGGGCAGACATTATCGTTGCCATTCCTCACTCCGGTTTTGAGGATATCCCTCAAACGGATCTGATGGAAAACTCGGTGCTGTATCTGAGCCAGGTAGAGGGCATTAATGCGATTCTGTTTGGACATGCCCACAAGGTGTTCCCAAGTGCTGATTTTGAAGGCAAAAAGGGAGTAGACCTTGAAAAAGGAACCATCAATGGCGTTCCAGCAGTGGAGCCAGGCTTCTGGGGTGATCATCTCGGAATCATTGATCTTGATCTGGAGCTGGTGGATGGCAAGTGGAAAGTGGTAGATTCTGCGACAGAAGCACGTCCAATCTATGACACTGCGAACAAAAAGCCATTGGTTGATGCAGATCAGGAGATCATCGACGCGGTTCATGAAGAGCACGAAGGTACGCTTGACTATGTACGTGGTCCGGTCGGAGAGACAACGGCTCCAATCAACAGCTTCTTCGCTTTGGTTCAGGATGATCCATCCATTCAGATCGTGACGAATGCTCAGAAATGGTACGTGGAGAAACACATGCAAGGAACCGAGTATGAAGATATCCCGGTATTGTCTGCAGGAGCTCCATTTAAAGCGGGCGGTCGTTCAGGTGCTTCATACTATACGAATATCCCTGCAGGCACCATTGCGATCAAAAACGTAGCTGATCTGTACGTATATCCGAATACGGTACATGCCGTAATGGTCAACGGTGCAGAAATCAAGGAATGGCTGGAATGGTCTGCAGGCCAGTTCAATCAAATCGACCCGGCTAAGGGTGGACAGCAGCAGCTGATCAACATGGATTTCCCGACGTACAACTTTGATGTTATCGATGGTGTAACGTATCAAATCGATGTGACTCAGCCTGCCAAATACGATTCCAAAGCAACCGTGGTGAATGCATCGGCAAGCCGGATCAAGGACCTGAGCTTCAATGGCAAACCGATCGATCCGGAGCAAAAGTTTATCGTGGCAACGAATAACTATCGTGCTTCTTCGTCCAAACTGGCCAATCCGGATGGTAAACGTATCGTTTTGGCAGCACCGGATGAGAACCGTCAAGTCATCATTGACTATATCCGTGATAACAAAACAATCAATCCGGCAGCGGACGGCAACTGGTCACTGGCACCAATTAAGCCTTCTGCAAGTGTAACTGCAGCAGCACTGAACGATCTTGAAGTGGTGTTTGCGTCTTCTCCGGATGCCAAAGCGCTGGTTGAAGCTAACCCGGCAATGTCGTTCATTGGTACGAATGACGAAGGTTTTGCCGAGTATGGATTGAAATTGACTGGAGAAGCAGCGGTGACTCCTGAACCGGGAACGAAGCCTGCTCCAGCACCGACACCTGCCCCAACAACAAAACCAGAACCGCAACCTGAGAAACCAGCAAACGGCAAAGTGGTATATGTGGTGAAAAAAGGGGACAACCTGTACCGCATCGGCTTGAAATATGGTGTGGACTGGCGCAAGCTTGCCACAGCCAACAAAATTTCAAATGTACATCAATTGAAAGTTGGACAGAAAATCGTAATTCCCGCTTCTTAATATTCAGCGGATCATGAAGGCCGACAGTCAACAGACTGGCGGTCTTTTTTACTGCAAAAATGTTTAAGACTGTAGCAAAAACGTTCATACCGGAAGTCATCAAAACACTAGAGATTAATTTTATGACCCATGCTATAATATTTACAAACTTTGGGTATATACCATTTAACATTAATTGAAATAGAAACATAAACCGGCAAGGGGGTTCTACATGAATTGCAGTGGCTGCAGTCCAATCTATCCAATTGAGGATCAAGGTACTCTGTATCTGCGTCCCGTTTTCCCCGTTTTGCTGGAATTGCTGAGAACGTTGGGTGGGCATGTTGAACATTCGGATGAAGAAATATGGATGACCTATACGAATGTTGAATCTGTACAAAACTGGCTGGAAGCGATACAGAAGCTCGAAGCCATCCGCCCGGAATCGATTACAGTACAGGTAACTCCAATTCATGAACAGGCGGATCAAGCAGGCTGGATTAGTCTTCAGATGATGAAATCTCGATTCAAGCATGCAGATCTGGTATCGATTATTTTGAAC
The DNA here is from genome assembly GCF_002272715.1 of Paenibacillus sp. 7516. NCBI lineage: Bacteria > Bacillati > Bacillota > Bacilli > Caryophanales > Paenibacillaceae > Paenibacillus > Paenibacillus sp. 7516. The sequence goes on from NZ_NPBI01000029.1 coordinate 17,215, forward strand.
AATCAATTCAGCAGTCATATGCAGCCTATTGTTGATGCAAATGAACAGATTGTCGGATTCGAGTTTTTGCTTCGGCCTTCCGAAAATGGCACGCCATTTAGCCCGTATAACTTGTTTGAGGTTGCCCGGGACACGGGTTTACATTCCTTTTTGGATCGGACCGCAAGAATCACAGCAATCGAAACAAGTGCAGCTTTTTTGCCTCATGGTGTTAAGCGCTTTGTGAATTTTCTGCCCTCCTCTATATACAATCCTGAATTTTGCCTGACCCATACGTTTGAAGCGATTGAGCGCTTGGAACTGGATCCCAAGGATTTTGTGTTTGAAGTTGTGGAAACGGAACAGATCCAGCATATGTCCATTCTCCAGCATATTTTTTCGGTGTATCGTTCCCGTGGAATGTCGGTAGCACTGGATGATGTTGGGGCAGGGTATTCGACCATCGAATTAATGAATCGGCTGGAGCCTGATTTTGTCAAAATTGATCGCAGTCTGATTGATCAGTGTGATCGTGACCCGGTGAAACAACAGCAAATTATCGATATTGTGCAGATGTCACGCCGATTCGGGGGACGAGTGCTTGCTGAAGGCATCGAACGCATGGAGGAATTCGATTTTTGTCGCTCCATAGGGATCGAGCTGGCTCAGGGATATTACTTTGGCAAACCGTCGCCCAAGCCGCCACAGGGCCCATACCGTCAAACATCCGCCTAGATAAATGCCTTTTTAATGTGTACATATAAACAAGTCACTTCCAATTAGCGGAGTGGCTTGTTTGATATGTCATGTAATTTATTGTAATCAAATAAATTTGAACTTAAGCCGATATATAAGATAACCCTATCGCGAAGATTTGGTATGAAGAGAAGGGTTAAGGTAGACATGGAGAGGGTCCTACATACAAACAAAGAAGGATTGAACTTTTTAGAGGGGGAAAAGCAGATGGGGGAGAATCTGGACCAAGGGCAAGCGAAAAAGGCGGCCAAACCAGTCAAACAGAAAGATAATAAAGCAAAAAAGAAGAACAAGAAAAAAGGCTTTGTCTGGAGTATACGAAATAAATTGCTGGTATCCTTTCTGGCCGTATTGCTCGTGCCTAGTTTGATCATTGGAATGATCACACTGATGATTGCCGATCGCACGGTAGAAGGTCAACTGATGGATAGTGCCAAACAAAGTGTAAGCACGACGAATTCAATTATTGAAACCCATGTGAATGCGAAGATTCACGATATCAACTATTTTGCCGATTCCATTCGGACGGACATGCTTAGTGAGGATAGTGGTCTTTCTGAAGTGGAAGTGAAATTACAGCAGTATGTCGGATTGCATCCCGATGCGTTGAATATATTTGTAGGAACTGAAGATGGGACCATGGTTAGGGGGAAAGAAACATCCGGAAGTGCACAAGGGTCCAACTATGATCCAAGGGAGAGGGAATGGTACAAGCTGGCGATGGCCAACCCGGGTAATCCCGCTGTGTCAGCCGTGTCCAAGAATACGGATGGAGTAACGGTTGTGTTCATCTCCAAAACACTGGAAGATCAATCTGGTGTAGTAGGTCTGTCTTTGGATCTAACGGAACTTAGCGAACAGGCTTCCATTAAGGTGGGCAAGGAAGGGTACGTCATTATCATGGATCCGGAGAAAAATTATATCTCCTCACCTGTGGTGGAATCTGGCACGCACGAAACGTCAGAGGCTTTGGACCCCATGTTTGAAGAACAGGAGGGATCGTTCGATTACACCTACAATGGTGATTCCAAAATGATGATTTTCTCCACCAATGAAGCTACGGGCTGGAAGATTGGCGGAACGATGTTCCAAAGTGAGCTGTCGCATGCCAGTAAAGACATTCGGATGGCAACCTTAATCGTCATTCTCGCTGCGACTTTCCTCACGCTAATATTCATAATCTGGTTTACACGTTCCATGCTGCGTCCAATCCGGCGCCTGCAGGAGTCTGCTCGTGCGGTGAGCAAAGGTGATCTGACGGTCAAGATGGAAACCGGACGAAAAGATGAAGTCGGTGATCTCGCCAAGTATTTTGAGCGGATGGTAGATAACCTTCGAATGATGATTCTGGGTGTACAGGAGACGACGGAGCAGGTATCGGCTTCCTCTCAGGAATTATCGGCGAGTGCGGAGCAAACGACCAAAGCCATTGAGCACTCGACACTTTCCATTCAGGAACTTGCGGAAGGTGCAGAGCAGCAGGTGAAGAGCGTGACGGGCGGATCGGGGCAGATGAGTCGTATGGTCGAAGATGTCCGCATGATGTCTGAACGTGTGCAATCCATTACGCAGAACATGCGGAATACATCCGGAGCAGCTTATTCCGGTAATGAAGCAGCGGGACAGGCCATGGATCAGATGAGCAGCATTCAGGAGACGGTGGAACAACTGGCAGTGGTAGTTCAGTCCTTGAATGCGCGGTCCACAGAAATCGGAAACATGGTTAATGTCATCGCCACCATTTCCAAACAGACCAACCTGCTTGCACTGAACGCATCTATTGAAGCGGCGAGAGCAGGGGATGCTGGCCGCGGATTCGCAGTTGTCGCAGGTGAGGTTCGGAAACTGGCGGAAGAATCCGGCAGCTCTGCAGCACAAATCGGTGAACTTGTTCATAATATCCGTCTGGATATGGATGCCGCCATGGGTGCCATGACGGCTGCCCAGACCCGGGTAGAGGATGGCATTCAGGCAGTAAATACTTCAGGACAGTCATTCGCACAGATTCGTGTGGCCGTTGAAGATGCAGCCCATACGCTCGATGATCTGTCTCAAACAACAAAGCAGCTGGAAGAAGGGGCGGCTCGTGTTGCCCAAGCCATGAATGATATTTCTGTTGTAACCCAGGAGAGCGCTGCGAATACGGAATCCGTGTCCGCTTCGTCTGAGGAGCAGCTGGCATCTGTAGAAGAGATTGCCTCGTCATCGGCACATCTGAACAGTATGGCGGAACAATTGCAAGGCCTGCTGGGCATGTTCAAAATGGTGGAAGATACGCCGAAGAACAAGGACCAGGCATAACCCGGTGATAATACTTGTTCATAGAATAAAATAAAGATAGACAATCCTCCTGTTGCCCTGTATAACTATATCGTTGGTTTTTCTCTTAGATTGCGGTGTATTTATAATAGTAGTAACAGGGTGAAGGTACAGGAGGATTTATGACATACGTAGCTATACTAATCTTTGCATTAACCGTTACATTGGTGATCTGGCAGCCTCGTGGACTGGGTATTGGCTGGTCTGCTTCAGGTGGAGCCGTGCTTGCCTTGCTATGTGGTGTCGTCAGTCTGAATGATGCCTCCGATGTGGCATCCATCGTATGGAATGCAACACTGGCATTTGTCGGTATCATTATGATTTCACTAATTCTGGATGAGACGGGATTTTTCGAATGGGCTGCACTTCATATGGCGAGACTCGCTGGAGGGAATGGGCGCAGATTATTTATCTACTCCATTTTGCTCGGAGCAGCAGTGTCTGCTTTATTTGCCAACGATGGTGCGGCGCTTATCCTGACTCCGATTGTTCTCGCCATGGTGCGTGCGCTGAAATTCGATGAACGCATGGTACTTGCATTTGTCATGGCAAGCGGGTTTATTGCCGATACCACCTCTCTGCCGCTGGTTGTCAGCAACCTGGTGAATATTGTGTCAGCCGATTATTTTGGAATTACGTTTGTGGAGTATGCTGTGCGGATGATCGTTCCCAATATCTTTTCCATTGTAGCGAGTACAGGAATGCTGTATCTGTTTTATCGTAAAAGTATACCCCATCGCTACGACATCTCCGCCGCTCGCGATCCCAAGGAAGCCATTCGCGATCCGCGGATGTTCCGTATTGCCTGGTATATGCTTGCACTGCTTTTGATAGCTTATGTCTCCAGTGAGTTTCTGCCGATCCCGGTATCGGTTATCGTGGGCGCCGTCGCTCTGCTATTCGCCATATTGGCACGCAAGAGTGAAGCAGTTGATCTGAAACGTGTTGTCAAGGAAGCGCCTTGGTCCATTGTGGTTTTTTCGGTAGGCATGTACATCGTTGTATACGGACTGCGTAATGCCGGATTAACAGATCATCTGAGCCGCTGGCTGGATGCCATAGCAGAGCATGGCCTGCTGGCTGCATCGGTGGGCATGGGATTGATTGCAGCAGTATTATCATCGGTGATGAACAATCTGCCAACCGTGTTAATTAATGCACTGGCGATCCAGGGTGCCCATACCGAAGGCATTGTTCGGGAAGCGTTGATCTATGCCAACGTGATTGGGTCTGATCTGGGTCCCAAAATGACGCCGATCGGTTCATTGGCCACATTGTTGTGGCTGCATGTGTTGTCGCGGAAAGGTGTAAAGATTACGTGGGGATATTATTTTAAAGCAGGTGTTATCCTGACGATCCCGACATTGTTAATCACCTTGGCTGGACTGGCCCTATGGCTGTGGATTTTGAATTAGTAGAAAAGGCTGCTTTTACTCTGGTGCCATGCACTTGAGAAGAGCAGTTTTTTTATTTTCTTCTATATATGAAGTTTAAATACATCTAATCAACCATTAATAAAAGACCAGCCTTTTATTGGCTGGTCTTTTGTATTTTCTCATCTCTCCCCAGGCGGTGGATTGAAACGTCTGGAAGCGACCACACAACACCGAAGCAGTGGAGGGGACGGAATCGATTCTGAAGAAGCGAAGCATTCGCCTGCTGTTTGAAGTTTTTTAACATTACATTGGAACGGAGAGGACAGAAATAATCTGAAGAAGCGAAGCGCTCGCCTTTAGCACCGGATTTTTACCAAATGGGAAAAAATGAATGAAATCCGGGGATAACAGCGATCGGAAGATTGTTCTGTCAGCGTAGTGGCACCATGTGATTTACGTGAGGTGGGACAAATACAGCGATCGGAAGAACGATCCGGGACCGTAACGGTCGCTCGATAGTTGAATTAACTTCCATATATTTCAAAACACTGCCCATAATTTTAACATTGCGTTTACAAAACATTGATTTTGAGATGACATACCGAAACTACAATGATAAAAGAGTTGATGGTGAACAAACAAATTCACAAAACGCCATCACTACATTGGGGGAGGAAAACAAAACATGTTTAAAAAGTTGCCGTTTATTTTGATGACCTTAACGTTCGTACTGGTACTCGCAGCATGCGGATCCAAAAATGACGCTGGTACAGAGGGCGCTACAAGCAATGGTTCAGGATCAGGCGAAACAGCTGCTGAGCTTAGCGGAAACATCCTGGCTGTTGGTTCAACAGCACTGCAACCTCTGGTAGAGCAAGCTGGACAAAAATTTATGGCAGTTGATGAATATAAAAATGTAACAGTGCAAGTGCAAGGTGGCGGTAGTGGTACGGGTTTGACTCAAGTATCCGACGGACAAGCTACAATCGGTAACTCCGACGTATTTGCAGAAGAGAAGCTGGAAGATGAAGCAAAAGCAAAAGAACTGGTTGATCATCAAGTAGCAGTAGTAGCGATCGCACCAGTAAGCAACAAAGATGCAGGTGTGGAAGACTTGACGAAACAACAATTGATCGATATCTTCTCCGGTAAAATTACAAACTGGAAAGATGTTGGTGGTGCAGACCAAGCAATCGTTATCGTTAACCGTCCAAGCAGCTCCGGTACTCGTGCAACATTCGAGAAATTCGCTCTGGGAACGAAAGTAGAAGATATCCAAGGTTCCATTCAAGAAGATTCCTCAGGTACAGTGAAGAAGCTTGTATCCGAGACTCCAGGCGCAATTGGTTACCTGGCACTGTCTTACCTCGATGACAGCCTGCAAGTATTGAAATACGAAGGCGTTGAAGCAACAGTTGAGAACGTAGAAGCTGGAACATATCCAGTGTGGGCTTACCAGCACATGTACACGAAAGGTGAGCCGGATGCAGCTACAAAAGCATTCCTCGACTACATGCTGAGCGACGAAATTCAACAAAATGATGTAACGGAACTGGGTTACATTCCGGTATCCGGCATGAAAGTAAAACGCGATGCAGCGGGTAACTTGACTCAATAATCTTTGAACTTGCGCATACAGCGAGAGAGGCGGACTAAGGTCCTGCCTCTTTACGCGGTTTGAACTGAAATAATCCCATATTTTACATTACTCTATTATAGAAGGATGGTTGTTATGGAACAGACCGAAGGGGGAACGGTAATGAACAGCAAGATCAAGTCACGCCGGCCCTTGAGAGAGAAACATTTCTGGGAAGAATGGACAGGACGGATCTATACGTCGATTTGTGTCGTATTGTTGATCGTTGTCATGTTTTCCATCGTTTATTTTGTGGCGTCCAAGGGTCTCTCCACCTTTTTTAAGGATGGTGTGAGCCTGAGTGAATTCCTGTTCGGCAAAACGTGGAGTCCATCATCAGAACCAGCAGCCTATGGAGCATTACCGTTCATCACTGGTTCCTTCACAACCACCCTGCTGGCCGCTTTGATTGCAAGCCCGCTCAGTTTGTGTGCGGCACTCTTTATGACGGAGATCGTGCCGGGTAAAGGGAAAAAGATACTGCAGCCTGCCATTGAATTGTTGTCCGGTATTCCGTCTGTCGTTTACGGTTTTATCGGTCTGAGTGTCATCGTGCCTTTATTGCGCAGCATCTTCGGCGGAGCCGGCATCGGGATTGCAGCCGGATGTCTGGTTCTATCCGTAATGATTCTGCCTACCGTAACAAGCATTATGGCCGATGCTCTGTCTGCTCTGCCCAAAGGTTTGCGTGAATCGTCCTATGCTCTGGGCGCTACGCGCTGGCAGACGATCTACCGCGTTATTATTCCAACGGTTCTGCCAGCCTTGCTGACAGGGATCGTTCTGGGTATGGCTCGTGCCTTCGGTGAAGCACTCGCTGTACAGATGGTTATCGGTAATGCACCGCATGTACCGACATCCTTGCTTGAATCAGCTTCTACATTAACAAGTGTAATCACCCTGAGTATGGGTAACACCACAATGGGTTCGGTTCATAATAATGCACTCTGGAGTATGGCGCTTGTCCTGCTCGTAATGACGTTTGTATTCGTCATTCTGGTTCGTTTGCTCGAAAGGAGAAACCGGGTATGAAAATGAAGGCGAAAACGGTCGATAAAATTGCTACATCCGTCATAGTTGTTTTGGCCTTGTTCATCGTGGTATTGCTGCTCGGTTTGCTGGGATTCATCCTGTTCCGGGGAGTAGGGCAAATCAACTGGCACTTCCTGACGAGTGCACCGCAGCTGCTCAAAGGGGGCGGCGGGATTGGACCGCAGCTCTTTAACTCCATCTTCCTGTTGATCTTAACGCTCATTATCACCATTCCGCTCGGTTGGGGTGGAGGAATCTATATGGCGGAGTATGCGAAGCCAGGCAAGATTACAAGTTTTATCCGATTGGTTGTTGAGGTATTGTCCTCCTTCCCATCGATCGTTATTGGTTTGTTTGGACTCTTGTTGATTGTGAATACGTTCGGCCTCGGCTTCTCCCTGATCTCGGGTGCCATGGCGCTCGCGATATTCAACTTGCCGCTCATGGTACGAACAACGGAGCAGGCTTTCCGGGCCGTTCCGAAGGAACAGAAGGAAGCGGGCCTGGCACTGGGTCTGTCCAAATGGAAGATCATCACGTCGATTCTGCTGCCTGTGGCACTGCCAAGCTTGATTACAGGTACAATCCTGGCTTCCGGCCGGATCTTCGGTGAAGCGGCAGCCCTGATGTTTACGGCAGGAATGAGCAGTCCGCCACTGGACTTCACGGATTGGAATCCGACAAGCCCAAGATCGCCGCTTAACCCATTCCGTCCGGCAGAGACACTTGCCGTTCATATCTGGAAAGTCAACAGTGAAGGCATTGGACCAGATTCCAAGGAAGTGGCAGCCGGAGCATCTGCGGTGCTTGTTATCCTTGTACTGGCGTTCAATCTGAGTGCGCGCTGGATCGGCCGGGTTGTATACCGCCGCATGACAGCTTCGAAATAAGGAGGAACCAACATGGCCATACCTTTTGGTACGGAACAGTTAAGCATATATTATGGGCATTTCCAGGCAGTTAAGCAGATCAGCCTCGCGTTTCCTGAAGCCAGCGTTACAGCGCTGATCGGACCTTCCGGTTGCGGTAAATCCACGTTTTTGCGGTCCCTCAACCGCATGAACGATGAGATTTCCGGTTCCCGTACAGAGGGACACATCTGGATGGATGGTAAAGACCTGAACGAGCCAGGCACCGACGTGATCAAATTGCGCCAGAAAATCGGCATGGTGTGGCAGAAGCCTAACCCATTTCATAAGTCCATCTACAACAATATCGCGTTTGGCCCCCGCTACCGCGGTATCAAAGGCAAGAAGGCACTGGATGAAATCGTGGAGAAAAGCTTGCGCCGCGCCGCGCTGTGGGATGAAGTGAAGGATCGACTGAATGAGTCGGCCCTGTCTCTCTCTGGTGGACAACAACAGCGTCTGTGTATTGCCCGTGCACTGTCTGTTGATCCTCAGATTTTGCTGCTCGATGAGCCGGCATCCGCGCTGGACCCGGTATCGACGGGTAAAGTAGAGGAACTCATTTCCGAGCTTAAGAAGGATCTCCGAATCGTAATCGTAACCCATAATATGCAGCAAGCAGCACGCATCTCGGATTATACAGCGTATTTTTATCTGGGAAGCATGATTGAGCACGGGGATACAGAACATATCTTCACCAACCCCGATAACCGTTTGACACAAGAGTACATTATGGGACGTTTCGGTTAAGGAAAGTGCATGACATTGGATGGAGTATAATATAAAGCAATAAACAGAGAAGAAAGCATAGCACCCAAACGACAACGTTTGGGGTTATGCTTTTTATATTTTAATATTGGTAGAGTTTGCCATAACAAAAACAATCATGCTACGATAACCAGAGTTACAAGATGAGTAGTACAGAGATCCATGTTTCTGAAGGTAGAGATGACGAGTTGAAATATCTAGAATTCTGAAGGAGATGTTGATGATAACAACGGACCGCGAACGATTCCTGGACAACTTGGTAAAGGATGCGATAACACGCTACCCCTTAAGAAAGCCCTCGGCCTCCTTTATCCGTCACAATGAGAACCTGACATATCGTATTATGGACGAAGCAAGTGGGCAGAAGTATCTGCTGCGTATACATAAAGCTGCTTATGCAAGCATGACCGGTATTCAACATACACTTCCGGCGCTGGAAGCGGAGATGAGTCTTCTTCATGAATTAAAATTATCTACCGGATTACGCGTGCAGAGCCCTGTTCGTAATCTGTCGGGAGATTGGGTTACTGTCTGCTTCTTAGAAAGCGGGGAGGAAATCTGCTGCACTATGCTTGAATGGATTGAGGGCAGGGACATTCAGCAAGGGGAGCAGCTGACAACAGAGCAGATTCATGACCTAGGGATGCAGATGCAGACACTTCACCAGTATGGTCGCGTACAGGATAAACCTGATACAACCAGCACCGGACCAGAAGCGAAGGATGGCTGGTCAGGCCAGACTGAAGTTCGTCCATCATATGGAAGTATGAAGGAAAATCTGAACATGCTTGGGCAGCTTGAGGAAGGCGTCAGATTGGGCATATTTACACCTGAGGACTTTGCTTTGATACGTGAGACATTTGCGAATATCAACAACCAGCTGGAAGCATATCCTATTGGCCCAGAGACATGGGGAGTCATTCATGGTGACATTACCCGGGGGAATCTGCTGGTGACGGAACAGGGAATCTCCATGATCGACTTTTGCTTATATGGTTATGGCTATTATCTTTTCGATGTTGCAGGTGCGGCCTTGATCTTCAACAGGGAAGAACGGGATATCTTCCTGTCGGGGTATATCAAACAAACAGCTTCGCTCACCAAACAAGAGATCAGGTTGATGGAAGGATTCATGTTGATATTTACGTTCGGTTATTTTGCCTTCCAGATGGCCAACGAGTCCAGACATGAATGGATGAAGGATCGGATGCCGAAGCTCTGCAGCAAATACTGCAGACCCTACGTCGAGAACCGCAGTATCTTCTATGAATTATAAGATCATTATCTAATACAGTAATGAAGGCATTACGGCATCACAACATTATGACCACATGCTTCAGCCAATATAATTGGGGCGTCCTGAACTCAGGGGGCTCTTTTTGTATACTCTTAGCTTTTTGCTTCAAGAACCATTTATGAAGAAAGTATAAACTCTGAGGAGAGAAAGGTGTATTTCGTTAAAATACAGTCATGGGAGGATGAAGCAGCGATGAGAGACAACGTGAACATACTGCTGGTGGAGGATGATCCGGAAATTGCCCGTATTTTGATGGACCATCTTCGGCGTGAGGGATATGGGGTGACCTGGGCTTCAAGCGGCCTGGAGAGCTGGGAAGATTTCAGGGAGGGGACCTATCAGCTGGTCCTGCTCGATCTGATGCTGCCGGAGATGGACGGGTTCACGGTATGTAAAAATATCCGGCTGATCAGCGACGTTCCGCTGCTCATGATGAGTGCACGCATCGAAGAGGAGAGCAAGGTTAGAGGGCTTGGTCTGGGCGCTGACGATTATATTACCAAGCCGTTCAGCCTGGCGGAGCTTACAGCCCGCATTGAATCCCATCTGAGCAGATATCGCCGATATCAGGGCATCAAACCGGAAGCGACCCATCAAGCGTACAACGACGGATTGGCGATCAACCCATTGAATCAACAGGTGCAAATTCACGGGGAAGATGTCGTACTGACGGGCAAGGAGTGGGCTTTGCTCACGCTGCTCGCCTCTCATCCGGGCCGTGCATTCACCAAAGCGGAGCTGTATGAACATGTGTGGAACCAGCCGGCAGTAGGAAGCTCAGGTACGGTTACCGTCCATGTCAAAAGCCTGCGGGCCAAGCTGGGCGACGAACCACATCAACCACGCTGGATTCAGACCGTGTGGGGCAGCGGATACCGATTTATAGGAGATATAGCAGAATGAAGCTGAAGTACTGGTTGATGGTTGCTTTTCTCATTGTGATGCTGCTTCCTGTCGCTGCAGGTTGGGCACTCTTCTCCCTGTACAACTACTATAATGACCAGCGCTCCGTAGCGGAATATGTAGAATTAACCGGGCGGCTGGCTCCCATTGAAAAGAGGTTGTCCGATCCGGGCCTGTACCGTCTGCAATCTTCGGATGCCTATGCTTCGCTCTCCGGACTTGTTAGTGATCAAGTGAACGTTGACCTCTATCTGCCTTCAGGGATCCGGGTGTATACATCCGGCGGAGATACCTGGGCTGCCGGAGCTTATACGGTAAGGGGTTCGGAATTATATCGTGATCTGTACGACATGCAGATTCGTCATCGCACGTTTACGCTGAAAAAGCCGGTATGGGAAAAGGGTGAACTGATTGGCATTTACGAGATTACCATGCTTCGCGGAGAATGGCTGGAGGGCATCTCGGTTCGGACAGCCTGGGTTGTTGGGTTCGCTGGTATTTTTTTCATCCTGTTATATGGCACCGTGCTCTGGCTGCTATCCAGAAAGCTCTTCCGTCCGATGAGACATCTGATGGGCCGAATGCATGCGTTTGCGCGGGGTGAGGTCCCCGTAGATAGCGTGCCGGCACGTCGGGATGAAATGGGCATGCTGCTGGAGCAATTTGATGCGATGCAGGAGAAAGTCAGGCAGACTCAGGCAGAGGTGGAGAAGGAGCAAAAAGAGAAAGAGCTCATGGTCGCTTCGCTGTCTCATGATCTGAAGACGCCATTAATGTCCATCAGTGCCTATGCGGAGGCACTCAGTGTGGATGCTCCGCTGGAGCCGTCAGAGAGACGGGACTACCGGGATGTGCTGTTTGGTAATGTGGAACGGATGAAACACATGATTGGTGAACTTGAAATGTATACGGCGCTGGGTTCCAGTGAATTGGAGATGGCCATGGTGGAGGTGGAAGGAGAAGAGTTCTTCGATATGCTGCTTGGAAGTTACGGGGGACTTGCCGAGCGTGGACAGATTGAGGTGAGAACGGCTGTCCGCACGGACTGCCTGTACCGGCTTCATCCCGAACAACTGATGCGTCTGACAGATAATTTGATCAACAATGCACTGCGTCATACAAGCCAGAACGGTTTGATGGGTCTGGGTGTGATTGCTTCAGATCAGCCGCTGCCCGAATGGGTTATTCCAACACTGGCGCAGGAGCTGAATGAGTACAGAACGGGGGCAACATTAATTCTGGTGCAAAATGAAGGGACTGCTATTCCCGAAGAACAGCTGGATCGTATTTTCGAACCCTATGTTCAACATCAGAATCAGGAAGAGAAGGCGTATGCGGGCAGTTCGGGTCTCGGATTAAGCATAGCCAAACGGATTGCGATCAAGCATGGAGGTGAGATGCGCATGTGGTCGGCTGAAGGATATGGCACGCTGGCTGCATGTCGATTGCCCGAGTTGTAATGCCCTTAAACGAAATGAGAGAGGATGAACGATAATGATGAAAAAAGGTTGGATGATGCTCGGTACAGCGCTACTTGCGGGGTCACTGCTCGGAGGCTGCGCTGAGAAGGATCTGGTTGGCCTGTCTGGTGATGAGATGATCGAGAAGGTCGTCACTGCAGAAACGAAGCCCGCTTCCTACTATGCCGAAGGTGTAATGAAAGTGTGGTCGGATGATAAATTGAGTCACACCATGCACATTAAGGAATGGGTTGACGGAGAGACCGGGCGTAAGCGCACCGAAACAGAGGAGAATGGCCATGTCAGCTACGCGGTCAATAACGGAACAGATATCACCATTTACGAAAAAGAGACCGGTACGGCCTATTCGATGAACGTAGCTGCCACGGGACAACAGCCAGAACAGACTCAAAAGCAGATGCTGGTGGATCAGCTGGAACGGTTGCGGGATTCCCATGATGTGGATATGATGGGACAGGAAGAGCTTCACGGACAGGAAGTCATTCACATCAAGCTGATGCCGAAAGAGAATGGCACCTTATCCATCTCCTCCGAATATTGGGTTGACCCCAAAACGTGGATGATTGTTAAAGTCATCAGCACATATGGTGATGAAAAGTCAGAAATGGTCTATGATCCGATTCAATATGATCCCGAATTTTCGGAGGATACGTTCGTAATCGACATTCCCGAAGAAGTGGAAGTGAAAGATCTGAACGATCTGAGCCAGAGTTCGGAAGTGAGTCTGGAAGAAGCCGAACAAGCGTTGGGCCAACCCTTTTTACAGGATATGAGCGGTGAACTTGAGCTGTCTCGGGTGGAGATGTTTTCATCAAGCGGAGAGTTTGGCAGGGATGAAGTGACTTTGTATTACGTCAACAACGACAAGGTTGAAGTGAGTCTGTCCGTATTCAAGGCACCGGATGAAAATGTGGATGATACACTGCTGCCTGATGAGTCCAAGGTAGAGGTTCGGGATACCGAGGGTTCGTATATGAAGAGCATACGAAACATATCATGGACTGAAAATGGGCTGCGTTACTCCATCATGGGTGAGAACGAGGAATGGACGAAGGAGAAGCTTCAGGATTGGGCGAAGGATCTGAAGCTTCCTAATCAGCCTTAATTTTGAATGGTAGGAGAGTGTGAGTCACGCAATGGATTACACAGAGGTTAACAACGGAGAACTGCGACGTCTCCACCCCAAAGCGAAACAAGCTACAGCCCTGACGGCCCTTATGGTCAATGGGCTGTTGACTCTTTTGGCCGCTGGATATCTGATGATCGCATGGGTTAGAGACTGGGTGCTGTGGCCGGGCTGGATCGGCTTAGGGCTTTTTATTATTTCACTGGTCTGGTACACATGGATTCTGCCCGGCTTGCGGCACCGACACTTTAGTTTTCGGGTGGCTGAGGATGAAGTGGAGATCCATTCCGGCTGGTTATGGCATACGGATACGATTGTGCCGATGACGCGTGTACAGCAGGTGGAACTGGAGAGCGGTCCGCTGCTGCGAAAGTATGGACTTGCCAAGGTCAGCATCGTTACTGCCGCAGCCACACTCCATATCGCAGGACTGGAAAGAGAGGAAGCAGAGCAATTGAAGCGCAGTATCGGACATCTGGCGAAGGTGGAAGATCCCGATGAATGAACCAAAGCATCTACATAAGCTGTACATGTTATTTCCCTTTTTTAGCGTAATGAAGTCCATCATTCCCATCCTCGTTCTACTCATCATCAAAGGCGTGAACTGGAGCAAATTTCCCTGGTATGGTTATGCTGCTGCCATTGTTCTATTTACGCTTCCGTTTATTCTGTATGGGTGGTTTAAATGGCGTAAATTCAGCTACACGCTTCAGGATGATCGGATTATGCTGCGTCAGGGCATCTTTGTCCGGGAGGAGAAATCGATCTATTTCAGCCGTATTCACTCCATCCAGACACAGCAGCCTTTGATTCAGCGCTTGCTCCGGCTGGCACAGCTCAAGATTGAGACGCCGGGCGGCAGCAAAGAGGCCGATGGTGTATTGCCCGCTCTCGCAGTTGCGGAGGCCGAGCGGATAGAGCAATGGTTATATCAGAAGCGGAATGAGGCTGTGAAGAAAGCGGAAGCACCTCTCTCAGCTGAACATGCTGAAGATCTTAACTCAGATGAAGAGGGGGAATCTCCTGAGCAAAAGGAGAAGCACATCCAGGCATCCGCTCCGCTTATGCAGCCAGAACGGGAGGTTTTGCTTCGGCTGTCAGCCGGAAGACTGTTTGCCGGAGCGCTGACCACGATGAATCTGCCGCTCGTCGTCGTATTCGGAACTGGGGTTTATTCCTTCGCAGATGACCTGCTCCCTGCGCATTTCTACAGCAGCTTGGTTGAGCGGGCTGGACAGCTGCCAGCGATCTGGTGGCTCGGACTAGTTCCTGTCATGTTTTTGCTGGCCTGGATCTTGTCTGCTGTCCTGTTCACGATAAAGTATGCCGGATTCACGGTCGAGCAGGAAGGCGGTAATATTACGATTGTTTCCGGATTGCTCGACCGAAAGAAGCATGTGTTCTCACCAGGGAAGGTCCAGGCGGTGGAGATCAGGGAGGGACTGCTGCGACAGCCGTTTGGTTATGCCGAGGTGGAGATTTTTGTTTTGACTTCAGAGATGGAGAAAAAAATGATGCTTCATCCGCTGCTGCCGCTCCGCGATGTCAATGAGCTGCTTGCCCGAATTGTACCGCAATTCGTCATGCAGCCACCCGCTAACAGACCCCCGGACCGAGCTCGCTGGTTATTCTTGCGCTGGAAACTGCTTGGTGCAGCCCTGCTGGGAACAGCGGGGACGGTGTTTCTGGGCCCGATGGGTGCATTTCTATTTCTCCTTATTCCCTTATGTGCCGTTTGGGGATACGGGTGCTTCAAGGATGAAGGGCTGAGTATTCAGGGCAAGCTGCTAACCATTCGCCACCGGGCCATCTCCCGCAGAACAGCGCTGATGCGCCGGCCTCATGTGGTCACAGTAGATACAGTTGCTACCCGAAGACAGCGAAGCAAGTCCTTGTTATCCGTTCGGGCGAGGCTGATGGTAAATCGGAGCGGCTTCAAAGCCATATTCCTGGAATATGGCCAGGCTAATGCCGTAAAAGAATGGTTTCGGCAGGCTTCGGATTTGGCCCAAAAATGATATAGAAAGCATCTTAGATTAAAACGACTTGAGACTGCCAGATTAAGGGCAGTCTTTTTTGTACGGGAAGTCTTGCACAACATGATGATCGACGCAGGCATTGTCCATTTTTTTACTGCGAAAAAGGATCAAATAGGAGATAATACAATTATTGGGTTTTAAATCAGTGCATTGAATGATTTAAGGAATGAATCCGGGAGGGATATAATGGATGAGTAATGATCGTGATCAGGGGAAAGGGAAGGGCGCCGAGTCAGGTGGATGGAAACATGCCGGCTTGCTGCTGGGCGGAGTAGGCATATCCAATCTGGGGGATTTTATCTACATTGTGGCCATTAATTTGATGGTGCTTAACATGACACAGTCCCCGGCGGCAGTCGCAGGCTTGTGGATTATCTCGCCGATTGCCTCGGTATGCACCAAGTTCTGGTCAGGCAGTCTGATTGACCGCTACGACCAGCGGCAGCTGATGATTGGGGCGGATGTGGTGAGAGCTGTGCTCGTGGCATTGCTTCCGCTGATGCCCAGTCTATGGATGATGTACGGCATCATGTTTCTTGTCAGCATGTCGTCATCCATATTCGTACCTTCTTCGCAGGTGTACATCACCCGTCTGGTTCCTGCAGAGCGGCGCAAGCGATTCAATTCCCTGCAGGCGATGATCAGCTCAGGTGCTTTTATTACCGGTCCGGCCATAGCCGGAGTCATGTTAATCTATCTGTCTCCTGTAGCGGCGATCTATGCCAATGCAGCTTCCTTTGTTGTGTCGGTGCTCGTCCTGATGTTTCTGCCAAGGCTGGGCACTGGAGAGCAGAGCGGCGGTAGGACAAGGCTGACCCCTCGCCTGATCGCCCAGGATTGGCGGGCCGTAATGCAATTCAGTCGCCAAGCAGGATATGTGGTAGGTATCTATGCCTTATTCCAGATTATTCTTGTTATTGGTATGTCGCTGGATGCACAGGAAGTGGTGTTTATCCGTCAAGTCATGAACCTGTCTGAGTCACAGTATGGTGCGTTGATGAGTGTTACTGGAGCTGGATACATGGCGGGTTCTCTGCTGGTGTGGTTGTTCGCCAAACACTTGTCCATACGTCACATGATGGGCGGGGGCGTGCTCTTAGTTGCGCTTGGCTATTTCCTGTTCGCTCGTTCGTTTTCGTTCGAGCTTGCCGCATTCGCCTTTATTCTGCTTGGGTTGTGTTCGGCGCCGGCAAACACGGGACTGGTCACCTTTTATCAGAATAATATACCGGTAGACTTGATGGGGCGAATGAGCAGCGTACTTGGACTCATGCTGAGTGCATTGCAGGTCATTTCGATTTTGGTCATGGGTGTAGTTGCCGAAATGATCTCTCTTCGAACCGTATATACGGTCGTTTCGGCAGTTCTGATGCTGGGTTCCCTCCTGTTATGGCTTACGAGCTGGCTTCCTTCAAGACAGTCATATTATAAGGATCACAGCTCATCATCAAAATCAAAATCTCTCCACAGCTAGTCTATAGCCTATTGAAAACTGAACGATTCTGTGGAAAGCTGCATATAATATTAGAGGAATTTTACCAAGATGATAATGATGCGTTACTTTTGTTGACATTACGTGTGTTGCATATTAATCTGTTATATGAATGATCAATCTCATAAGGACAACGTTTGATATGTGTTCAAGCGAATATATACGATACAGCGGATGAGAACGAGCGGGAGAGACCTGGGCAGGCCATTGGTTTCAGTAGGCTGCCAGGCACCGAAGGAGCAAGCCGCTGCGCACCCGGCGCAGGTGGTTAATCTCTCAGGTAAAAGTACCATCGTTGGACGCAACTCTGGAGAGTGCGCGAATGCGCCACCCAAGGGGTATATGATGAGTAGGGTACCCCTTGGGGCGGCCTCTGATCATGAAACTCTCAGGTAACGAGGACAGAGAGAGGGCCTAAGGCCTTCTACTGTCCTTTTTTGATGTCATCATTCAGTAATTAAGGAACATTATGGTGCATGTCTGGATGGATATGACGATATGGAGGGGTGCAGGATGCGATTTAAAGATGTTTTTTCAATTATTGGTCCGTCGATGACGGGCCCTTCAAGTTCACATACAGCTGGGGCAGCGAGACTGGGGAGAATTGCAAGGCAGTGGCTGGGGTGTACGCCTGAACGTGCCAGGCTGACACTGTACGGCTCATTTGCCGATACGTATCAAGGTCACGGTACGGATCTGGCGTTAATTGGTGGTTTGCTTGACTATGTCACGGATGATCCACGTATACCAGACGCCGAGGCGTATGCCGAACAAGCGGGTATGAAGGTTGAGTTCTATACAAGTGGACTGCCTGCTCCGCATCCGAATACGGTCAAAATTGAGTTGTGGCATGGTGAGCGTCAATGTTCACTCGTTGGTGCTTCGATTGGCGGCGGCAGTGTGTCGGTGCATGCGCTTAATGATTTCCGGGTACAGATCAGCGGGGAATTCCCCACACTCGTTCTGCGTCATGCGGACAAGGCAGGGGTGCTTGCTTCCGTGACGTCTACGATCAGCTCCTCAGGGGTTAACATCGGGTATATGCAGGTAGACCGGAAAGCCCGGGATGGCGAAGCGCTAACAGCGATGGAAATGGACGGAGCACCAAGTGCCGAGATGTTGGAACGCTTGCGTTCACTGGATCATGTGCTGGATATTCGCGTCATTGATTTGAAGAGAGGGGTTGATTCGGATGCGGTTTAAGCACTTGCATGAGCTGAATACGATCTGTACGGCTGAATCCAAAACCATTGCGCGGCTAATGATCGAGGAGCAGGTTCAGGAGACGAATACGCCGGAAGCAGACGTTGTGCGGCAGATGTCGGAATATTATCAGGTGATGAAAGAGGCTGTACAGAAAGGACTGACGGAGGACACCACTTCGCGCAGTGGCTTGACTGGCGGAGACGGCAAAAAGATGGCCCAATATATTCGCCAGGGCGAAACCTGCTCGGGTGACGCTTCCGCACTGGCAATGGCTTATGCCCTGTGTGTATCTGAAGTCAACGCATCGATGGGCCGGATTGTGGCTACACCGACGGCTGGTTCATGCGGGATTATCCCTGGTGTATTCATCAGCTCCCAGGAGCGATTCGGATGGAGTGATGAGCATCTGGTGAACGGCTTATTCTGTGCAGGTGCAATCGGATATGTTATTGCCAATAACTCGTTTATTTCAGGTGCAGAGGGTGGCTGTCAGGCAGAAGTCGGTTCGGCGATCGGCATGGCTGCCGGTGCAATGGTGGAGCTGCGCGGAGGGACGCCGGAGCAGGTTGTTCATGCCGTAGGTCTCGCGTTAAAAAATACACTGGGCCTCATCTGCGATCCGGTTGCAGGGCTTGTTGAAATTCCATGCATCGTCCGCAACGGACTCGGTGCGGTAACGGCACTGGCTGCGGCCGATATGGCGCTGGCCGGGGTAAGAAGTGCCATTCCATCGGACGAAGTCATTGACGTCATGCTGGAAGTGGGAAGTGCGATGCCGAGCAGGCACCGCGAGACAGCGCAGGGCGGGTTGGCCCAGACGCCAACAGGCCGGAAAATGATGGAGAAGCTGGCGAAACCCAAAGCGAAGCGTGCGGAACCTGAAGCAGAGTCCGAACCACAGAACACGAAGGATGACTCGAAAGAGCAGGCGTAGAACAAAGCCGATAGGATAGAATTTATTATACGGGACAAAACGGAGAAAAGCGTCCGCTGACCTTTACAGGTCATGCAGGACGCTTTTTTTATTTAAAGAGAAAAACGCTTCAGCCTAACTCCGGGCTTTACAGGAGAAAGCTCATGTAATCTACGAGGATGAAAAATAAATATTAAGTTTATTCCTGACCGATATCCGTACTTAACACGGCATAACCGTATGCAGGTAGTTCAACAGCGAGAACATCGCCGTCCCTGGCCGTGCGGTGGTTACCGTCCAACAATTCGGTCCATTCGCCCGCACCCGCCTCGAATTCAATGATCGCCGTTTCCTCCGAACGATTGAACAGAACGAGAATGCGTTCATCCTCACTTTGGCGTTCGAGAACAAGCTGGCTGCCCTCAGGACGGGCTTGCAGGAATCGGACGTGACCTTCTGCACGGAGAGCGGGATGGGCATGGCGAAGAGCGATGAGCTGCTGATAAAAGGTGAACAACTCACGGTCCTGCTTCGCCTCGTCCCACTCCATGCATTTCCGGCAGCCCGGATCTTGGTCGCCATCCAGCCCAATCTCGTCTCCGTAATAGATACACGGCGTGCCCAGATAAGTGAACTGGAACAATGCGGCCAGTTTCATCTTGCGCTGATCGCCTTCACACAGCGTCAGCAGTCTTGGCGTATCATGGCTGTCCAGCAGGTTGAACGCCACTTCGCTGGCTTGCAGCGGATAACGTGACAGCTGCCGTCCGATGGAATTCGCGAACGTCTCGGCATTCATTTTATTTTTGACAAAGAAACCATTCACGGCATCGGTAAACGGATAGTTCATGGCAGCGTCGAACTGATCGCCTTGCAGCCAGGCCGAGGATTCATTCCAGATTTCTCCGAGAATATACGCCTCTGGATTCGCAGCCTTGACCACCCGGCGGAAATCGCGCCAGAATGCATCATCCACTTCGTCTGCAACGTCCAGCCGCCAGCCGTCCATGCCCACTTCCTTGATCCAATACTCGGCTACCTTCAGCAGATAGTCCTTCACCTCTGGATTTTCCGTGTTCAGCTTCGGCATGTGAGGCTCGAATCCAAAGGTCTCATACGTAGGGATGCCATCCTTCACATCCAGAGGGAATTCATGAAAATGGAACCAATCCTTGTATTTGGACTTCTCCCCGTTCTCCTGTACGTCCACAAATGGGGCAAACGTCTTCCCGGAATGATTGAATACCGCATCGAGAAGCACCCGGATACCGCGTTCATGACACAGCTTGACCAAGCGTTTCACGGTGTCTGCATCACCAAAATGCCGATCTACCTGGAGGTAATCCTCGGTATCATATTTATGATTCGTAGTTGCTTCGAAGATGGGGGTAAAATAAATGGCATTAATGCCTAGCTCACTGAGGTAGTCCAGATGATCCATCACACCCTGGAGGTCACCTCCAAAGAAGTTGGATGGTGTAGGCTCGCCGCCCCATGGTTCAACATTCTCCGGATTCAGTTCCGGATTGCCATTGGCAAATCGCTCAGGGAAGATCTGATAGAAAACCGCATCCTTGACCCACTCAGGCGGCGTAAAGACCGCACCCTGGTGAATATAGGGGAACTGAAACATCTGCCCCGTATCGTCTGGTTCGTCTTCCTGGAAACCCGTTTCGGACATCCAGATCTGCTCGTCCCCACTTTTGAGCAAAAAGGAGTATTTCAGACGATGGTACGGAGGCTTTATTTCCCCTTCATAGTAGTCGAACATAGAGTCTGAGGTGAATTTGGTTAAAGAGATTTGCTTTTTGGTATTTTCCCATGCGTATTTGTCGCCAGTCATGGCGTATACCTCGGTGAGATCATTCTTTTTGGCACGCAGGCGCAGGCGAACAGTATCCTTATCGTAGGCATATGCCCAGTTCCGTTTGGGTTGATGATAGATGGCTTCCAGCAGCATGTTAAAATTCCTCCCGTCTATTCACTTCATATGTACATCATGGACATCAGGCATGGCATTTCTGTAGCTGAAGATTAAGGTATAATACTAATGAAAGTAACGATGTAATCCCTTTAGATGGTGCTTCGTTCATACATACAGCTTACTCCAATATGTTCAGATATATAATTAACCCAAAGGGTACAGAAAGGAAACGAATCTACGCATGAAAACAAAACTGCTATACATTGAGGACGATACGGAAATCGCGACATGGGTCAGGGCTGACCTGGAGGAACGAGGTTATGAGGTCATATGGCTGGGAAGCGGTGAGGGGGCAGCCGAAGCTGCTGGGGGCTGCTCACTGATTATTTTGGATGTCATGCTGCCTGGGCTGGATGGATTTACGGTAGGACAGCGGCTGAAAAAGGAACATCCTTCCGTGCCCATCGTCATGCTCTCGGCCAGAACATCCATTGATGACAAGCTGCATGGGCTTGATTTTGCCGATGATTATGTAACTAAGCCGTTTCACCCCGATGAGCTCGCTGCACGCATTGAAGTACAGCTGCGCAAGGCAGGAACTACCGTTTCGTCCGATGCTGCCCTGAAGCTGGATCACCTGTCCATCTATGAGAAGGACAATCGGATCGTCAATGAGGAGACGGGGGAGGAGATCATTTTATCAGGCAAACAATTTCACATCTTCGCGTACCTGCTCAGGCATATGGGCATGATCCGTACGAAAGAACAGATTTATGAGGCTGTCTGGAACGAGCCTTATCTGGATGGGGATAAGACTTTAATGGTACATATTCGCCATCTGCGCGAGAAGCTTGAACGGGATCCGGCCAATCCGTCGGTCATTCAAACCGTTCGCGGGGTTGGATACCGTGTGAAGAAACCATGATCAGGCGGTTCAGAAAGCAAGAGAATCGGGCAGAACAGAGCGCAGGAAAGAAGAACGAAAAACGAAAGCTCCGATTCGGCCGCTCGCTGATGTCCCGTTATATGCTTCTGATCCTGTGTGCGGTTTTGTTCGTCCCCGTTGTTCTTCCGATCACTTCTGTCATTTATGTCGTGGTCGTTAATAACGTGAGCAAGAGCAACGCCGCTCCTTACGGTGACGTTACGCACATAAGCAATCTCTGGTCCAATGAATCGAAGAAGCTGGGTCAGGCAGCGCCTGCCAAGATCGACGATCGCATGAAGCAGTTACATGCCAAGTATCCCAAATCTTCAGTGTACAGAGTGGATGAGAATGGGAAAACCGCTTTTATACTTGGAGGTGAAGGCGTAGAAGTAATTGAAACTCCGGTAAATGGATCAACCCTGACTACTCTGAAATGGCCGCTGGATGATCAGAAAAAGGTAGAAACCCGCATTCCCGCAGTATGGGATGCATCCTACACGCTGGCATTCATGAAGGAAGCTGTCTACCGTGACCCGCTAACCGTTGTTTCATTTATAGGTGGTGGCAATCAGGACAAGGGAAAAGGCTTCATGGTCATTGAAGTGCCTAGATATCTGCTCCAACAATCTCAGAGCAACTGGCCGATGGAGCTTCTATATCTTGGCTTGCTGATGACGATTATTTTTCTACTCTTTATTGTGATGTCGATTCTGTTTTTTGCACGGATTCGCAAACGGCTGATCCGCCTGCAGACAGCCATGGTTACGCCAGGTAAGGAAGGCATACCGCTTCCTGTCGATATTCGCAGATCCGACGAGATTGGTCAGCTGGAAGACTCATTTAATCAGATGGTGTATCAGCTGACGGAAAGCCGTCACAGGGAACGTGAGGAGGAGCAGTTCCGCAAACGTCTCATTGCAGGACTTTCCCATGATTTGCGTACGCCGCTAACGGTCATTCGTGGGCATATGCATGCTCTTCACAAGGAAGCGCTCAGTGATAAGGGCATCAGTTCATTGTCACGCATGGAGTCCAAGATGGATGATCTAAGCGGACTTATTGATAACATGTTATCGTACAATCTGCTTGCGAGTGGTAAGTACACGCTGAAGCTGGAAGAGAAAGATGTTTTCCGGATCGTTAGGGAAACGGCTGCGGCATGGTATCCCGTATGGGAGAAAGAGCAGTTCGACATCGATATTGATCTGCCGGATGAGCCGCTGATCTGGCGTGTGGATGAACAGGGCATGCGTCGTATTCTGGATAACCTGTTTCAGAACGTGGTTCGGTATGCAGGAGACGGAAAATACATTGGCATATCCACTGAACGGATTCAGGACAGAACCGCTCTGGTTATTCGGGATCAGGGTCCGGGCATGCAGCAAGAGGTGGGGACGAAAGGTACGGGTCTCGGGCTGTCCATTGTGGATCTGCTCGTTCGCGAGATGGGCCTGCGTAAGAAGGTGGATAGCTCACCCGAAGGAGTTCGGATATTTATCTATTGACCTATGGTCTGACCTAGCACGATTTAAACTAATCTTAAACTTCGGACAACTGTAGTTTTAACCTTGGACGGTTACGATGATATCCGAGGTGATTAAACAGTGAGTGATAACATTATTCAAACGGCTAATTTATGGAAAACATATCGGGATCGTGCGGCGGTTCGTGAATTGGATCTGCATATCAAGAAGGGGGATATTTACGGTTTTCTGGGGCCCAACGGTGCGGGTAAAACAACAACCATTCGCATGCTGCTGGGCTTGATCAAACCGACAAAAGGGGTCATTCGTGTCTTCGATAAAGATATTCGCAAGGATCGCATGGATATTTTGCGCCGTGTTGGTTCGCTGGTAGAGTATCCGTCTTATTACGGGCATTTGAATGCAGTTGAAAATCTGGAAGCATTGCGGCGGATCCTGAATGTGCCCAAATCCAGAATTGCCGAGGTATTGTCCATAGTCGATCTGACGAGGGATGCAAAGCGCGCGGTTAAAGGGTATTCACTTGGAATGAAGCAAAGACTCGGGATTGCAAGTGCCTTGCTGGGTCAGCCGGAACTGTTGATATTGGATGAACCAACGAATGGACTGGATCCCGCCGGTATTCAGGAGATCCGCGAGTTAATTAAACGCATGCCGCTGGAACATGGCATTACGGTGTTGGTATCCAGTCACTTGCTTAGTGAGGTGGAGCAGATGGCTAGTCGGGTAGGGATTATTCGTGAAGGCAAAATGGTGCTTCAGGATACCATTGCAAACCTGCATAGCCAGACAGGCAGCTCTATCCGGTTGACTGTCTCCGAGCCGGAAGAAGCTATGAAGCTGGCGAGAGAACAAGGGCAATTCGGTCAGCGTCAAGGGTCTGAGCTTACATTCCCATACATGGACAACAGTGCGATTGCGCTGCTGGTACGCAGACTGGTTGAGCAAGATCATGCCATTTACAGGGTGGAGGAGCACCGTCAGTCTCTCGAAGACCTCTTCATGCGGGTCATTGGTGAGGGGGCTATGGTATGACGGGGCGTGCATTATCGTCGGACTGGCTCAAAATTCGTGGCAAGGGCATTTGGTTTCTTGTCTTCCTTGCACCCATCGGACTTACCCTAATGCAGGCTCTGAACTTTGGACTCCGTCTGGATTATTTAAAAGGAATATATGGGGATAACCTGTGGAATGGGCTTCTGGAGAATGTGATTGTTTTTGTACCGCTAGCTTTAATGCTTGGCGCAACGATCCTGAGCTCCATGATTGCCAATGTTGAGCATGAGCAAGGTTCATGGAAGCAGCTTCTGGCAATGCCGATTCCAAGACCAGCAGTTTATCTGGCGAAGTTCCTACTGGCGTGTATATTGCTTGTCATCTCTTGTCTTCTTTTGACTGCCGGGATCGTGATTCTGGGACTGGTATTCGGTTTCGATGCGGGAGAAATCCCATGGGGGCAGGCAATCAAGCTGGGATTGCTGCCGCTGGCTGGAGCGCTTCCCGTATTGTCGATTGAGCTGTGGCTCACCATGGTTGCCAAAAATCAGGCGCTTCCGGTTACCCTTGGCATTGTACTTGCCATCATAGGCATGTTTTCACTCAGTCTCTCGCCAATCTTCCCGCTTGCATGGGCACAGATGGCATGGAATGGGCCGAATCCATTCATGTACGCAGGACTGGGACTGGCTGCGGGAATTCTGATTATGCTGCTTGGAATGATGCATTTCAGCAGGAAGGATGTGGCGTAGGATGAACTTTGCTACGACGTATTTCCGAATCCTGTCCGCCGAACGGCTGAAAATGGGCAAATCACCTGTATGGCTCTTGATTCTGCTGAGTCCGTTGTTAGCTTTGCTTATTGGGCTGCTCAGTGAGCCATCAGGACAGTGGGAAGTTCTGATGGGAACGATGGTCTTTTTGCATGGGATGCTGCTTATGCCGATCCTGACGGGTGTATTCACTTCATTTGTCTGCCGCTTTGAACATGCTGGTGGGGGGTGGAAGCAAATGCTGGTGCTGCCTCTCACCCGGACAGGCGTTTATGCAGGCAAGTTGACGATTGTCATTTTACTGCTGTTGGGTACCCAATTGCTGCTGCTGATATCCATTCTGCTGGCAGGATGGATTCAGGGCCTTACCGATCCTGTACCATGGTCGTTAATTATCAGCAAATTACTGCTCGGCTTGTTCGCCTGCCTGCCCCTTGCCGGACTGCAAATGCTGGTTTCCCTAATATGGAGCAGCTTCGCAGCACCCCTTGCTCTGAATTTTGCCTTGACTGTACCGAACATACTGATTGTGAACTCGGCGAAAATCGGTCCATTCTATCCTTGGGCTCAGCCCATGCTGCTGATGACACCAACGGATGGCGGGGGGTTCGGGGCCTACAATGTACCGCTTGGTACGCTCCTTACCGTAGTTGGAGGAAGTGCGGTGCTGTTTATACTTATTGGTGTTCTCTATTTTAGAAAAAAGGAAATTTAGATGGTGTGATGTTTAAGACTGATCTTCATCAGATCAAGATCCCCCAAGACCGTCAACCGAGTGTGTATTCGGGTGCGGACGTGGGGGTTTTTTGGCACGTCCTGTTCTACTTCGTACTGAAAAAGTCGTTTATATTGATGCAGGTACGCTCTTTGTGTATCGATTATAGCTGAAATGATACATAATGTATCTAAGACATTGTAACTAATATCCAGATTTTCAAATGCGATTACGGGAATGGTGCCCCCCAGTAGAAGTTGATTTAAAGTGAAGAAATGGAGATTCCACCTTTTTCTATTTGGAATATTACAATTTTTATACCAGATTGTAAGCAAAGTCAGACTGGAATCTGGTAAAATAAAAAAAGCTGTTTCTAGGCAGCCTTACTTGGTTATTCGTGGGTAGATGCTTTAGACTCCAAATGACGTTAATAGATTGTTAGAAGAAGATAAAGGCTGAGAAAAGAGGGGTAAGCCTTGGATATTAATAAAACGGAAACCCTGAAGCGGATTATTTCTGAGGGAAGTTCTTACCAATCACTGTTTTTTAATCACCCGGATGCCATATATGTGATGGACATCCATGGAAACTATATCGATGCCAATCCATCCGTAGAGCGTATATCAGGATATACACTCGATGACCTGATGCGTATTCATCCAAGTCAGGTCTGTCCGCCAGAGAGTGAACAGTCGAGGCGAGACTATATTCGTGAGGTGATTACTGGTCGTTCAGTCAGTAACAACATCACGTTTTATCATAAGAATGGTTCTGTAAGACAAGCCGAAATTACCTACGTACCCATTACAGCAGGAGAAGAGGTTGTGGGCATCTATGGCATTGCCAAAGATATAACGGAGATCGTTGAAGTGGAGCGGAAACTCCAGGAAACGCAAGAAAAGTATCAAGTGCTTGCTGAACATGCTCAAGACCTCATTACGACAAGTTCACTGGATGGCGAGCTGCTCTATGTATCTCCATCTGTGTATCCTCTGCTTGGGTATCAGCCGGAAGAGGTGACTGGCAAGTCCTTCAAGGATTATTGTTATCCCGGAGATTTTCCTGACCCGCTGGAGCTATCCGAGATTGGCAATGGCTGCAAAATGCGCGTGCGACACAAAAAGGGTCATTACATCTGGATGGAAACTTTGGCTAAGCCTGTAGCTGGAGAGAGGGGAAGAGGCATTCAGATTGTAAGCATAAGCCGGGATATTACGCAGCACAAGGATGCAGACAGACGCCTGAGAGAGAGTCGACAGCGTTACAAATCCTTGTTCGAGCATAATCCGGCTGCGGTGTACTCTTTGAATCTCGAAGGCAAGTACAGTGCGGTGAATCGAAATCTGGTCAAAATGCTGAATATTCCGCGCAGCAAACTCATTGGACAATCGTTTTTATCCAATCTGGATCCATGTGAGGCAGGGCGCGGCAGAACCTATTTTGAGCTGGTGAAGCAGGGGAAACCGCAGCATTATGAAACTCGCATTGTGAATTCCTCGGGCAAGAAGTTCGATGCATCCATCATCAATGTGCCCATTATCGTCGACCAGGAACTGGTTGGAGTATACGGAATATTGTCCGATATTACTGAACGCAAGGATTATATGGAGCGTATTCAGGAGCTCAGCAAGCAGCATGCACTGATACTGAATTCCGTCACGGAAGGCATATATGGTTTGGATGCGGAAGGCATCACCATGTTTATGAATCCGGCTGCCGCTTCCATGTTTGGTTATGAAGTGGAAGAATTCATCGGCAAAAACGCCCATCCCATTATCCATCATTCCCGTGCGGATGGAAGTTATTTTCCCAAAGAAGAGTGTCCAATTCACATGACGGTGATGGATGGAAAAGGTCGCTCCGTCAAGGAAGATGTATTCTGGCGTAAGGACGGCAGCAGTTTCTTGGTGGAATACCAGGTTACGCCGATTATTGATCAGGAACAGATCCAGGGCGTAGTCATAGTGTTCAATGATGTAACCGGAGAGCGTGAAATTGTGCGAGCCAAGGAGACGGCTGAGCTTGCAGCGCAGGCCAAGTCGGAATTTTTGTCGATGGTAAGCCATGAGATTCGCACGCCGATGAACGGAATTGTTGGCATGACCGAACTGCTGATTGGAACCGATCTGTCGGAAGAGCAGCGGGAATATGCCCAGATTATTCAGGAGAGCGGGGATGCGCTGCTGAATATACTGAATGATATTCTGGATTTCAGCAAGCTGGAGTCCGGTAAAATGGCTCTTGCATACGAACCGTTCTCTCTTCGCAAAATGCTGGAGCAGGTGGCGGAGCTGTTTAAACTTCGGGCAGACGAGAAACAGCTGCAGATCAGGTATCGCCTGAATCCAACCATTCCGGAGTTCATGGTGGGAGATGCCATGCGTATCCGTCAGATTCTGGTCAATCTGGTCAGTAATGCACTGAAATTTACGGACAAGGGCAGCATTGATGTCAATGTCGATATCGTTAAGGGCAGAAAGCCAGAAGATAGCGTGCTTGATTTTGCAGTGAAAGATACCGGGATCGGCATTCCTGCGGACAAGCTGGATCAGTTGTTCCAATCCTTCTCCCAGCTGCACCCAGTCATTAATCGCAAGTATGGAGGTACAGGACTTGGTCTTGTCATCTCGAAGCGGCTTGTGGAGATTATGGGCGGTAGTATTGGCGTGGAGAGTGAGGACGGCAAAGGATCAACCTTCCGTTTTGCCGTACCTGCAACAAGTGTAGATTACGCGTCAGAAGACACAGCACGTCAATTCAGTCACGACCGCACACGTCAAGGTGACAAGGTGGCCATGCGGATCCTGGTAGCCGAGGATCACCCGGTGAACCGGAAAATTTTGACCGAGTATCTTGAAAAGCTTGGCTATGAAACAGATGTATGTACTAACGGAGTTGAAGCCATTGAGGCCATCTCGCAGAATTCGTATGATATTGTGTTGATGGATATTCACATGCCGGTCATGGACGGACTCAAGGCAACCGATCTGGTACACCGTCTGATTCCCCAGGATCGTATTCCCGCGATTATTGCCGTAACAGGTAATGCCAAACGGGAAGACAAGGAAGCCTGTCTCGAGATGGGTATGCGTGATTTCATCAGTAAACCGGTGATGCTCAGTGAGCTGAAACGTGTGCTTCAGCAATGGGGGCCTACAGATCAGCCTCAGCTGGCACCGAATTAAATATAAGCCTGAGATGTTAATCCAAACAGGCCAGTGATTTCTCCTAGCAGGAGGTCGCTGGCCTGTTTGATTGTTCATGCTTTTTTATTCTGGAATGAGTCTGTAAGGCTGACGGAACAATTACGCCAAGGTCAGACGATTAATGTTGCCTGATAATATCTCACAGGAACGCTCGAATTTCTCGCGCTCGGACGCGTCCAGATTCAGTTCGATAATTTCCTGAATTCCGTTTCCTCCGATAATGGCTGGGACACCTGCACAGACACCGCTCTGACCATACTCTCCCTCCAGAATGGCTGAGACGGCAATGATTTTGTGTTCATCATTAAGGATCGAGCGTGTAATATGAGCCAGTGCATTGCCGATACCGAATTGGGTGGAACCTTTGCGTGTGAATATTTCCCACCCGGCATCTTTGGTTTTGCGGGCAATGTCGTCGAGGTCCAGGTGTTTGAAGCGTTCCTTATGCTGCTCCATAATGTGCATGATCGGTTTGCCGCCAATCGTCACGTGGGACCAGGCAACGAACTGGGACTCCCCATGCTCCCCGAGAGCATATCCGTGCACGCTGCGCGGATCGATGGAGAACACTTCAGATAGCAGCGTTTTGAGACGAGAGGAATCAATGGAGGTCCCGGTACCGATGACACGCTCACGCGGAAGACCGGATAACTTCCATACCATATAAGTTACTATGTCAACCGGATTGGCTGCGACGACAAAGATGCCGTTGAATCCGCTATCCATGATGGGGAGTACGATGTCTTTTGCAATCGATTCGGCCTCCTCCAGAATATCCAGACGTGTCTGGCCTGCTTTTGGATTGGCTCCTGCAGTCAGGACAATGACATCCATGTTTCCGCAATCTGCATATGTCCCGGCATATACTTTGGTTCGATTATGTGTAAAATCCATACAATGCGAGAAATCCAGCGCCTGCGCCACAGCACGGTCATACGTCCGATCCA
Source organism: Paenibacillus sp. 7516 (assembly GCF_002272715.1). Classification (NCBI taxonomy): domain Bacteria; kingdom Bacillati; phylum Bacillota; class Bacilli; order Caryophanales; family Paenibacillaceae; genus Paenibacillus; species Paenibacillus sp. 7516. Next base: position 47,419 of record NZ_NPBI01000029.1, read on the forward strand.
CCATCATGATTTCCCTGCATATCGACTGATTGATCATGGAATATGCACAACTTGAGCCTACAAGACCCGCCCCGATGACCGCCACTTTACCTGATTTGCCTAACACTGTCGTTCAACCCCCATATCCTAATCATGTAATTGTCCTGACTTCAAGCCATATGTTAAGTATAGTCCTTTAATTTATGCCGAAATCCGTTTCTACGTTACATAAGATAACACATGGAAAAGCAGTGCAGCAATGATATCCTCTGTCGCGGGAGCGTATTGGAGTAATGGGGTTAACAAAATTGACATGAATATCCTGTTTTCATAAACCGACGGCGTCTGCACCAGCATCATTCGACGTGACAGGATTCCTCCTCCATGTCGGAAAAAGAGAGATTTTTACGAATAACAGACGTGACAAAAGTTCTTATGAATCCGCAGAAACAGAACAAAACCGCCAAAGGGATCGAGCCAGACGTTGACGAATACATAGGGCAAGCTAACCAAAAGCCATTTGTTCATGAGACAGGTTGACCCGATCCGATGACAGTTCCAGAAGGGAACACTGAAGCCAACATTTCGAATTCAAAAGACTTCATTCCGGGAGGGAATAATGATGATTGAAGAAGCAGGAGCAACGACGGAAACGGCCAAGAGCCTGGGCATAGGAGCCAGTACTCTTCGTAAATATGCGGCAGCACTTGAGGAACAGGGATATCGATTCGAGCGTTCCGCCAACAAGTCCAGATTGTTCAGATCGGACGATATTCAGTGCATTGAACGATTAATGACGGAGCTGAGGGAACATAATCTGCCGCTTGCAGATGCCGTGGTGACTGTCCTGTCCCCAAATGTGCCAGAGAGCACCGTAGAGATGACTTCTGAGAAGGAATGTGCAGCAGCCGTGCTGCCTGCCGTATTCCCTGAAGAAACGGAGCCGACTGGCCATCTTCGGTCCTATGAAGGTCTGGGTCAGCTTGTGAATGAAGTGACCTTCGGGATGATCGAGCCACAGGATGATCGTGTGCAAATGCTTCAGCAGCGGGTGGATGAACTGGAGTTAACGCTGAAGCAGCTTGCTGATACGCATACGGCTCTCCAGGATCAGATGGAGAAGCAGCGTCTATGGATGAATGAGAAGCTGGAAGAAGAACGGGATCGTGAACTGGTCACCAATCTGCGCAGCTTCCAGGGCCGTAAACGCAAACCGAAAGGGACTTCGCTGCGTATGCTCTTTGGCTTGCTGCCCAAGAAACACAAGGAAGCGTGACGGCAGAGGGACTGCCGTGATTTCGTGCGGACAGCCTGATATAATAAGCTCCATAGTACAACAAGAAAACTGGCTGTTACGACTGCTCGAACGTGCCTGTGAAGGGTCGCGTGAAGTTCAGAAGTGCCGGTGTGGGAGGACAAGTGGAGCTGCAACGAAGCTGGCAAAGATTGGTTGGTCTGTGGACAGACCGTCCCCGGCGGGAAGGTTCTCTGATCTCGGGACGTTACCGAATCCAGGAGCTGCTCGGTATGGGGAGTTATGGACTCACCTATTTGTGTATGGACGAACTGAATGGCGAGGAAGTGGCGTTAAAGGAATCGAAGCCCAGCAAAGGCAGACTTTCTGCCCGGTTGCTGGAACGGGAAGCGGACGTGATGAGCCGGATGGATCACCCGGCCATCCCGAAGCTGCTGCATGCATTCATATATAAGGGGAGAAGCTACATTTCCACAGAGTATATCCGGGGAAAGACACTGGAACAGTGTATATTTGAACAGGGCCGTAAATATACAGAGCAGGAATGTTTGGTACTGGCTCTCCAACTGCTGGAGCCTGTGGTCCACGTTCACGAGCGGGGATATATCCATGGGGATGTGCGCATACCCAACGTTATTTTGCGTGATGAGCGCGTACATTTGATTGACTTCGGTCTGGCACGGCGTATGGGGGAGCCGTTGCTGCCTGAGCTGAAGCGAAGAATGCGGGAACTGCCTAGGCCGGAGGATGAGCCGGCAGCACCTGATCAGGATTTGCAGGATCTGGGACACTTTCTTCTGTTTATGCTGTACTCGGCATACGAGCCGGAGAAGGGCAAGGCACCTGCAAGCTGGCAGGAAGAGCTGCAGCTTACGCCTGGTTTGCACCACATGCTGGAGAGACTGCTGGGGCTTCGCCCGGCATACACAGAAGGAGCGCCTGAATTACAGGCCGAGATGGAACGCTTGCTGGATTCTTATTAAAAGTGAATCGGAAACGCCAATAGGGGATGTTCTGCTACCGTGAGATACGGCTGGCTGAACATCCCCTATTGGCATAGATCATCATTGCAGCACCATATTAACTGGAGCTGTATTTTCTGCTTTTGTAATAACCGGAACCATGGCGGTTATCCCTGTATTTCATATCGGACGATGAATATCGTTTATAGCTTCGTTTGCCTGAGGAGCTGCTGTGGCGTTTATAGGAGCGTCTGTCCGAGGAGCTGTAGCGCCTTCGGTGAGATGAAGATTTGGAATCAATGAGTTTACCAATAATTTTTTTGAACATGGATAATCATCCTTTCTTCTTCAACCGTTTTAAGCATATACGCAGCCTTGGTGGGGAGGGTTTCGTGTTTTTTATGGAATGTGGTATTCATTGCACACGAGGTTGACGTATAATAGGATGTTGGTGCTTTACAGATTGTACGAATTTTTTATTTTGTGCGTTTCGCGTTACAATAGAAGACAGGATAAGATCATAACGGACAGGAGAAGTTGGAATGATTACGTTAAAAACCAAAGAGCAGATACAGAATATGAAAAAGGCAGGTGAAATTCTCGCCGCGTGCCATAAAGAAATTGCGAAAATGATCCGTCCAGGAATCACCACCCAGGAGATTGACCAGTTCGCAGAAGCTTTTATGAAGAAAAATGGCGCAACACCGGAGCAAAAAGGGTACAACGGGTACCAATATGCGACATGCGCGTCTGTAAATGACGTGATTTGTCATGGCTTTCCGGGAAAATACGTACTGCAAGACGGCGATATCGTTACGATTGATATGGTCGTTAATCTGAATGGCTGGCTGGCCGATTCCGCGTGGTCTTATGCAGTGGGTCAAGTGACACCGGAGGCCCAGCATCTGCTGGATGTCACCAAAACGTCCCTTTACAAAGGCATTGAGCTTGCCGTAGTTGGCAACCGGATTGGTGATATTTCCCATGCCATTCAGACGTATGCTGAAGGGGAGGGCTTGTCTGTCGTACGTGAGTTTATCGGTCATGGCATTGGCGAGAAAATGCATGAAGAACCACAGGTGCCCCACTATGGTCCACCACATCGTGGTCCCCGCCTCAAAGAAGGCATGGTCATTACCATTGAGCCCATGCTGAACATCGGAACGTACCGCAGCAAGCTGGATGCGGATGGCTGGACCGCCCGTACGCAGGACGGAAGCCTGTCTGCTCAATACGAGCACACCATCGCCATCACAGCAGATGGTCCTGTAATTTTGACAGCACAGGAATAGTGAATCAATTGTGGCAATAGAATGATATTTGATGTTTTCAAGGCGGCCCACGTTTGTGATCCGCCTGTTTCGGTTTAAACTATTAAGAGTCAGTATTTGGCATATGGGATACGAAAGAGCATCGTGGGGATTCTGAATTGCTAACGGTGGCTTCCAGATCAGCTATGTCCAAATGCTCGAAAAGATAACATATTGTGCTGGTGGTATAACACATACGATGATAAGGGTTATACGCAGGCCACTGGCAACAAGGAGGTCATGAAGTTGTCTCAAAATGAACAGATCGTACTAGCATCCCGTCCGGAAGGTGCACCATCCAGGGATAATTTCAAATTCATTCATACTCCGCTCCCTGAACCGGAAGCAGGACAGGTTCTGGTGCGTACATTATATTTGTCGGTTGACCCTTATATGCGGGGCCGTATGAAGGATACGAAGTCTTACGCACCTCCATACGCGCTGAATGAAGTGATCAAAGGTGGGGCGATTGGACAAGTGGTGGACTCGTCAGAGCCCAATCTGCGCAAAGGGGACTTCGTCTCCGGGATGTGGGGCTGGCAGCGGTATGCGGCTGTCAACACGGGAGATCTCTCGCTGATCGATACGGAGGAAGCACCGCTTACAGCCTATCTTGGTGCCCTCGGTCTGACGGGCCTGACGGCTTATTTTGGCATGGAGGATATCGGGAAACCTAAGGATGGCGAAACGGTGGTGGTATCCGGTGCAGCGGGAGCCGTCGGTATGATCGCAGGTCAGATCGGCAAGATTGTCGGAGCAAGAGTGGTTGGAATTGCAGGTTCTGACGAAAAATGTGCATATCTGAAAGAAAAGCTCGGGTTTGATGTGGTCCTCAACTACAAGCGGGAGAATGATATGTCTGCAGCGATTGAACGGGTGTGTCCGGACGGCGTGGATGTCTATTTCGATAATGTCGGCGGTGACATCTCGGATGCCGTGCTCAGACATATCAATCGAAATGCACGTATTCCGCTGTGTGGGCAGATTTCGTCCTACAATTTGGAGAAGCCGGACATCGGCATGAGACCACAGACATTGCTTTTGACCAATACCGCGCTGATGAAAGGTTTTCTATTGGGGGACTATGCCAAGTCCTTCAAGGAAGGGCGCGCCAAGTTGGCAAAATGGATGAGGGAAGGCCTCATTCAATACGAGGAGAACATTGTAAAGGGGTTTGATCAGACACCGGAAGCCTTTATGGGACTGTTCTCGGGAGATAACCTGGGTAAACAGCTGGTGAAAGTTGCAGATCCCGAGTAAGATCATGCATTCCCCTATATGCCATAGAAGCAAGGCCAGATAAACAACAAAAAGACACGTTCGCATGCCTATATGCCGAGAACGTGTCTTTTATTTGACTTCGTCGCTCATTACACTCAAGCTGATGCAGCGACGACTTCTTTGTAGTGTTTATACATATATACCCGCCAGCGCACGATCATGCCAAAGGCCAGAAGGAAGAACAATCCGCCGGTTTGCGGAATGGTAACGTACTGCTGGATGACTTCATGCAGGATCAGACGTACCGCCAGCAACCCAAGCAGGATGAAGGCAAAGCTCCGGGAACGGGTCGCGAATATCTCCTCGTTTACCTTTTCAAACCGGGTACTGCGAATGAGAGGATAGGAGAAGATGAACCAGCCAACCAAAAATGCAATCAAGGCCCACCATAACGGAAAATGTGTCTCTGGTACAACAAACATCAAAAATCCGGTACTCATGCCCAGTGGGGGAATCAGAATTTTGCGTATGGTCACCGGTCTGTGACTGGCTTTCAACCGGATGAAGATGGCAAGCAATGCCATGATAAGCATACCCAGGGTTGCACCGATCTGAAGGTAAGACGGACTGATTTGAGCCACGGAAATATCCCTCTTTCTGGAATAATATATGTTCCGGACATCCGGATCATCAAACAAATCATAGAATTTATTGTTTCTATATATAGATTCTATTATATCACAAACCAAGAAAGCCGATAGAATGCTTAGTGCATCATTTTGCCCGAATACGGTATAACGAGATTAACACAGTTTGTATTGAAAATTTGTACTATTTTGTCCAATGCAGGTGCATTTATGCGAGCAAGGGCAAATCAGGTAATCAAGCACGATATAAATGCACAGAGAGAGCAAGCAAGACACCCTGGGAGGAAGACACAGCATGAAAAGAAACCACAGGCCGCTAACCTTATGGTTGCTGGCTTGTCTGACAGTGATATCGGTCGGTCTGGTTGTCCCCTGGATCTGGTGGCAATCTCAAGCACCGGTGCTGCTGAACATCATGATTATAGACAAAACAAAGGCTAATGCACCATCTCCGGGATATAAGGGTCTGGTTTGGCTGTTGAATCAACAGAAGATTGTACAGAAGACCGGAGAACGATACGTTTATGACGAAAATGAGGAGGAGCTTAACCTCCTAGAGGACACTTCTTCAATAACGAAAAAACTTCCGGACGAGGTAACTGAAACCGATCTGATCTATCTGGCTTCATCGAAAACAAACGCTGCACCTCCTGTTAGTCTCAAAACGAAGAAAGGCGAGGAGGACGCAGGGTTAACGGTTTATGATGCCCTTAAAATCCGCGAGGCAGCCAGCAAAGGGGTCGCAGTCGTTGCAGAGTATAACACACAATTCTTATGGACATCGGATAACGTCAGGGAGCAGCTTCATCCCATTTTGGGCTTGAAGAGCAGCGGCTGGCGGGGGAAATATATATCCAATCTGCAGAGCCGAGTTCAAGTGCCTGAACAGGTCCGTATGGATTATGAGCGTATTGCGGGGCAGGATTGGCCGTACTCCGGAAAAGGTATTCTCCTGGTGCATGACGATGGCCGGGTCATCGTGCTGCGTGGCGGCACGGATGTCCAGACAGCAGAGATCAAGCTGTCTTTTACGGAGGAAGGCAGGCAGTGGAGCGGCATTCAGCAGGAGTTCCAATATACCAGCTGGTTCGATGTTGTCGTGCCGGATTCGCCAGAATCGATACTGGCAAGATATAAAACGAGCCTGACTCAAGAAGGTCGGCAGAAGCTGGTTAATGCCGGTATCCCGGGTGATTTTCCGGCCATCCTTCGTAATGATGGAGATTATCAGTCGTATTATATGACCGGTTCATTCGGAGAGATGGAGCATTACTCATTCTGGCGCAGGATCAAGGGATGGGATGTCATCAGAGAGTGGCTTACACCGAATCGAAAAGAAATACCGGATATGTTTTACTGGAAGGTGTACGTGCCTGTCATGAAACAGATTCTGAAGGAAGTTCAAGCCGAAGAGCATGTGTGGCCATAGAGAAAGACCGTTTGTAGAGAAACGGCCGAAGGTAGAGAGGGATGCAGCGTCGTGCTGCATCCCTTTTCAGATATTTACGGTGTAGAGTCAGTCCTGATGCAAATGCTGCAGCCCGTTAAGGAAGGCCTGGACGGTCAGGTGCAGGCTCTCATTGGAGTCAAAATCCATGTTGAACCCGCCCTGGGCTTCAATGGATGCGAAGCCATGGCACAGGCTCCTTAATCCGCGCACCGCATGCAGCGCTTCGGCTTCGGTTAGCGGGTAGGGCTGCAATGCATGCAGCAGAATGTCCAGCGTAGCTGCACTGGCTTCGGCAAGCTCCGGTTCATGAATATCCGGAGCGTGGAAGGAGGCTTCGTACAGTCCTGGATGCTGGCGGACGAAGCCGATATAAGCTGCGGCGATGGCCTGTATGGCCTCGTCGCCCGTGCGTTCAGCGGCAGCCGCGGCAAGTGCCTGGCTGAGCTGTAATACAGACATCAGCGCCAGTTCCTGGCGAAGCCCGGGAAGCCCGCTGATGTGGTTGTACAGCGACGGGGAGCGTACGTCCAGCCGCTGGGCCAGTGCGGCCAGCGTCAGCGCCTGGAAGCCGTCGCTGTCGGCAAGCTGGGCCGCGGCACTTAGCAGTGTGCCGCGATCCAGCCCCTGCCGCGGGCTCACAGGTGCCCCCCGGCAGGGCGCAGCCGCTGCTCCGCATCAGCCGCAGCCGCACGCATGGCGGCCGCTGGCTGGCGCAGCATCCGTCCGTGGCCTACCGCCAGCACGGACGGTTCCAGCTCGGCCAGGTGCTTCGCGCTGGCCAGAGCCAGTTCCCGGTTCCACGTTGCCAGCGCGGGGAACGGGAAGAGCGGGCGCACGCGGCCGGAGACGGCGAGGCCGCCATGCAGCTGATAGGCGTCGCCGGCAATGAGCACGCGGCTGCGCATATCCATGAAGGCCATATGCCCTGGGGTATGGCCTGGAGAAGCAACGGCGATCAGGGAGCCAATGCGATCGCCGTCTTCCAGCAGCCGGTCCGGACGGGTACGGATGCCTTTCGGCACACTGCCGCGCACCGGGGTCTGTGGTTCTCCGGGAAGCAAGGCAGCATCACCGGCCAGAAGCTTGGCATCCCGGCTGGAAATAGAGACTTCTGCTGAAGGGACTGCCTCCTTGAGGCCATCCAGCGCACCGACATGGTCGCCATGGGCATGGGTCAGAATAATCCGGGTGATCGGTTTACCAAGGGATTCGGCAGTAGCAAGAATCCCCTTCAGACTAAATGGCATCCCCGCATCAATAACGGTAACACTATCTTCTTCTTCCACAAGATAGACGTTCACAGGGAAAAGACGGGGGAGAAAGGAAATTTGAATAACGTCATGTTCACGAGTTAATCTCATTCAATTGGGCCTCCTAAAACTAATGGTATTAGTAATATAACTAATGGCATTAGTTTTTGCAAGAGGCCTCATAAAATAAAAAAAATCGAGGAAAATCTTTTCTTTACAAAAAAAGCGTTTTCAAAATGAGGAATACCGATTATAATGATGACGTAAGCCCTTTCATATGTCTATCTTTTTGGAGCCATTCGCGATGCGATTGGCTCACTTTTTTTGTTCATTTTGTATAGAAACGCGATTGCTTTCGTAAAATGACCTTGTTCTGTTTGAGGACCATAAATGCTGCTATAACAGGGAATCCTGGGCCTGGTTGAACTGGTGAGCAGAAGTTGACAAACATAACTGTTATTCCTATAATAACAGTTGAACTTACCTTGTGTTGAAGCACATCGGTGATTGCTGCCGGGAAGGGAGTAAGTGATGAACAGTGAATTTACCATTGCCGTCCATTGTCTGGTTTTTCTGTCCATGAAGGATGAGTGCATGGCGAACAGTGAAGACCTGTCCCATAGCGTCGGTACGCACCCGGCGAGAGTACGCAAGGTTCTTAGTGTGCTGCGGAAGAATGGTTATCTGATCACCAAGGAAGGTGCTCACGGCGGATACCTGCTCAGTCGTCCGAGCGAGGAGATCAAGCTTGGAGAGTTGTACCGTCTGGTTGCCGGCGGCTCACTTGGGCCTAATTGGTGTTCAGGAGAGTCCGGTTCCAATTGCATCGTCTCCTCTAATATGCAGGATGTCATGGGGAGCATCTATGATGGCGGTGAGGAAGCGCTGACTTCCTATTTCGACAGTATATCGATTGAGGATGTGAAGCATCGTATCGGAAATGGGGAAGCATGCTCTTCGTCCAAGAATGAATTGTCGTCGAACGGTTAATTGGCATGGACGTTGTCCCGGTGAAATGAGATTCATGGATGTTTCAGGAGATTCCGGGCATAACGTGAACACAGATGGGTGCGATCGTCTGCGCTGATGTTATTTTCGGAAGGTGGGTATCTCGTAGAGATCACTTGATATGGCCTTGCGAACATAAATGAAATAACAGAAAAGCTGAGATATAATAAAAACAATTTTGGGGAGTGGAATGAATGTCCAGCATGGAAAACAATGAAACACTGCGCGTCATTAACGAACGTCATTCAGTCAAGAAATATGAAGCCGGTTTTGTTATGCCAGAGGAGGATCTCACTGCGATCCTGACTGCAGCTTCCGAAGCTCCATCTGCATGGAACCTGCAGCACTGGAAATTCCTTGTGATTGAATCCGAAGCGGATAAGGCTAAGTTGCTGCCGATCGCTTATGGTCAAAGTCAAATCACAGAAAGCTCGGTTACGATCGCTGTACTCGGAGACCTCGAAGCCAATCGCAATGCGGTCATCTATGATCAGGCTGTTGAAGCTGGCTACTTGAAGCCTGAAATTCGCGACGCGTTGGTTGGTCAAATCAACGGTGCTTATCAAAGCCAGCAAACGGCTCGCGACGAAGCGATCCGCAACGCTTCCTTTGCTTCGCAAAACATTATGCTGGCTGCGCGTTCCCTTGGCTATGATACATGCCCAATGGGTGGTTACAACCCGCAGCAACTGATCGAAACATTCAACATTCCTCCTCGTTACATTCCAACATTGCTGATCACTGTGGGTAAAGCGGCACAACCGGCTCGTCCAGCGGGTCGTTTCCCATTGTCTGATGTCGTAGTTAGAGGCTCGTTCTAAGATATTCGTATTAAAAATAGCCGCATGCCCCCTCAGGGAGCATGCGGCTATTTGCTGTGAGAGGCAGAAATGATGGGGTGCTCAGCCACCCATCATTTCCATCTCTTCATTGCAATTCTTATTTCTCAGGTGTTTCCGGGATTTGCGGAGCATGGAAATTTTCCATGTATTCGATGGCGTTATACATCATGACTGCCGCTTCTGCGCGAGTGATGGTTTCCTTCGGATTGAAGTTGCCACCCGCATCAAGCGTATTAATTTTAAGAACCAGTGAGCGCTGAACAGCACCCTGATACTCTGGAGTAAGCTCCTGCTCATCTGTAATGTCTACCGGTTTGATATTAATCATCGGCAGGCCGCCTTTGGCTTCGATCCCCTTCATCAGGAACAGAGTGAATTGTTCGCGTGTCATTTCTGCAGCCGGATCGATGTCCTTGGGCATCTGAATTCCATTATACTGGGCACGAACGAAGGCATCGCTGTACCAAACGCCGTCCTTGACGTTGCTGAAGGTGTCACTCGGGAGCGGTTGTTTGATAAAACGAATCGCATCCAGGTTCAGATCGAGACCATCGGTAATCAGCTGCACTCCTTGTGCAGTATTTAATTGCTGTTCCGGTTTGAACAAGCTGTCGCTCACTCCCTTGATCAATCCATCCTGATGCAGAGCTTCAATTTTGTCAGCGCCTGCAATACCTTGAAGGTCAGTAAAATGGGCTTGAGCAGCGTTAATCGGGCCAGCACTCAGGGAGAGTGTGAGCAGTGCTCCGGCAGTTAAAGTGGCTAGTATATTTTTTTTCATGTTGCAATCGCCTCACTTTTCTAGGGAGTCCCTTTGTATAAAAGCTATTTGCCCCTATAGACGACCCTTGTCTAAAAAAGGTTGCTGCAATTTTCCAACTGATCATTCAATTTGTTTCAAGTAACAAGGTCGTGCACAACTAGCCCTTGGATTTGTTGCGATACTCCGTGGGTGAACGCCCCATCATTTTGCTGAACAGTCGTGAGAAATAATAAGGGTCCTTGAACCCCAGCTCGGAGCTGATCTGTTTGACGGTCCAGTCTGTAAAATCAAGATAACGGCAGGAATGCTGGATTTTGAGTCGCAGGAAATAATCTATGGGTGAATGTCCGGTTGCCTGCTTGAACAGTTGTGAATAATGGGGTGCCGATAACTGGGCTTGTGCTGCGAGCTCCTTTAACGTCAATCCGCGCTCCAGGTGTTCCAGCATATACTGGACAGATTGTTCAGCCGCTCGCTTGCTGCTGATCATGCTGACACCTGTTCCCTGACCATAGGCCAGCATACCGAGCATATAGCCCGTAATCTGCGAAGCGTATATCATGGCTTGCAGGGAGTACCCGGTTTCCAGTGCATCGTAGCATTCATGGAACAATTCCAGCCATTTGGGGGCTTTGGAAGGAGCGATGGCAGAGATTTTATGGGCCAGGAGCAGTTCAATATAGGTAGAAGCGTGTTCGCCACGCAGATGAATCCAGTAGATGCTCCAGGGTTCAGCCGCATTGGCCCCGTAAACGTGGGCCATATGTGCAGGCAAGATGACCAGGTCGCCTGCATGTACAACTTGGGGTTTGCTGCGATCTAATTCGTACCATCCTGTTCCTTGTACGCAATACATGAGAATATGGGAGTCACATCCTTGAGGCCGATCCCGGTAATGATGCTCCGCTTCATGGAAATATCCGATATCAGTAACGTAGAGCCCTGAAGTAACTGGGTATCGTGCTGCTTCTTCGAGCAATGGATCAGGCAGTACAACGAGTTTTTGCATAGGGAATCCAGCAGATTTGCGCAGTGTGGTTGTACGGTTGTAAGGTCTCATACTTGTATTATGGTGAGGGACGATGGGGGAGTCAATGTCGGATATGCAAGCGTTCACAGAAATATCATGATCTGCAGAACGTTGCGTCTGTTCCGATGAAGCAGAAGCCGGTGAATTGGGTAAGTACATTATAGTGGAACCATCAATAATCCAGAGCATGAACCGACTCATGAAGCAGAATAGACATGGAATTGGAAAAGAGAAGGAGAGATGAGAGATATGGAACGAGCAGCAGCGAATGAAACATTTTTCTATACAGGAACTTATGCATCAGCGGATCAACCAGGGATTGTGCTGTGCGCAATGGATGCAGGTACAGGTGAGATGAGAATCGTCAGTCACACAGAGGGTGTGGACAACCCATCCTATCTCGCATTATGTCCAGATGCTAACTGTCTGTACGTTGCGAGTGAAACCGATGAGGGAGAGTTGCTGGTATATCGCAGGGATGCGGCAACGAGTGAACTGCATCTGATGGATCGCAAACGGACCAGAGGGGCTTCTCCTTGTTATGTGTCGGTCACCAAGGATGGCAAATGGGTTCTAACTTCGAACTACAGCAGTGGGAGTGTGAATGTATTCCCGGTAGGGGATCAAGGGACGCTTGAAGAGATGAGTGCACTGGTTGAACATACGGGCAGAGGGAAAAACGATGATCGTCAGGAAGGACCTCATGCTCATTCCATACAGCCGGACCCGTCCGGACAGTATGCGGTCGTATGTGACCTTGGGCTCGACCAGATTATAGTTTACCGTATGGAAGAGGGACGGTTGGTCACACACCGCGAAACGAATCAGCCCCCTGGTTCAGGTCCAAGACATTTGGTTTTCCATCCGAGTGGGAAGTGGGCATATGTCATTAATGAGCTGAACAACACGGTTACTGCATTCATGTATGATGAGCGGAGAGGTGAGTTCAATACGCTGCAGCATATCTCCACACTGCCTGAAGGGCATTCGGGAGAAGGAACAGCTGCAGATATCCGTGTATCCCCTTGCGGCCGTTTCCTGTATGCTTCCAACCGCGGCGATGACAGCATCGTGCTGTATCATATTGATCAGGAATCCGGAAAATTGGAAGCCGTGGAATGGACGTCGACCATCGGTCAGACTCCTCGTAACTTCAATTTGCTGCCAGGCGGCATTCTGCTCGTGGCCAATCAGGATAGCAACAATATTGTTGCATTTCAAATGGATGGAGAAGATGGGCGCCTGACGCACAATGGATTCAAGCTCGAAGTGTCCCGTCCGGTATGTATTGCGCCAGTGGTTTAAGCTGCAGTGCTGCAATGAGCAAATTCAAATACGATTAACTCAAGACCATGCATGGGCCTAATCCAGCATGGTCTTTATTTTTTTTATAATTCAACGTATCCCAAAAAGTTCAAGGTATCCCGAAGAATACAAAATCAAAGTCCTTACGACATGAAATTACTAATTTAGACCTATAGATGGAATTAAATGTTTAATTTAGAATGGAAATATTAAAGCGCTTACATAAAGATGACGCTAAGGGGACAACGGGCTTACCAATTCCATTTGGGGAGGCTATTATTCTATGTTGAATCGATTGTCTTGGAGAAGGACACTGCGAATTGCCGGAATAGCCCTGCTAAGTTCAGCCATGCTGACGACTGCGTTTGGACTGGGGAACACACCGGTAACCGAGGCGGCGGGTACGCGTCAGATGGAGTTCCTGGACCGTGGGGTGGTTGCGGTAAAGACAGGTACGGGTGTATTTGTCAGCTGGCGTCTTTTGGGTACGGAAGGATCAAATGTTTCGTTCAATGTATATCGGGATGGAACCAAAGTGAACGCATCCCCCATAACCAATAGCACGAATCTTCAGGATGCCAGCGGGACAAGCAGTTCCAAATATACGGTTCGGGCCGTAGTGGGCGGAACCGAGCAGTCGGCTTCGGCAGCTGCAAGTGTATGGGGAAACAATTACCTGTCTGTGCCCCTCAGCATACCGGGGGGCGGGACAACACCGGATGGGGTGGCTTACACGTATAGCGCCAATGATGCCAGTGCAGGCGATCTGGACGGCGACGGGGAGTATGAACTAATCGTGAAGTGGGACCCTTCCAACTCCAAGGATAACTCTCAGAGTGGATATACCGGTGAAGTATTTATCGATGCCTATAAATTGAACGGGACACGCTTATGGCGAATTAGCCTCGGCAAAAATATCCGCGCAGGTGCTCATTATACCCAGTTCATGGTGTATGACCTGGATGGCGACGGCAAGGCCGAGGTTGCGATGAAAACGGCTGATGGCAGCAAGGATGGCACTGGTACGGTCATTGGCGATGCCAGCAAGGATTACCGTAATTCCAGCGGATACGTTCTATCCGGACCGGAATTCCTGACCATCTTCAATGGGCAGACTGGCAAAGCCCTGTCGACAGTGAACTATGAACCGGCACGTGGCAACGTATCCGATTGGGGAGATAATTATGGCAACCGGGTTGATCGTTTCCTTGCAGCGATTGCCTATCTGGATGGAGAACGTCCAAGTCTGGTTATGGCACGCGGATACTACACTCGTACGGTGCTTGTAGCCTACAACTGGCGGAATGGGCAGCTGACGAAGCAGTGGACATTCGATTCGAATACATCCGGCAATTCGGGGTATGCCGGGCAGGGAAATCATAATCTGAGCGTAGCGGACGTGGATGGAGACGGCAAGGATGAGATTATCTACGGTGCCATGGCGGTGGATGATAACGGAAAAGGGTTGTACACAACAGGGCTTCATCATGGCGACGCCATGCATCTGAGTGACCTGGACCCCGACCGCGCCGGGCTTGAGGTATTTCAGGTTCATGAGACCCCGTCCAATGCGGGAGTTGAATTCCGTGATGCACGTACAGGGCAGTTGATCTGGGGCATACCTACAACAAAGGATATCGGACGCGGCATGGCAGCGGATATCGACCCGAGATATAAGGGGGCTGAAGTTTGGGCGGACGGTGGTCTGTATACAGCCAAAGGACAGAAAATTGGCACAACCTTGCCTTCATCCACAAATTTTGGCATCTGGTGGGATGGAGATCTGCTGCGGGAACTGCTGGACAGCAACCGGATCGATAAGTGGGACTATGCCAACAGCAAAACGGTTAATTTGCTGACAGCTTCAGGTGTTTCCTCCAATAACGGTACGAAATCCACACCGAATCTGCAGGCTGACCTGTTCGGGGACTGGAGGGAAGAGGTGGTATGGCGGACAAGCGATAGCTCTGCGCTGCGGATCTACACCACAACTGCGGTCACGGACAAGCGGATCTATACCCTGATGCATGATCCGGTGTATCGTCTTGGTATCGCATGGCAAAATGTTGCCTATAATCAACCACCCCACACCGGTTTTTATTTGGGTGAAGGCATGAGCACGCCACCGGCACCCAATATTCATTACGCCGGGAAATAAGAGATAAGCATGAGCTGCGGCAACCAGAGCAAGATGCAATGTTAATCCGTTATTCTGCCTGATCCGAGGACAACAGGGTAATCCTGTTGTCCGTTTTTCATTCAATGTCAATCGGATTGAAATCCCGAAGAAATCGGAAAAAACGTTTGACAGGCCAGAGGGCTACCCTTATGATATGCATATAACTTACTAAACAGGTAGGAATAATAAAAATGATTGCTTTAACTATTGCGACAGCAGTCATTACAGTCAGAGAAGAGTAACTTGAACAGAATAACGTTCTAACCGTATAGACGGAGGAACACCGCAGCACATCATTTCTGGATGAAGCATACACGGCCTTGGGTCGGCATGACTTTGTGAGGGAGAAGTGTGCGGGTGGTTCCTCCGTCTTTTGTTTTTTTCGGTGCGTTCCATGCTGTTCAGCCTGCCTGAGGTCGTCATTGCAGAACCATTCTGGGGGGAGTGTTGTTTATGAAAAAGAGAATTCATAAGGGTATTCTGGTTGGTCTGGCATTGGTATTAACAGGGGTACTGGCAGCGTGCGGGGCGGAGAGCAGCGGCTCCAGTGCGGCAGGAACATCTGGAGAGCAGGATAGCGGTAAGGAAGCTGCCACAGCCATCGAGCTGCTGAATGTATCCTATGATCCGACGCGGGAACTGTATGAGCAATATAACAAGGCGTTTGCGGCGTATTGGCAAAAAGAAAAAGGCCAGGAAGTGACGATCAAGCAGTCACACGGCGGTTCCGGTAAACAGAGTCGTTCCGTGATTGATGGCTTGGACGCAGATATCGTTACACTGGCATTGGGATATGATATCGATGCAATCGAGGATAAAGGGCTGATTAATGCGGGTTGGCAGGATAAATACGAGCACAACAGCTCCCCTTATACCTCAACCATTGTATTTTTGGTACGCAAAGGCAATCCAAAAGGCATCAAGGACTGGGATGATCTGATCAAAGGGGATATCCAGGTGATTACCCCCAATCCGAAAACGTCCGGTGGAGCAAGATGGAATTACCTGGCGGCATGGGGATATGCACTGAAGAAAAACAACAATGATGAGGAGAAGGCAAAGGAATTCGTAGGTGAACTTTTTAAGCACGCACCAGTACTTGATTCCGGGGCACGTGGCTCTACGACAACATTTGTTGAACGTGGTATCGGTGATGTGCTGCTGGCCTGGGAGAACGAAGCGTTCTTATCGGTAAAAGAGCTGGGTCCGGACAAATTCGATATCGTTGTTCCTTCCGTTAGTATCTTGGCTGAACCACCTGTAGCGATCGTGGATAAAAATGCAGACAAAAAGGGCAGCCGCGAGGTGGCAGATGCTTATCTGAAATATCTGTATAGTGAAGAGGGGCAGACCATTGCCGCGGAAAATTACTATCGCCCGACGCTGGATAGCGTGAAGGAGAAATTCAAAGACCAGTTCCCGGATGTTGAGCTGTTTACCCTGAAGGATGTATTTGGCACATGGCGGGATACGCAGGCCAAACATTTCAATGACGGAGGGATCTTTGACCAGATCTACGTTCCAGGCAGTTAATGTTGGATAAAAATAGAGCTCACGACCATGTAAGCGGCCAACCAGCCCTACCGGCTGAAGGCAGAGAGGATGAACGTCCATGAGCAAGGTGATGGTGGCCCGGAGACGCATACTGCCGGGCTTCGGATTGACAATGGGGTACAGTGTGTTCTACCTGAGCCTGGTTGTACTTATTCCACTGGCAGCGTTGATCTTTAACTCCACGGGCCTGACCTGGTCCACGTTGATTGAGACAGCAAGTAACCCCCGGGTACTTGCTTCTTTCAAGGTTAGCTTCCTGACAGCAGGAGTCGCTGCCTTGATTAATCTGGTTCTTGGGCTGCTCCTGGCTTGGGTGCTGGTCCGGTACGAGTTTCCAGGCAAGCGCCTGTTTGATGCGGTCATTGACCTGCCATTTGCCCTGCCTACTGCAGTGGCAGGTGTTGCCCTTACGGCCCTGTATGCCGGAAATGGATGGATTGGGCAGCTGGTGGAGCCTCTGGGTATCAAGCTGGCGTATTCGCAGGCAGGAATTACCCTTGCACTGATGTTTATCGGTATTCCGTTTGTTGTACGTACGGTACAGCCGGTTCTGGAAGAGCTGGAGGCCGAAGTGGAAGAGGCTGCTGCCACGCTGGGAGCAGGGAGATGGCGCATTTTTCGGACGATATTGCTTCCGGATCTGATCCCGCCGCTGCTGACAGGGTTTGCACTTGCTTTTGCCAGAGGCATTGGGGAATATGGATCAGTCGTATTTATCTCGGGCAACATGCCGATGAAAACGGAGATTGCACCCCTGCTGATCATGGCGAAGCTGGAGCAGTTCGATTACGCAGGAGCTACGGCTGTAGCCTTGCTGCTGCTGCTGGTTTCTTTTGTCCTGCTGCTGGTGATCAACTCCCTTCAGCGCTGGAGCAGGAAGGCAGGCCGGGCTTAGGTTACGTAGGCTAACTTATATAAACCAAAAGGAGGTATATATGTATGGCAGGTTCCGTTCCAGTAACGCCTGCTCCCCCTATGCGAACCGGTCCGGGGCCAAACCGTGCGACAACAGAAGCTCCATGGGTCAAATGGTTGTTGATTGGTCTTGCGGGTCTGGTACTGCTCTGGCTTCTCATTTTGCCATTAATCGTTGTAATGATGGAAGCACTGAAGCAAGGGTGGAGTGTCTATATTGCAGCTCTTACCGAACCGGATGCCATGTCTGCCCTGAAGCTGACATTGCTGGTTGCAGCGATTACCGTACCGCTGAATACGATATTTGGTGTAGCTGCAGCCTGGGTCATAACCAAGTTCCAGTTCAAGGGAAAGGGAGTCTTGATCACGTTAATTGATCTCCCCTTCTCCATCTCACCAGTTGTGGGCGGGATGATCTTTGTACTGGTATTTGGCTCCAATGGCTGGTTTGGTCCGTGGCTGGCAGAGCATGATATCAAAATTATTTTTGCCTTGCCTGGTATCGTAATCGCAACGCTGTTTATTACCTTTCCTTTTGTAGCGCGAGAGCTCATTCCATTAATGGAGGATCAGGGTACGCGGGAAGAGGAGGCGGCAGTTACGCTCGGCGCTTCGGGATGGCGAATCTTCTGGAATGTCACGCTGCCCAACATCAAGTGGGGGCTGCTGTACGGCATCATTCTGTGTAATGCCCGCGCGATGGGCGAGTTCGGAGCTGTATCCGTGGTGTCGGGACATATTCGCGGAGAGACGAATACACTGCCGCTGCATGTCGAGATTTTGTACAACGAGTACCAGTTCTCGGCATCGTTCGCTGTCGCTTCCTTATTACTGATTCTGGCTCTGGCAACGCTGCTGCTCAAGAGCTGGCTGGGTCACAGAACGGTTTCAGAGAAGTAATTAAGGGTCCGAATTCCGGCCCCTTTCCAGTCTATTTGGGAGAAATCACGAGTTCTTTATATTTCGATAATGTTTCTTGAAAATACAGATTGACAGCTACTGGAAGCCCTGCTAATGTATAAACCAAGTATATAGGTTGGATAAGAATGATTTATAAGTCGGATGGATGATCATGCGTCAATCATATAGCGGGCAGCAGCCCGGGAAGAGGAGGCGGCTCTATGGCTAAGCCGTTAAAAGTGGATGAGGTATGGATGGATCGAATTGCCGGACAGCTGAATGACATGGAGTTTGGCTCGCTTCACATCGTTGTACATGAAGGTCAGATTGTGCAGATGGAGCGAACTGAACGCAAACGATTTGAGAACACGCCCTCAGGCAGCACCTCCAAATCCGGCAGCACCGCACGAAGCAGCTCCCCCCGCTCCCTGCGCGGATCGAACGCAAGTGCGAAGGGGTAGAGATTGAGGTGGCATCAGGGAGCACAGATTGAAGCATAGATTGGCTTAGTGTGAGCTACCCATAAGTTTCCCAAAGAACACGTATTCTTTCGGAAACTCGTGGGTAGTTCATGCTTTTAAAGGGATAATGCGGCCAAACTATTTCGTGGAACTTGTCTCCATTTGCCCGTTATACCATTCATTAGCTTCAGTCAGTACCTGCTGCCCGCCTGCTTCCATAAATTCCTCCACGAAGGTATCAAAACTTTCAATAGGCTGATCCCCGGTAATGATGGAGATGTATGCTCTGTCCCTCATATGGATCAACTCAGATGAATATTGAATCAGTGCAGGGGTTGCCACCTCCAGATGATTATAAATACCATTCTCCGTCAATTCCTCAGATGCAGCCCACTGCTCCCGTTTGCCGATGGATGCACCAGGAACAGTCATGCCAATGCTGGAGCCGATCATATTAGTGTAATTCTCCATACGGTTATATGGGGGCAGAATGTGAAATTCCCCTGAAGATGAAGAGCTCCAGTCCCAGTGTTTGCCTGGAAGGCCATATTCCATTTTGATCTGCTCAGCCGGATCGGAGTTGGCACTGACATAATCGAGGATTTCAAGGATTTTTTCCAGTTTACCAGGCTCGTTGACCGCATCGGCCCCGATTGTAATGAAACTCATCAGCAGATTGTAGCCTTTGGAGCCACGGAGTCCATCAGGCCCTGTAACAGGAGGACCGAATTCAACGTCTGCAGTTGCGTTCTTCTGCAGGAGTTCATGGACATTGAACATGGCTTCAACGGGAATTTCCTCGTCCTTTTCATTAAGGACGCTATAATCTCCGTCTTGAGTCCAATGATAATAATTGCCCATCGAGGTCATCCCAATTCTGCTGTTAATAAATGCATGGGACAAATGTTTGTATCCACCTTTATTTTCTCCAGTTATAAATTCAGGATCGATAATCCCATCCTGATACCACTTCTGCAGATAAGCCAAGGCTTTCTTCATCTCAGGTTCCAAAGCGCCGATTACGAGACGGTCATTTTTTTGGTTAAAGTACAGCTGCTCGGTAAAAACGGACTGCCCAAAAGCACCAAAAACGACATTCATGCCCTCTTTGGATAACCCGTATGTATCCTGTTTCCCATTTCCGTCAGGGTCACCTTTGGCGAATGCATACATAACCTTCTCAAATTCCTCTAATGTCCGCGGAATATCGAGACCGAGTTTCTCCAGCCAGTCTTGCCGATATACGACAGGGGTCCGGTAGATGTTAGTCTGATTGATGACCGGTATTCCATATAAGGCACCATTTATTTTTCCGTACTCCAAGTAACGTGAATCATAATCACGGATTCGCTTCACAATATGAGGCGCATGTTCTTCTAGTACGTCCACGGGAATTTCTGCTAACACCCCTTGCATCTGATATTTAAGCAGATCATGTGGCTGCCTGATCCGAAGAAGATCCGGTATGTTCCCTTGAGCCAGCTTCAAGTCCAGCAGGTCCTCATAGCGTCTGTTCTCCAGGTTCCACACCTCCAGATTCACATCAAAAAGATCCTCGATATAGGTAATCATCTCGGCATCCTCAGGAACAGGGGTATTCTGATGCATGGTCCAGGAGATCGTATATGGCGGCTCTGTATCCTTCTCAGACTCATCAGCAGGATTATGCGGCTGCATTTGAGCGCGTTGTTCCCCCAAGACGGTACAGCCACTCATGCATACGATAAGGATAACGGTTGTTATAGATAGACACAGAGCTCTTGAAAGGTTGAGGTTCATAACAGCTCCTTCTCATGATTTGATATCTGGATCAATGTCCAAGGATAGGGGTAACCCTTCGGCCAATCAGTTCATCAGACTGCGCATGAAGTTTTTCGGTGTACAGCCGTGAATTTCCTTGAACTTCTTAATGAAGTAAGCAGAGGTACGGTATCCGACCGTGCTCGCAACCTGCTCAATAGTAAATTCCTGTTGGGCGATGAGTTCGCGTGCGCGTTCCATTCTCTGATTCGTGACAAATTCCGAATAGGCGATGCCGGTGTCTTCCTTGAAAATCTTACTAAGGTATTTGGGACTGATAAACACTTGTTCCGCGACATGATCCAGCGTGAGATCGCCCGAAAGATGCTCGCGAACGTAAGCTTTAACAGCTGAAATGGTATCTGGACTCCTGACCTCGCTTCGTTTCTCCATATGTGTGATAAATTCGGTTACGAGATGAGTCATCCATTCCGAATACCGGTTGATATTGTAGAACGAGGAATATTGCTTGTACAAATTCATGGAGCTCGCCTCGGCGGGCTGCCAGCGCACCTGACTGATGCAGTCAGCGTATATGGAAACCATTTTTAATAAAATAATGCGGCTGTATTCGGCTGAATAGAGGCCTTCCTTGATGGTCGATACCATATCCTGAATGGCCTGAACCGTACCGTCCATATCACGGGATTGCAATTTCTTCTCAAAATTCATGAGGTACGCGTCCGGAATCTCCAAACTGCTGGTTTCCCTTTGGAGAAGATCAAGGTCTTGAATGGCTGACAGAGCGGGAAAGAAATAGCTGTATTGAATCAAGGCTTTCGCCTCATGATAGCTTGTGTGAATCTCCGTGACATGCTCTACCCAGCCGCCTAACGACACCGCAAAATCCAGACCGAACCGGCTTCTCGCCTCGGAATGAATAAAGTTTACAATGTAATCCGAAAGAGGCTCTTCGAGTTGGTTCGTACAGAGAATTACTGCTATTTTGTGATCCTGCAATTCCTCCGCGAGCAGCTTTGTTTCAGCCATTTCTGTTATCTCCAGCTGCTGAATCATCGTGTACAACGTATGCTGCAGCTGTCGTGGCTGTAATTCCTTCCACTTCTCGCTGACGGGGTCAATGACGATACAGCGATAGCGGGAATAGGCCACCGACACCCGAACAGATTGCAATTGTTCGGTAAGTTCCTCGGGTGTAAATCGGTTATTTAACATATTCAGCATGACACTGTGCCTAATCATTTTGTGATTGGCCTGCAGCGTTTCTTCCAGACTATCGACTTTGATGGAAAGGCTGCTGATAGCCGAATCGATGAATCGATATTCGTTCTGCTTCAGGCTGCTGGGGCTATCTACCCTGGCCTTGATATTATTCAGGATCCGCTTAAGAGGACTGTAATTGACTACGGTGAAGACTAACGACATAGCCATCCCAACCGCTACAGCGAGCAAGCCCAGAAGCGCAGAGACCTCCTTTAAGCTATCCAGCTTATAATAGAAGCTTTTATTCGGGGTGGTTGTGTACATTCTCCATCCATTTTCTTCGAATTGCTCTTGGGAAACAACATAAGCATCATGATTAAATATTTGCGTGAAGCTCTCATCGGAAGAAGGATTGGAGAGCAGCAATTGAAGCAGATTCTCGTTCGTGGAGCTGCCTAACATCGATTTATCAGCGGCAGATATGACGATTCCGTGCTGATCCACGATGTATGTATTTTCATAGTCTGCAGGGATCATATTACGAATCAGCTGACTGATCGTCGATTCTTTGATATCAATCGCAACCATGACTTTACTGTCTTGTCCAGAGGACTGAAATGGATAACTGTGAACATAAGAGATTAGAGGAATCGTGCTGCTCTGTTCGGGTAATTCGATATAAGTGTCCTCAGGAACCATACGAGTCTGCATCCATAAGGAACTTTTGTCACTCTTTTTCATCACTTCAATCCAGTCGTAGGCAGTATCTACGCTCGAAGGAGTGACTTCATGGAACTGCAGCCCATACACAGAAGAGATCATGAAATGATTCTCTGTATCGTACACATGAATGGCCTGAATCAGGTCGGAGTAATTCTGCACCTGACTTTTGAGCAGCTGCTCGATGTCCAGAATTTTGCTGTGGTTTCCTTGCAGGCTATCGAGCTGAATGCTGACGGGGCTTCCCAGGGCAAGAGAAAGATAGACCTGATTCACCTTTTCGATAACGGCGGTCTCCATATAATTGACGGTGCTTTGCAGCTGCAATTGTTTGTTGATCCGAATCTCTTTGCTGTATTGATGGGAGAAGAAGAGATATAAGATAGAGCCAAAAAGAAGCGCAATAACAAGGACGACAGCAAGATAGGAAAAAACCATCCTGGATCTCACCGACTGGAAGAGCTTGCGCATTCTTTTTCCTCCTTCATCACTGGTTTCTAGACAACTTCATCATTATATAATAGCCCCGGCACTAGAAATCATGTTGATCGAAATTTAACAAACACCCCCAGAACAATTTACCTTCCGTTAATCTAAATTTACAAACAACGGCACTCTAGATGACGATTCTATTATTCACTCTATTTTTTGGAGAATACACCGGCCAAAACGTACGAATTTGATATAAAACGGAATTTGTTCTATAGATGCCAGGCTCCCCCGAGTGCTAAAGTAACCCCAGATCAGACACGGAATGAATGGAGACGATCCTACACATTCGCTGATGAAATCGAAAAATTACGATTATGGGAGCGTGTATTTGCAGGCCATGAGAAAACCACTTAAAAAATCACTGGCATTACTTCTAATGTTGTCTATGGTAAGCCCAACGTTTGCAGATCGGAGCTTTGCAGCCGATCAGAAGATTCAGTTCTCTGATATTAAGGGACACTGGGCGGAAGCAAACATTCAAGCATGGGGTGATGAAGGACTGATCCGGGGCTATTTGGATCGTTCATTCAAACCAAACAACGAGATTACGAGAGCAGAATTTATGAATCTGGTGAATGGTGCTTTTGGATATGCAGGACAAGCTGCCATTAACTTTAATGATGTTTCTGAGGATGCATGGTATTATCAGGCCGTTTCTACAGCTAGTGCGGCTGGATATATGGATGGTTATGCGGATCAAACGATGAAACCTCAAAATCCGATCACACGTCAGGAAGCAGCCAAAATCATCGCTGGCATTCTGAATCTGGACCTGAATGAGGGAGCTGCGAATGCATTTAGCGATGCTTCGTCCATTGCGGATTGGAGCAGAGGAGCTGTAGGCGGAACTGCAGCAGCAAAAATTATTTCCGGATATTCAGATGGAAGCTTCAAGCCGCTTCAATCCATCACTCGTGCAGAAGCTGTAAGTGCACTATTTAATGCCTTGGAAATAGACTCCAACGCAGCTGCTAAACCATTCAAGCCAAAGGGCACGGCTAATGTGCTGAATGTGGAACCCCCTGCCGAAGAAGCTCGTCTGTCTGCAGTCGAACATGGAGCCAATGCGGACGACGGAACGTTGAAAAATATTGCGGCAACGAATCCATTTATTAATATTTTGGACGGTTTCGAACAAGTCTGGTCCATGAACCAATCGGATTGGAGAGATGGGACAGCTGCGACGAAACCGGGAGTTAAGGGAGAGGTTGCAAAGTATGGCGATGGACCGACCCCATATTATGATGGCTTTAAAAATGATCAAAAGACAGCCGTCGCAGACCAGAAAACATTCGCGAACGAGGAAATTCGAAATCAAGCGACTTGGGTTGCCAATATCAAATATGTAGAAGATGTGACGCAAAATCGTACCGATGAAGAGGCTTTAGCCGCCTATTATGATGACCAGAGAGATAAGATCTACAGTATGATGGAAGCTTTTGGCCCACTGGCTAACACATATGTAGACATCGTTAAGCCAACGACAAGCGTCGAAAGAGAGATCAGCGACATGGATGTTGTCTTGACAGAAGAAACGGCAGAAGACCAAAGCCAGGGAATGGGAAGTGATTGGGCTAAGACGGAGCTTGCAGACATGGTCGCTCTGGTGGATCTGGTTCGATTCAAAATTCCTTCATCCTCCAACCCTTCGAAATACTTCTACTCTTCCCCAAGACCATGGAGAATGAATACGAACGGAGAAGTGAAAGAGGTTGTCGATGAGAATGGTTTAGCCGTGTGGGAAACCTTAGGTAAAGGTGAAGTGACAGAAGAACCTTTGGCTTCAGGAGGAACAAAAACAACAGGAGAAAAGCATTTCCAACAATACGAAAGCAACGTTGAAATTATTCCTGCATTAAGCTATGTAAGGAGAATAGCTGAGGATGGACGAGGAAAGGACGGAGGATATCCAAGCGGGCATACGAGTGCTTCGTACTTGTCTGTACTTCCTTTTGCCTACGCTACGCCAGAGCGGTTCTCTGAATTTTTAACAAGAGCAGCCCAAATGGGTGAAAACCGAATCGTAGCCGGGATGCACTCGCCGCTTGATGTTATCGGTGCAAGAATACAGGCTACTGCAATGACTGCATATGCATTTAATAAGGAAGATAACCAAGAAATGATGGAGAAAGCATATGAAAATACAGGAAAGGTATTTGGTGCGTTAGCAAAAGAAAAAAATATGAGTTTGTACGAATATGCACACACGGTAACAGAGGACTATACTTTCAAAAGTGCATATGACGAAAAGAAATGGGAAAATCATGATGCCAATAAAGCCTTCTACCGAGAAAAACTCACATATGGACTGCCACAAACAGGAATCAAAGGTTTGGCTCCTGAAGTGCCACAAGGAGCAGAGGCACTATTGAAGACACGCCAGCCTTATTTAACCGATGAGCAGCGTAGAGAAGTGTTGTATACGACATCCATCGATTCCGGTTATCCGGTTCTGGACGAATCAAACGGTTGGGGCAGATTGGATTTGGTAACGGCAGCGGATGGCTACGGCGCATTCATAAACAACGTAACCGTGGATATGGATGCTTCCAAAGGGCGTTTCAATGCAGAGGATTGGTGGAGAAATGATATCTCCGGCAGTGGAATGCTGACGAAAAAGGGAACAGGAACACTTACCATGACAGGCAATAACAGTTATACAGGCGGAACGCTTCTGCAGGCAGGAACGCTGGTGGCTGAATCTGCAACTGCCTTTGGTCTCGGTGATCTGTATGTGGAGAATGGAAAAGTCATCGTTCATGCAGATGGAGCATTAAATTTAAATAGAAACTTTACCATGGACAAGGGAACGTTGGAATTGGTTATGGACGATGATAACGGTCAGGTTAATGTTGGCAAAAAGCTGTATCTGGATGGAGGAAACCTCAATCTAGACTTGTCCAACTATAAGATCGAAGGTTCCAAGGATATTACTTTAATTACGGCAGGCGTAATTAAAGGTGAATTCGACCAAGTCACAGCGGATGGTTATGACGTTCAGGTTACTTACGAAAAGGACCGCATCATTGCACATGTTGTAGCCAAATAAGCTAACTCATTTATTGCAGCAATACTATTCTTATCATGGAAAAGGACTGAACTACGTTGTAGTTCAGTCCTTTTTGCATCCCGAGCAACACGCAGGATTCAGACGTGAGAGTTCTGGTTTACCCAGTGGTTGTAATTATCACAGATTATAAGTAGAAAAAGGTGACTATTCGCCCGTGTAGGCACTAGCTTTACGTGCTGCACTCACTTCGTTTTCAGTAGGGGGCTCATTCGTTGGCTCCAGCTCGGTATGACCTACATAAGGGCGATCACTACGTGGGCGAGTTCCAGTAAACCCGAAACCTGAAGTGAACAGGATCAGCTGTAATCCCAAGGCATAAGGAGCAGCAGCAGGCCCAATCAGATGGAGCAGCGAGCATAGCACGATCAGCAAGAAGAGTATTTTGTTCACTGTACCTGATGGTTCGCGGCGCAGGCTGGCCCAGAACAGATAACCATACATTATGGCAATCAATAAGGAAACTGCACGCAACCACGGGAGGACACTCTCCCATGAATCTACGGAAACGTCCAACAGTCGCTGGCGGAACACAAGATCAGCAACCAGAAACAGGGTAGCTGCCAGTGCAGCCGGTTCGGCCAGAGGCCGAAAGATTGTCCAGATGGCCTCGCCCCAATGATCTGTTCGGTTATCTTGACCGAGTTCATCTGATAATGCGGTGCATTCTCGTTCCAATGCTCTGTGCATCAGCGCGAGTCTGGCAGGATCATGCTCCTTGATGCAATCGCGGATCTGATCCTGTAACGTAGAAGAGAGATCAGATGCTGATTTGCAGGCCAGCATGGCCATGAACAGATCCTGTTGTTCATTTTCTGAGAATGAATACTTTTTATGTTCCAGAATGGTGAGTTTTCCCAATAGGTTTGTGCTTATGTATAATGTATCTTGTATCCTTCGCATTCGCCTTTCGTGGCTGCGGCGAACTTCAGTGGCAGACCATATATATATCCAGAGCAGCAGAGCTATGACTCCAAACAGCACAGCCTCAGCGCCGGGGCGCGATATCAGCTCTTCGATCCAGGGTTGAAACACACGTTTTCCTCCTTTGCATAAACTCGACGTATCTTGAAACACGCTTCACGTAAGCTTTCTCTCACTATTACACAGGAAGTAGATGAATTCAAGCAGAAAGGGGCACAATTCATGGACCAGATCAGCATTGAACACATTCCACCCACAGCAGCAGAGTATCTTGCCTTGCGACAAATTGCGGGTCTCAGTGCGATGAGCAAGGAGGGAGCAGAAATTGGACTGCCGAACAGTCTTTTTGCCGTATGTTTACGCAATGCAGATACACTCGTAGGCATGGGCAGGGTTATTGGGGATGGCGGTTGTTTCTTTCAGGTGGTGGATATTGCTGTTCACCCGGATGTTCAAGGCAGGGGATATGGCAAGTTGATTATGAGCGAGATCATGAAATACTTGCGTGAACATGTGCCTGCACGAGGCTTGGTGAGTCTTCTTGCGGATGTACCTGCAGATCGCCTGTACTCCCAATTTGGTTTCACCTATACCAGCCCGAAATCGGAAGGCATGTGGTGGAGGCAGGGAGAGGATTGACGGATATAAATGAAATATCCCGATCTTGAAGCCGCCGTAGCGGCTTTTTGCTGTGTAAAAAATGCAGTGGATGCAGAAGATAGGTGCAGCGCTGCTTATTGGATGTGTGAATTCTTGTCGGTTTATTAACATTGGTTTACAAGTGGCTACATCCGGTTTAAGATGGCGTGAGCCGTTTAAGGTATATAACAATAGGATTAAGTATTACAATATAACGGTATGTTGACATGGTGATATCTACTGAAAAGAGGGATAAGATATGAAAGTAGCAATTTTTGGAGCGACCGGAACGATTGGAAAGACGATACTGTGGGAGCTTATGGACCGCGGGCATGAAGTGACTGCGATTGTGCGTGATCCGTCCAAGGTGGAAATGGTTCATGAACGTCTGCGTGTGGAAAAGGGAGATTTGCTGAACCCGGATCAGGTAGCCGATCTTACAGCAGGCCAGGAAGCTGTCGTTAGTGCCTATGGTCCGGAATTCGGAGAAGAAGAGGAGCTGCTGGAAGTTACACGTTCACTGATTGAGGGTGTTCGCCGCGGCAAAGCCAGCCGTCTGGTTGTCGTTGGCGGAGCTGGCAGCTTGCTGACCGATTCGGGTGAGATGCTGATGGATACACCTGGATTTCCGGAGGAAGTTAGAACCCTGGCGAAGGCGCATTTGGATGCTTATGGCTTAATCGAGGAATCGGATATCCACTGGACGTATATGAGCCCGGCGGCAACAATTACTTCCGGACCGCGGACAGGCCATTTCCGGATCGGGATGAATCGTTTGGTAACCGATGATCTGGGAGAGAGCACAATCTCGGTTGGCGACTTTGCTGCGGCATTGGTGGATGAGCTTGATGATCCGCAGTTTATTGGTTCCCGTTTTACGGTAGCTTATTAAGGGAGAGTTTGCCGGGAGCTAGTAGAGTCGAATGATGCCAAACGCAGAATGAGAAGTTACTCACCGGGGAGGGATGAACCTTGTTTATCGTCACCGCTGAACAGATGCGAGCTGTAGATGAGCATACCATCCACAAGCTGGGCATTCCTGCTGCGAGTCTGATGGAGAACGCGGGCAGAGCCATTGCGGAGGAAGTTATCGCCTTGTGCCGTGAGGAGGCTGCGGGCGGTAGGGTGGTTGAACACAAAAGGCGCCGGGAGCAGGGAGAGGCCCAGCGGGCACACACTGGGCCCGGTGATCGCCAAGGTTTCGGGGGCGACATCATCGCCGATCCGGCGCTGGTGATGGCGCACCCCGCTGATCAGCATTGGTACATGCTGATCGGCAAGGGCAATAATGGCGGGGACGGGCTGGTTGCGGCCCGCCATCTGCTTGAAGCGGGGCTCGGCGTGACCTTGATCTACGCCGATGCGCCCGAGTCACTGCGGGGCGAAGCCGCAGTGCAGCGAGATGCCGCTGCGCAGCTCGGCATCCCTGCCCTTGTCCACGGCCGTGAAGCCGTGGACTTCAGCCGGTGCACAGGCATCGTGGATGCACTGCTGGGCACCGGCTCGCAGGGGGCGCCGCGGGGAGCTTACGCGGCGCTGATTGAGGCGGCGAACGACAGCGGTAAGCCGGTCGTCTCCGCCGATGTGCCAAGCGGGCTGAATGCCGACACCGGAGAGGTACACGAGCCCTGCATTCAAGCCCAGGTGACTGTATGCCTCGCGCTGCTGAAGCGCGGGCTTGTACAGTATCCGGGCGCGTCGGCCGCGGGGCGCATCGTGGTGCGCGCCATCGGCATTCCGGCACGGCTTGCGCCGGAGCACGGTCCTACCGTTCGTCTGTTGACGGAGGAAGTGATGCGCGGTGCCCTGAACGTGGACACGGATCGTCTGCGGGCACCGGATGGGCACAAGGGTACCTACGGCCACGTACTGCTGGCAGCAGGCAGTCTGCCGATGAGCGGCGCAGGTCTGCTCTCGGCCAAGGCTGCAATGCGCGCTGGCTGCGGACTCGCTACATGGGCGCTGCCTGCGGCGCTGCTGCCGCATGTCATCGGCAGTGTGCCTGAGCTCATGCTCGCAGCCGCCGCAGATGGCGACAGCGGCGAGTGGAACGCGGCTTCCGCCGAAGCCGTGCTTCGTCTTGCGGAGAGCCGCGACGTGATTGCAACCGGGCCGGGCCTCGGCCGCTTCGAGGGCGACACCGGCTGGCTGCGCCGCCTGTGGCAACAGACGGATCGCCCGCTCGTCATCGACGCGGATGCCCTCAACATGCTTGCAGACGCGGGCCCATCCGGGCCTCACGACTGGGGCCGGCGCAGTACGGCGACCATTCTGACGCCGCACCCCGGAGAGATGGGCCGCCTGCTGGGCATGCCGACCCCCGAAGTGCAGCGTGACCGGATCGGACACGCTGCACGGTACGCCCGCGAGCAGGGCGTGACCCTGGTGCTCAAAGGAGCACGAACGGTCATCGCAACGCCTTCCGGCGAGGCGTACATTAACACCACCGGGCACGCCGGCATGGCAACGGGCGGCGCCGGGGACGTATTGACCGGCATCATCGCCGGTCTGCTCGCTCAAGGACTCAGCGCGGAGCAGGCAGCCGCTTTTGGTGTATACCTGCACGGCCAGGCCGCCGAGCAGGCTGCGCTGCGGCGCGGCGATCCGGCGTCTCTGCTGGCAGGAGACATCATTGACGCCCTGTGATGCCCCTTGCTGAGAGAGCCGTAGCCTATGTGAACTGAATAATATACTCGGAATTCATCCGTGTAATAGACTAACCCAAAAAGGCAAAGAAAAGATCAGCGAATGATCTCTTCTTTGCCTTTTTGATCTGAAAATCTTGTGACTTGAGGATGATAGCGATTTATGGATAATCATCATTCCTATCGATGGAGACCCTCTATATATCAACGGTTTCTCCTGCCGCCGAAGCAAATGGCCAGCTTATGGTTGCTCCTGTTTGGATACTGCTCACTTTAAACTCAGTTTTAAGCTGAGCTGTATTACCATGCAGCCACCGATCCGTTTGTCCGGCTTTCGGTGCCAGCACATAGTACCCCGCTGCCTGGGTCACGCCATATAATCTGGCCGCGTCCAAACATGGAAGGGTCGAGAGCAACCTGAATATCATGCCCTTTGCGGGCAAGTGCTTGTGCAATATGCTGCGGAAAGCCGGTCTCCACCAGTATCGTTTTGCCTTTTGTCCACTGCCACCTTGGAGAATCCAGTGCTGCCTGCGGATTCAAGTGGAAGTCTACCGTGTTCATGACAACCTGCACATGGCCCTGAGGTTGCATGAAACCGCCCATGACCCCAAATGGGCCAACCGCTTCATCTCCGCGCGTAAGGAATCCTGGGATGATTGTATGATACGTGCGTTTGCCTGGCTCCAGGGCATTGGCCTGATCAGGATCGAGTGAGAAGTTATGACCCCGATTTTGCAGGGCGATACCTGTTCCCGGTACGACCAGCCCGGAGCCGAAGCCCATATAATTGCTCTGAATGAAGGAAACCATGTTGCCTTCACCGTCAGCCGCAGCAAGGTATACCGTACCGCTTCCCTTCGGATTCCCTGCTTCAGGCATGCGTGCTGCGTCACCGATGAGTTTGCGCCGCTCCTTCGCATACGCTTCGGATAGGAGCTCCTTCACCGTCACGCCCATCTTACGTTCCTCGGTTATATATTTTTCACCATCGGCGAATGCGAGTTTCATCGCCTCGAGCTGTCTGTGATATCCGAGCACGGATTCTTTTTCTTCAAAGTCGAATCCTTTGAGCAGATTGAGCGCCGAGAGGGCAATCAGTCCCTGACCGTTTGGCGGAATCTCCCAGACATCGTAGCCTCGATAGGAAACCGAGATGGGATCGACCCATTCAGGCTGAAAGGCCGCCAGATCGTCTTTGGTCAGGTAGCCGCCATGCTCTGCCATAAACGAATGAATGCGCTCCGCCAGTTCTCCTTCGTAAAAGTCACGTGCGCTGCTCTCGCCGATTCGGCGAAGTGTATTCGCGTGATCCGGCGAACGCCACATCTCGCCCGCGGCCGGAACACGCCCGCCTGGAGCGAATGTCTCAAACCAAGCACGCCCGGCTGCCGCATCGCCCTGGCGTGCATAAATGTCCGCTGCCCGTGCCCAGTGGCGCGCCAGCCCAGGCGCAAGCGGGTAACCTTCCTCCGCGTAGCGGATAGCCGGTTCCAGCGCTTCCGCCAGCGTGAGCCGCCCGAAGCGGCGGCTCAGCTCAGCCCAGCCCGCCGGTGCGCCAGGCACCGTCACCGGGATGACCCCAAGCTTCGGCATCTCCGAATGGCCTGCCGCCTTGAGCGCCTCAATGGATATGCCCTGAGGCGCAGGGCCGCTGGCATTCAGGCCGTGCAGCTTGCCCTCGGTCCAGACGAGGGCAAAGGCATCGCCCCCGATGCCATTGGACGTTGGCTCCAGCACGGTGAGCGCAGCAGCCGTTGCAATCGCGGCATCAATGGCGTTGCCGCCTTTTTTTAACACATCCAGACCTGCTTGTGCTGCAAGAGGCTGCGAAGTGGCGACGATGCCTTTGTTGGCATAGACGGGCACACGATAAGAGGGGTACGGTTGATAGAGTGGATCGTAGTTCATCAGACGGTTCAGCTCCTTGTCCCAAGATGTCAGGTTCCGGTATACCGGATGCTTAACTCCTAACCCACTTCGGAACAAGATCCTGATTCTCCTGCTGAACTTGCCAAATCCAACCTGACATGGACGATAAATCGATTAAGCAGTACACCATATTGTTGCATAATACCTATTGGTTTTTACCACGCCTGATCTTAGGTGGTCACCATATCGCCGCCGTTGATATGAATGCACTCACCGGTTACGTACGAAGAATCACGCGATGCGAGATATACATAGGCCGCTGCCAGTTCATAGGGCTGGCCTGCACGACCCATCGGCGTATCTGTTCCGAATACCTGCACATCCTCAGCAGAGAAGCTGGAGGGAATGAGAGGGGTCCAGATTGGACCTGGAGCTACACAGTTGACCCGAATTCCCTGAGAAGCCAGTGATTTGGCGAGTACGCGTGTGAGAGAGACAACAGCCCCTTTGGTGGAGGAGTAGTCGATCAGCTGCACGTTGCCCTTATAGGCTGTAATGGAAGCCGTATTGATAATGGAAGCCCCTTTGCACATGTGCGGGAGAGCGGCCTGGATCAGAAAAAAATAGGAAAACACATTAGTCTGGAACGTATGGTAGAGCTGTTCCTCCGTAATGTCGACAATACTCGGCTGCACATACTGCACCGCATGATTGTTGACCAGAATATCTATTTTCCCGAAGGTTTCCATCGTAGTACGGATGACGGCGTCACAGTTTTTCTTCAGCCGAAGATCGACCTCAATGAGCAGACAGCGCTGACCCAGTTCTACAATACGATCGCGAGTCCACTCGGCATCCGTCCGTTCATACAGGTAAGCAATGACAATATCGGCACCTTCCTTGGCATAAGCAATGGCTGCGGCTCTGCCGATTCCACTGTCCCCACCCGTAATGATGGCTACTTTGCCATCCAGTTTGCAGCTACCGATGTATGCCGGATCCTCGCTAATGGGTTCAGGTACCATGAGTGTTTCCAGACCAGGCTGCCGGTCCTGATGCTGGGGTGGAAATGCCAGTTTTTGCTCTTTGCAGACCGTCTTCTCACCATAAAAAGGGTAGACAGGATTCATTCGCTTTACATCCTCCTCGAACATTCATTGATATGCCTAAACTATGCGTTCGCCCAGAAGAAGGTGCGGTGAGAGAAGAAGTCATTTGTTTTTTGAAGGAGAAATATACCATAATAAGGATGTGAGTAATCAAAATAGTGGAGGTGTCAGGAGCGAGTGAATATACAGGGAATTAATCATCTGTGCTTTTCCGTATCCAATCTGGAACGATCCATTACCTTCTATGAGCAGGCTCTCGGTGCCCGGATTCAAGTGAAGGGCCGCAAGCTGGCGTATTTTGAACTGGCGGGTCTCTGGATCGCTTTGAATCAGGAGGATGTTATTCGCAATTATACGGAACGAACCTATACACATATTGCCTTCACTGTGAAGGAAGAGGAGTTTGATACCTCTGTGCAAGAGCTAAAGGCAGCAGGGGCCGATATTCTTCCTGGCAGAGCACGCGATCCCAGAGATGCAAGGTCTGTTTATTTTACCGATCCCGATGGTCATCTGTTCGAACTGCACACAGGCACTATGAAACAAAGACTCGATTATTATCGTGAAGATAAACCACATATGACTTTTTATACGTGAAAATGGATCAGATAATTCATGTAGAGGAATATGACATGAGTATTGTGTAAACAATGGAATTTCCTGTAATATGGACAAATATACCTTAATTCACCACCGTTAAATACTTTTGTTCATTCCCAAGGAGGTTTGTCATGCTTCAGTTTCCCAAACCGGATGTAGAGCAGTATTTCCAGACGTATCGCATTTCGCACTTTGCCGTATCGGCTGATGAGAAACGTTTGTTTTTTGACAGCAATCTGAACGGTGAACCGAATATCTGGGCGATGGATCTGCCGGGTGGATACCCGTATCCCTTGACGTATTTGAACCAGAGCAGTCAGTTTATTAAGCCTGATCCGCTTGGACGCCATATTCTCACGGGTTTTGATCGGGACGGCGATGAGAACTATCATCTATATGCGCTTAAACCGGAGGGTGGCGTGCCGCTGCCCATTGTGCCTGCTGAGCCGAATGACCGCTGTTATTTCTCGGAGTTGTCCGAGGATGGACAGCGACTGTATTACGTGACGAGTGCGGGTAACCCGAATTATCTCAATTCACGTCGACGCGACCTGGAGACCGGTGAGGATGTGCTGTTGTACAGCGGGGAAGAGGCAACAAGCTACTTGGTTGCGGTAAGTCCCGACGAGAAGAGTTTCGTCATTGTGAAAATGTATTCCAATACGTATCAGACAGCGCACCTGCACTTGGAAGGGGAGATGATATCTATTCTGCCCGATTCGGAGAGACAGAGCCAGGTATCCGAAATTCTATTTGCAGATGACCATCGCCTTTTGCTCGTCACCAATGATAAGGAAGAATACTCTTATGTGGCTGAATATAGACTGGATACCCGCGAGTTCCGACCTTTGTGCAAAATTGAAGGGGAGGACGTGGAGATGATTCGCTGGCATAAGGCATCGGAGACATTGTATTTCTGGACGCTTACAGGTACGGAAAACCGAATGTACATCCTGGGCAAAGATGCTGCGCAGCCGCGTCGTCTCGACATGCCTTTGGATACGGTAGAACAGACGCGCGTAACCAAAGCGGGCAATGTGTACATTCTTGGGCGGGGTGCGATTCAGCCGCATAATATCTACCGATTGCCTGCGGGGAGTGATTCTTGGGAATCACTCACGGCCAACCGGGTGACAGGGCTTGATCCGGATGATCTGGTCTATCCTGACCTGGTTCGGTACAACTCCTATGATGGTCTGGAAATCGAGGCACTTTTCTTTAAAGCCAAGCCGGAGCAGGCCAACGGTTACACGGTGTTCTGGCCGCATGGTGGACCACAGGCCTCGGAAGCCAAGTTTTTCCGGCCGATGTTCCAGCTGATGCTGGCACAGGGCTATCATATTTTTGCACCAAACTTCCGTGGAAGCACCGGGTATGGTGCCGAGTTTGTGAAGATGGTAGAGCGGGACTGGGGCGAGGGACCGAGGCTTGACTGTGTTGCCGGCATAAATTGGCTGTTTGACCAAGGCATCTCCTCACCAGATCGCCTGTTTGTGGTTGGAGGCAGTTATGGCGGGTACATGACGCTGCTGCTTGCGGGTCGTCATCCCGAGCTGTTCCGGGCAGCGGTCGATATCTTTGGGCCAAGCAACCTGTTTACGTTCCTGGAATCCGTCCCGGAGGATTGGAAACCGATGATGGATAACTGGCTCGGTGACCCCGTTCGCGACCGTGAGCGGTTAACGAAGGACTCGCCCATCACTTACCTTGACCAGATGGTAAACCCGATGCTGGTCATTCAAGGCGCGAATGATCCAAGGGTTGTGAAGGCCGAATCGGATCAGATCGTGGCGGCACTTCAGGATAAGGGCGTAGACGTGGAGTATATCGTATTGGACGATGAGGGTCACGGCTTCTCCAGAAAGACGAATGAGATTCTTGTGTATCGGCGGATGCTGGAGTTTTTGCAGAAGCATCAGGAAGCGCCTGTAACGCAAGCCTAAGCTAAACTTACCGTTTGACCATTTAGTTAGCAAGACAGGATAAAAAACGACCGAAACAGGGGAAGTCTCTGATTTCGGCCGTTTTTTTGTTTATTCTTATTCGTTGCATTCAGATCGGCTGCTTTAATCAATCAATCCTAGCACAGAATCGATATATTGCTGCGCCCAGACTGTAAAAGGCAGGTCTGCCTCCCATGTGACCCGATTGGTCGCTTTGGCTTCGCCCCATACCAGAATACGCTGATACAGCAGATGAATCCCTAAGCGAACGGCGAAGTGTTTGCATCGCTCTTCGTCATCAGCGCAGACAAGTTCCCGGTAAGTGTACAGAAAGCGCTTGGCAAGCTCGGGCTGATTTTTATGTATATACATGGCTGTCATTTTGGTCAGATCTGCCGTACCGTCCCCGAAATATGAGGTAGTAAAATCAAACAGGCCACTAATGCGCCAGTCGGAAGCATGGCTGCCAACCTTCTGGATGACAAAGTTCTCCACCTTGAAATCTCCCATGACAAAACCCGGAACGGGCATGGCCCCAAATGCAGCCTCTGCATGGCTAAGCTGTTCATCCACCCAAGCTATATCTGCATCCGTAATGACAGAGTACTTCTGGGCATCCAGCAACCAGTGACGGATGGTTCCATACAGCCAGTCGAGATAAGTACCCGCAAAGGGAACGATTCGTTCGGCTATGGGGTCATACTCGCCTGCATCCGGTACTTTCCATCGATGCAGTTCAATCAGGCTACGGGCGAGCATGGAGGCAATCTCTTCTTGCTCATCCTGTCCGAGTACGGCCTGGAGCGAAGAATCATACAGGTGTTTTCCCGGTAAACGAGGCATGATCGCGTAACTCCAACCCAGTAAGTCCGTGTTTTTTTGCAGCAGGTAGGGGACGGGTACAGGAATGGCCGTGTGCTCAGCTAACTGCTGGGCGAAAAACTGTTCTTCCTGCAGCTGTCCAACATACAACGGGTTGCCTTTCAAAATATACTCCCCTTGAGAGGTACGGATGAGCAATGTCTGGCCCATGACTCCCTTTTCGGTTTGTTTATATTCTTCAAGGATTCCCAGGTCGAATTCATGGAGTGCTTCTTGAAGTGAAGAGAATGCAACATCGCCAATTTTGTGGGTAGCAAAATAAATTCGGGTTGTCATAAGGGCCTCCTGCCGGTTTAGTCCTCGTCCTCTTCGTCCAGATCGAACGTTTCCTCATCCACCAGTCCACGAACAAACGCTTCAAAGTTGGGTGCCAGGTAAGTGATCTCATAGTCATCTTCCTGGTCCACATGTACAACGCAGGGCTCACCTTGCGGACCGCAGAAACGATAATCCAGCATCACGACATCATGACCGGCAGATGGACAGTCACAGATCACAATGCCCAGATCAGGATATCCCCAGTCCTCAATCATGAAGCGACTTCCCATTTCTCCGGTAAGGGAATAGGACTTGTCATTCCCAATGCCCATCATGCCGGTAATGGCGATATGATTTTCCGCCCAGGATGTAGCTTCTTCTGTAGGGGAAACGGTACGTGCAGGAACTCCACCGTTTTGAATGTTCATTAATTGAATATAGGAAGCAGGCAGTTTGTAACCCAGTTCCTGCTCGGTAGAGATGATTTGGCTTTCATTAAAAGGAGAAGAAACATAGCTGCTCTGTGCATAGTCACTATGCTCCCAAAATGTGGAGGGATCATAGGAGCCTGAGGCCGCTCTAAGGTGGTTCTGGATCCCGCTTTGTTTCCATTCAGCCAGCTTCTCTAGATGACGCTGCCGGTCCCGCTGCATTTTTACAACTTTGGAACGGGTTGAATTCAGAAATTCGAGTGTCGAATCATCATAGGGCTGAAGCCGGTCAGTCTGTTCAAATGCTTGCAAGGCCTGATCGTATAGGGCCATATGGTAATAGGCATAACCCAGACGGAATTGCCAGAGTGGATCCCATTTGCCTTGCTCTTCAACGGATTTAAGCTGCTGAATGGCTTCACGGTATCGTGCACTATTGTTATATGCTCTCGCTAGATGACCTGTCAGGTCATAATTCCGATCGGGTACAGGGATCTGTTCTATGCGTTTGATAATGAGACCAAACAGGTCCTGGTCATGCCAGGTGTTCAATTGATCAAGCAGTTCTCGTTCCATCCTTTAGCCTCATTTCAATAGGAGATTCAAACCTTCTCCATTATATTACAGAATTTTCATCCATGGGGAGAAGGGTACAAAACGTAACAAAAACACTCCCATATAGGGAGTGTTTTATGGATATATTGTGTCTTTTGTACACTATATCTGAACTTACAAATCGTCGAATCCGTTGTCGTCGCCGACTTTACCATAGTTACGGGATTTCGCCTCGAAGAAGTCTGTTTTTGTTGCATTGAGTGCTTCATCAGAGAAAGGCTTGATCCAAGGCATGCAGTTTACATCCACGCCTTCGTAAGCTTTATCCATGCCCATGAGACGCAGACGTTTGTTGGCGATGTATTTGATGTAGTCTTCCAACTCGTTCAGGTCAATTCCGCGAACATTGCTGAGCGTGTAATGTGCCCAGTTGGTTTCCAGCTCGACGGCACGGTCGATTGTTTTGTAGACATAGTCCATGTTCTCAGGCGTGTTCAGTTCAGGGAAGTCAACGAGCAGCTGCTTGAACACTTCAGCGAAGAAGTAGCAGTGCTGATTCTCATCACGCTGAATGTAAGAGATCATCTGGCTGGTTGCCATCATCTTCTGGTCACGAGCCAGGTTGTAGAAGAAGGCGAATGTACTGTAGAAGAAAATACCTTCAAGTACTAAGTCGGCTACCATGGCTTGGAAGAATGTCTGTGGAGACGGCTCGTCCCGGAAGCTTTGATAGATATCGGCGATAAACCGGTTGCGGTCGAGCAGCACGGGATCATGTTTCCAATATTCAAAAATCTCTTTTTGCTCCCGATCAGATACGATGGAAGACAGAACGTAGGAGTATGATTGGTTATGAACGACTTCCTGTTGTCCGATAATGGCCGAGATCGCTTCGAGCGAAGAATCGGTGAAGTACCGTTTAACGTCACCTACAAACATCGTTTGCATGGAATCAAGTACAGCCAGCAGGGAAATGTTGATTTTGAATGTACGCTGTTCTTCCGGATCCAGTTGGGCGAATTGGGATGCATCCTTGGACATTGGAATTTCGTCAGCAATCCAGTGGTTGAGCAGCAGTACTTTGTACAGCTTGTACATATGAGGCATACGAATGTCGTTCCAGTTCAGAATCCCGGAGCATTCACCTTCAATAATTCGAGTCGATTGGTTAGGTGCTTCTGTATTGAAAATTTTCTGTACTTGCATAATCCGTTCACTCCTCAATTCAAACTTTTAGTTCAGGCATCTATATCAACATCGCTGGGATGCTGTGATCGTAATTTGGGCAAAAAAGTACCAGGGCAACGCCATTTTGCAATCAAAACAGGATGCCCTGGTAGTCATCGTGAAACGAATAATCTATCGATCAGCTTGCGCAGGAGTCACATTCTTCAATCGTCAATGCACGGCTGCGAACATAATAGGTCGATTTCAGACCCGCTCTCCAGGCATGCAGGTGCAGTTCAAGGAACTCCGTTGCTTTGATATCAGGACGGACATACAGGTTGAAGCTTTGTCCCTGATCGACGTGACGTTGACGGGCAGAAGCCATGTTGATGGAAGCATGCTGATCCACCAGGAAGGCCGTTTTATAGTACCAGATGGTTTTGTCCGACAGGTCTGGTGCCGGGTTGGCAATCTTGTATGTTGTTTTCTCTTCATAGGACAACAACTCATAGAGCGGGTCGATACTTGCAGTAGATCCGGCAATGATGGATGTTGAACCATTAGGTGCGATCGCGAACAACCATGCGTTACGTACACCGTTTTGCTGAACTTCAGCCTGGAGCTCTTTCCACTGTTCGGTCGTTACGAATTCGCCTACGCGCTCACCCGTCGTGTAATCACGCTGCTCGAAGTATTTGCCGCTCTCCCAGTCGGAACCTTTGAATTTCGGATAGTGTCCTTTTTCCTTGGACAGTTCCATGCTGGCTTTGACGAGCAGGTAGTTGATTTTTTCGTACAGGTTATCGTTGTAGGTTACAGCCTCATCGGATTCCCAACGGATGCCCTCAAGAGCAAGCAGGTGGTGAAGTCCGAATGTACCCAAGCCTACGGCACGGTATTGGCTGTTGGTATATTGGGCTTGCAGTACTTCAATGTTATTAATATCAATGACGTTATCCAGCATGCGAACCTGAATCGGTACCAGACGCTCCAGTACGTTATGAGGCACGGCACGTGCCAAGTGAATGGAGTTCAGGTTGCAGACCACGAAGTCGCCAGGCACTTTGGAAATCACGATGCGTGTTTGACCATCCTTGGTTACAAGCTCTTCTTTTTCTACTACCGTTGCAGACTGGTTCTGCATGATCTCGGTACAGAGGTTGGACGAGTACACCATGCCGTGGGCACTGTTCGGGTTGGAACGGTTAACCGTATCGCGATAGAACATATAAGGCGTACCTGTTTCAAGCTGTGATTTCATGACACGTTTCATAATATCGATGGCTTGTACCGTAATACGGGACAACAGCGGGTGGTTTACCGCTTCTTCATACTTTTGGCGGAATGTGCCTTCGCCGAAGGACTCGTCATAGAAATCTTCCAAGCCGAGTGCGCGGCCGTTTTCGTCTTTCCAACCCATGATCTTTTTCGTTTCATGCGGGCAGAACAGGCTCCACTCACCGCGGCTGGCTACACGTTCCATGAACAGGTCAGGCAGACATACGCCGTGGAATACGTCATGCGCACGCATACGCTCGTCCCCGTTGTTCAGCTTCAGATCCAGGAAGGCCAGAATGTCTTTGTGGAAGACGTCCAGGTAAACGGCAATTGCACCCTTGCGTGTTCCCAGCTGATCTACGCTAACGGCTGTATTATTCAGTTGGCGAATCCAAGGGATTACGCCGGAGCTTGTGTTTTTGTGACCACGGATGTCTGAACCACGTGCTCTGACTTTACCGAGGTACACACCGATACCGCCACCCATTTTGCTAAGTCTAGCTACATCCGTATTGGAATCAAAGATGCCCTCAAGGGAGTCATCCACGGTATCAATGAAGCAGCTGGAGAGTTGTCCTGCCACTTTTTTACCTGCATTGGACATAGTCGGCGTGGCAGCTGTCATATACATGTTGCTCATCGCCCAATAAGCTTCCTTAACCAGATGCATGCGGTTCTCTGCAGGCTCCTGGTGCATCAGATACATGGCGATAACCATGTAGCGCTCTTGAGGCAGCTCCATTACTTTGCCGTCAAAGTCATTTGCGAGATAGCGTTCTGCCAGTGTGAGCAAGCCGATGTAGTCAAAGAGCAAATCGTTGCGGTAATCAATGCATTCCGCCAGTTCATCAATTTGTTCTTTGGTGTAGCACTCCAAAAGTTCTTCACGGTAGATGCCTTTTTTCACAAGGTCTACAAGGAGAGGATAGAATGCACCATAAGGCTCGTCCGGATAAGATTTGTATCTACGGTTGGTAGCCGCTTTTTTGTATAGGGAAGTAAGCAGCGAGCGTGCCGCCGCGAATTTCCAGTTCGGCTCCTCTTTGGTTACCAGTTCCAGTGCGCTCATCATAAAAGCGTTACTGATCTCGTCTCCGGTTACTTCGTCACGACGAAGTTTGCTGTTAACCCCGCGTACCAAACGTTCCTTGTCCAGCATGTCCAGTCCTTCCAGGATACGGTCGGCATATACCGAGATACGCATATCGTCAAAGGCAAGCTGGCGGTTGTTCGGCTTGATCACAACTTGTGGCATGAATATTCCTCGCTTTCGCATGATTAAGAGATAAATTGGAGAAATTCTTATATAAAGAATTGAGTGTCTTCTTACGGTGAGAAAAAAATAGATACTTCCAATGGACTGCGGTGGTGACAGTTTGCGCATGCAAAGACCCCGTAACATAGGAGCAGCTTCAGAACATGATCATATAAAAAGCACTCCCCGCCTGACGGCCTGAAAATGCCCATGAATGCACTGGCTTCCTGACAGTCGCAAATATACGTCGACTGCAAGGTGCTATTATGTAAGGTTGTGTCCATATCTAGTTGCGACTGTCATAGAGGCAACCGGGTGCAGTCCAAACAGCCCCGTTAACCTCGGCGTCAGTTCTGTTTCGAGAAAGCGATTTTCACCTACAGGGACGTGCCTTGGAAGGTGATTCCATCCTGTTTTTCGCGAGATTGCAGAAGATGACTTTCAGAAGTGGGGAAACGCTTTGTCACTACATTTTGTTGCTGTTATCCTACTCTAACCCAACATCTTGTGTTTGTAAACAGGTTCAGCACACTAAAACGTAATTCCGAGTATACCATTTACGGCATGAATCCGCAAAGGAAAAGGACTGGAAGATTTGAAGATTATTCAAAAAAAAATTTTGTCCAAATGGAATGACGTCTTCACGTCAGTTTGAATTGTGACGCCTTCAACTGGTAAAATAAAAATAGTCAAAATTGCGCTAAATATAGCGACAACGTTAATCTACGAAGCTGAAAAGGGAGGCGGAGCAGGATGGCAATAGCAGAAGTGACCGTAATTCCAATTGGAACAGGAACGACCAGTCTAAGCAGTTATGTGGCCGACATGCAGGCCGTATTGGAAAACCAGCGTGGCATTACATATCAGCTGACTTCAATGAGCACCATTATCGAAGGACCGCTGAACGAGGTCTTCACAGCCATAGCGGCTCTGCATGAAGCTCCGTTTCTATCGGGCGCCCAGCGGGTCTCTACATCCGTTAAGATTGACGATCGGCGGGATAAACCGGATGCCTCCAGCATACAGAAGCTGCAATCCGTTCAGGACAAGCTGGCATCCCGTGAGGTACGTCCGAATTAGGGATTAGGATGGGGTTGGTCGAATTCGCTATTCTTTCGGACGGGGTAATACCCTTTCTCAGCAGGAGCTAGGTAACTCTGACAGAGGAACAGCAGAGGAAAGAGCCTCGCCGGAGATATATCCCGCGAGGCTCTTTATTAAAGTGAATTACTTGATTAAACCAGCTTTTTTCAGATCTCCACGGTTCAATACCAGAGAACCCTGCAATTTTTTGTAACGAATTGTTTTACCCGATGGATCTGCTACCACCTTTTCTTCGTTTTCCTTAAGACCATTCGCATTAACACTCAGAATGGTTTTAAGATTTTTTGATACATTATAAACATCCGCGGAGTCTCCCTTGAGTGCAACGTCGTATCCATTGGAGGCAGATAAATCAATTAGAGTAATCCAGTCTGCTTGAGTTTGACTCTTTGCAGAGAATTCGATAGAGCGGGTCGCACTTGCGTAATTTACTTCATAACCAAGAATTTTGGCTGCTTCACGAAGTTGTAGGTATGTATTGCCCTTATAAAGTAGTTGATCGGATGTTACCGATTTGGACTGACCGTTAACAATAACTTTGAAGTTCGCCAACGTTGCTTGCACCTTTTGGGAGGTTGCAGCCACAGCCATGGAAGAAGAACCAACTAACATTCCTATAGATAAAGCAAGAATAACTTTTTTCATTTTCACCTTTATCATCAACTCCTATGTAAATGTGTTATACCTGAGAATAATACCCTAATCAGGGAGGATTGACACGGGTGAAATATATTATTTTTTTACTTCTTACGAATCAATATGAATGCGATTTATCACGGGGAGTTGTACCTAAAAATAAACATAAATATATAGTTGGAGTGTAAAAATGGTACTTACGATTTGTGTTAATAAAGTTATGATTATGACGAGGGGACTATGTGATTTCGTGTTTGTGATAACTAAATGAGGCAGGAAATGAAGAGAACTCAACCTTCTAGGTTGAGTTCTTATTTGTGCAAGGAATTATTCAGCGATAACCAGTGAAGCTCCAATCAACGTGGAATTGGTAAAACCGCCTCCGACATTTTGGAATGAGTAGTTGGCAATAGGTGCACCAATTACGGTAGCGTAATCTCCATCAAGTAAATCTCCAGTTGTTGCTGGGTATAGTGCTGTAACATAGTTACCGTTATCATCCATAACAAGAACAATTGAAAAAGTTGATCCGAGAGAGTTATCCTCTTCAACCTGAATGACTTGTCCGCTGACACTGACAAAATCCTCATAATAGTTAGCCACGTTTTTATTCAGATGTCTGGTTGTAACCTTGGAGTCAACAAGACCTTTTGCCTTTTTGCGAAGATCCGCTGTACTCGCAGGGAACAAATCACTATTGCCGGCAATGAAATCGTAAGAAGCCTGCTCTAATGCAGCTGTGTTATCTGTGACAAAAGGTGTTAAATCATTGAAGAAATTTGCAGCTGTGCTTTCAGCAGCCGTGCTCCCGGCAGTCTGTTCCAAAGGAGCAGAGATACTTAGGGAATTAATGATTTCGTTAATTGTATCCTGATTATAAGAATCTTTGGAAGAGGTTATCGTCATGGTGTAGAGTTCACTATTAGTCGGAATCATGTACTGGACGATAACTATATTGGTGCCCGAAGTGTGTGTATAGTTTCCTTCCAAAACCCCGGCGTTATATTCTTTGTAGGGCTTATTGGTATAACTAACTTTCTTATAATTGGAAATGCCAATAGATTCACCGTTTTGTGTGTAATAGTCTACAACATTATTGGCAAACTCTTCAGGATTAATTGAACCCGATGGGCTGGATTCGATGGTGAAATTAATGTTATCTGCAAATTGTGATGATGTTGACTGGTCAGAAAATGCTGCTTTGACTGCTGCATTCATTTGA
Organism: Paenibacillus sp. 7516; assembly: GCF_002272715.1. NCBI lineage: Bacteria > Bacillati > Bacillota > Bacilli > Caryophanales > Paenibacillaceae > Paenibacillus > Paenibacillus sp. 7516. The sequence goes on from NZ_NPBI01000029.1 coordinate 92,213, forward strand.
CTTGTATCTACGCTTTTCCAGTGATCTGGATAAGAAAATGAGAAGCCTTCCCCACTGTATGTAGTATATTTGGTAGTCTTAGCCTCGGCAGAGACTGTTTCAGTTGCACTTGTACTTGTTGTTTCTGTAGTTGGTGTGTCTGCTGTTTTGGATGTTTCTGAATTACTGCAAGCACTAAGCAATGCAGTTAATGCCAGAATCGTAATAAGTTTTTTCATGATCTCTAATATCCCCTAATGTGCTTCTCATCGGATGAGATTTTGTCTTAAGTCATCGTGTGTTTACGGTGCTCCAGAGTTGAGTTCTCGTAGTTACTCATAATAAAGTTGAAAAATTGCAGGGTTTCCTTTTTAAGCTGATCAGGTGCATTAAGAAAACTCTTTAAGAAAGTCCCATGTACAGGATGATCCAGATATGAAATGAATTCTTGATTCAGATTTCCAATCGGAGATGCTAATGACGACTCAGGAGTTAGACCGATAAGATAATCTGCACTGGTATCCAAAGTCTTTACTAAACAACATAAAGCTTCAGGATCAGGTTTTCTGTGATTGGTTTCATACCGGGACAATTGGACTATGGTGAGATCCGTTTTTTCTGATAATTCCTTCTGTGAATACCCCTTAATTTCTCTTAAATGCTTAATGCGCTCACCCAAAGTAGGCATAAAGACTCCTTTCCACATGAATAGTAAAATAATAACATTACTAAATAAAAGAGAATATAAAATTACCAAAAAGGTAATTTTGGAACGATTAATCAACAGATTAACCTATAAATAATACCATTATGGCAATATTTGTGCATCCATTTTAAATGGAGTGATACAGTTAGCGCCACTATATAAACAATTAAGCTCAAACATGCGCATCTATCCAAAGAACTAGTGGTTGTTGAAATATGCAAATGTAGAGAACTGGAATCCGTATCTAAGTAGTTATGTTAAATAAATGAGGATGCTTCTAGGGTGGTGGACATCAGCCCATTTTTGTCTAGAGCCCGGTCTGGGAAAGGACTTCTGCATATAGTGAACTGTACCTCAAATCAAAGGAGGGTTTTACATGAGTGGAGTTGTAGGTGGATACGGCGGAGCATGGACATCGACTGGTGCCATTTTGGTTCTCTTCATCCTGTTGGTCATCATCACTAAATCTTTCTGGGTATAATAGCATTTATTAGCCCCACACACGAATTCTCTGGTAAAGGGGGGTTCTCCATGAGCGAAGTCGGAGGCGTAGGATACGGCGGCTGGACATCGACTGGAGCCATCTTGGTTCTGTTCATTCTCCTCGTCATCATTACTAAATCTTTCTGGGTGTAATATAGCGAACTCTGCCGGTTACCCGGCAGGGTTTTTTTAGGCTGTGGACAAGCTGGACGGGTGGCTGGGATAGAAGAAGCATACAGAAATCAGATTAAAAAAACACAGGTAAATTCCACGCTAGTCCAAGGCAAAAAGTGCCCATTTTATGCAAATGAGGGCCATAGCCCGGTCCAGCGGTAGGCAAAATACATAGCTTAGGGGTGTAGGCAAATGCTAAGGAGGAATGAACAATGAGCGAAGTTAAACCGAATTCACCGAACGGACAGGGACACGTATACGGACATATGGGAGGTCATGAACATATGCATGGTTACCCATACACAGGTCACGAAATGTACGGTTACGGATGCGGAACAATGCCGCTTGGATACGGATATGGTTACGGGTATGGGCACCACGCGAACCAGGCCCCAATGGTGCACGGTTATGGTTACAGCAAAGGCTGTGGAACGTCTTATGGTCACGGTGGGGGAAGCTGGGGATCCATGGGTACCATTCTGGTGCTGTTCATCCTGCTGGTCATTATCTCCAAAACCATGTTCATCTAAGTGAGAACTTTTCGACAAAGATAGGATAATTAAATTAGGAAATATGTAATCAGACATGGAAAAGCACCCGGAACCCAATTCCGGGTGCTTGGTTTGTGTATGTTTTCAATCTTCTCAAGAATAAGTGACTTCCAAAACAACAAAAGCCCTACCTCTCTTTTGTCCTTGCGGCTCCGATGACCGCGCCAGTGTGAATGGGAAAATCTTGTGAAACTCTGTTATACCGGGTTAATGTGATTCAGGTTCTTCAATCTCCATAGGTTGGTTATACATATTCGCTGCGGTCGCAGCATGAAGAAAATATTCCGGGGTTAAAAGAAGATAGAAAATCAGTTGAGGTTTAATTCCAACTTTAAGAGTATACCACAGTCTGTAATTTTTTGCAAGATAAAGGAAGGGTGGAGTGTTTCGCGAGGAAAAAATCATGAAAAGTTTTCAGATTTTTTCTTCTACAAGGTAATCCTCTTCAAAAGTTTTTTCGTAGGTTATAATGTTGAGGGAGATCAAGAAAGGGGCCCTCGCATGACTGAATCAATGGAGGACAGCAGGTTAATGCAACAGATCGCAGAGAGGGATGCATCTGCACTGGAGCTTTTATATGACCGCTATGAGCGGGCAGTGTATTCGTTTGCCTACCGGATCGTAGGTGATCCAATGACGGCAGAAGAAACGGTACAGGAACTGTTTCTGCGAGTCTGGAATAACGCAGAACGATACGAGGCCTCCCAGGGGAAGCTAACCACATGGATGTTTGCCATAACGCGAAACATTGCAGTGGATATGCTGAGGCGCAAATCGAAAGGTGCCGCGACAACGGCGGTAGAGAACGAATCTCTGGCAGCGTATGCCGACGAACAAACCAATACGGAACAAGAAGTGGAACGGAAGTGGGAAGGGACCCGAATCAGGGAAGCCTTATCCCAATTGAATCGCGATCAGCAGCAGGTTATTGAATCCATATATTACGGGGGATTAACGCAGCAGGAAGTATCCAGCCGATTCGGGATACCGCTGGGTACGGTCAAGAGCCGGGTCAGGTTAGCAATGAAGCAGCTTCAGAAGCTGCTAGCCGATGCTGAATTGCAGCCAGACGCGGGAAGGGAGGGCATACATCCATGATAGAACGACATGAAGAGTGGTCTGATCTGGCACCGATGTATGTGCTGGGCGGACTGGAAGCCGAGGAAGTGGAAGCATTTGAGGCACATATGGCTACGTGCGAAGCATGCCGCCAGGAAGTGAAGGAATTGCAGGAAGTTACCGGCTTCCTGCCACTCACGGCGGAACCAGTTGCTCCGCCGCCGGGCATGCGGGCACGTGTGCTGGGCAACGTGCTCAGCCGCGCGCAGGAGAGCGCCGAGGCGAAGCCGGTGGCTGCTCCTGCCGAGCCTGAAGCACCCGCGGTGCAGCATGCAGATGCGGCGCAGCCCGGGC
>NZ_NPBI01000030.1:0-56461 GCF_002272715.1 Paenibacillus sp. 7516
GCCCGGGCGGAAGAGGCTGCACAGGCACAGCCGTGGCAGCAGCCACAAGGGCGCGCGCGTGCACGCGGCAGCCGCGCCTGGCGTGTAGCCAGCGCCGGCCTTGCTGCGGCGGCGCTGGTGCTCGGCATCTACGCTGCGCAGCTGCAGAGCCGGATTGATTCGCTGACGCAGCAAGCGGCTGGCTCATCAGCTGCACAGGAGCAGCTCGCGCAGGCACAGGCGCAGAATGAAGAGCTGCAGCAGCAGCTTGCGGCTGTACAGGAGCCATCGCGCTCCGTGCGCATGGGCGAAGCCGTGAAGCTTAGCCCTGCAGCACAGGACATCGTGGCGAATGGACTGGCGACCATCGTCATTGACGATAAGGGTACACATCTGGTTGTGCAGGCAGAGAACCTGCCTGATCTGGAAGGGAACGAAGCGTTTCAGGTATGGCTGATCAAAGGAGATACGCCTCAGAATGCCGGAACGTTCCTCAGCCATGATGGCACGGGTGCCGTGTACTACACGTTGGATTCGGCCAATGACTATGACACAGTTGCCATTACTTTGGAACCGGATGCGATGGGTGACCAACCTCGGGGGACGATGATTCTGGCTGCCAAGATTGAAGGTTAACTACAACAAGTGATGATATAAGGCTGTTTCCTGCGGGAAACAGTCTTTTTTGCCTTGGAGCATGACTACAAATGGAGATATGCACATAGTGTAATATGCCGGAGATGAATGATTGTGAAGATCATTAATTTTTTGACGCGGATTGACCGATAAAAAATAAAGGCAATACCCTGAATCTCCCCTTACATTGATCGGGAGAACTGGTTGCACATAGAGAGTGAGGGTTTTGGGTGGAGATATACCGTTCATTTATCTTTCGTCTGGTGCTCAATTATCTGGTAGGCTCACTCGCAGCCGTGTTTGTTGTTGGTACTGTGGTGATGGTCTCTACCCTGCAAATACCAAATATTGAATTTGCACGTTTGATTCTGGTTGTGTTCATTTCCCTTTTGTTTATGCTTGTTGCTGAAGGTATTGCCTTACGGATTCAGCTTAGACCGATCAGGCAATTTTTCGCTGGGGAGCATCACGAGCGGGCTGAATTGAGCAGGATGTATGAGGTTATCCATCATTTTCCCGTACGAACCATTTACCGTATCATGGGACCGCATTTACTTGGATTTTCATTGCCGGCTGCAGGGTTAACTCTATGGATGCTTACAGTGGGATGGTTGGACTTCCCGACAAACTATGTTGTCGTGGCAGCGGCTTGTGCTATTTTGATTGCCATCATGCATGCGTTAATTGAATATTTCCTGACGATTCGGGCGATTAGACCGCTTCTGATGGAGGCTCGCCGCCGCGGTAAACAGCAATATGGCACCGAGCCATCATTGGGAGGACGAGTACTCGTATCCATTCAGCGGAAATTTCAGCTGAGTACGGCCCTTATTGGACTATTTCCGCTATTTCTGTTTTTCCTGGCTACTTTTATCAGGCTTCAGTATATGGATCAGGAGTTTGCGAAAGAGTATATCCTGTGGGGAATCATCGTTGTTGTGTTGGGAGCTGGCTTTGCCTTGGTAGGCAGCTGGCTGCTGATCCGGGATGTCCGTGATCCTGTCGCAGAATTAACAAAAGAAATGAACCGAATTCAGGAAGGGGATCTGGGCAGAAGAGCGCCTGACCTGTATGCAGATGAATTTTCGGCTCTTATTTCCGGGTTTAATATGATGATTAATCGGCTGGAGATGAGGCAGGAGCGTAATCGGCAGCTGCTGCAGAGCTATTTTTCCACGCTGGCTGCTGCACTGGATGCGAGGGATAAGTATACGGCCGGACATTCCTTGCGGGTGGCCGAGTATTCACTCATGATCGGCAAACTGAGTGGTATGAGTGAGGAGCAAGCAGATTTGCTGTACAAATCCGCGCTTCTTCATGATATTGGAAAAATCGGAGTGCCTGATGAGGTTTTGCTCAAGGATGGGAAGCTGAGTGAGGAAGAATTCGCAATCATTCAGACCCACCCGGTACTGGGCGAGAGTATTTTATTACAGATTGAACCGATGGATGCAATGGCTGATTTTTTGCCGGGTGTGCGGTCTCATCATGAACGTTACGATGGAAAAGGGTATCCAGATGGCAAAGCAGGCCTCGAAATTCCGCTCTTCGGGCGGATTATTGCCGTTGCGGATGCCTTTGATGCCATGACCTCGGATCGTCCGTATCGAAACGGCATGAGTCATGAGAAAGCGCTATCTATTCTGGAAGAAGGAAAAGGGACCCAATGGGACCCTTATTTTGCAGGCTTGTTTATAGAAGAGTGGAGAAGGAAAGAGCATCTCCACGGTTCTTCGGAGCGAGGGGTCAGTTGATCCCCTCGGTCCACTTCGAATCTTTCCGGCGCCTCCGGTGTAAGGACAGTCCGGTGATAATGGTGAAGATGCACTCACCAAGGACGATTGCACCCAAAGCATCATAGATCACATGCTGCTTAATCAGCAGGGTGGACAGCACAATCAGCGCTGCGCCAGCGGCTACCAGCAGTTTGACATAACGGCGAATGCTCTGTACCGAGAGAACCGCCCGCATAACGAGATAGGAATGAAGTGCATGAATGCTTGGGAAACAATTATAAGGGCGATCCTGGCTATAGAGCCATCCCAGGACGGATGCGCCTAGGCCTGTACCTGTAATTTCTGGTCTAGGAACACTGGTCTGAAAGTTGAAATAAATCAGATAACAGATCCAGACACAGATGTTCATGGACAGCAGTACGCGATAATAGGTAAGTCTGTCTTTGGCACAGAGGTATGCCAATACACCGAACACAAACGGGTACCAGCCCAGATAAGGAAGGGACATTCCGGGTACGAAAGGAATGAGCCGATCGATCGGTGAGTTGAGCACGGCGAATCCGCGCTCAGGGCTGTTAAGAACATCATATAACAGTCCCATGACAGCCAGAGAAAGCATCAAGCTTAATGACAGCCAGTAGGATTTGCTTTTTAACGTTTGCACTACAACGTTTCTCCTTTCAATCCAAAACCGTCAAGGAAGTGGATCACAGCAATAAATTAAACAACACTATATTCTACTATGTTTCGAGCACAAATTGAATCCGGATTTGTGTATTTTTGTGTATTTTTTTGACGTGCCAGGAATGTCGAAGGCTGTATGGGCATGATATGATAGAAGTACATGCGGACAAATGGTGAGTCTACGAACGAAGTCGGGACAACAGGAGTGAGTGAATGCAATTTTCTAAGATGTTCGTATTAAATATGGGGATGCTCATCACCATAGCCTATCTGGCTAGTGTGTTCTATAAATACATTGTGATTGGTGCATCCTCCAGATTTAAACAATGGAGCTCTGTACTGGTTCTTATTTTCGCAGGTTGGATTAGTACGGTATTTGGCTTTCAGTTAACCGATGAAGTGATTTTTGACCTCCGGTTTGTTCCATTAATCATTGCTGTTCTGACTTTCAGGCAGTCCTATAGTTTAATTATTATTGGTGTCGGAATCGGCTTGACCCGTTTGACCTTTGGTATTAATGAAGCTACGCTCGCGGCTCTGGGGATCATGACCATCCTTGGTGTGGTATGTGCTGGGCTAAATATATGGATGAGACGCAGTGACTACAGACTCATTATCAAGGGAGTGCTAGTTATTGTCATCGTCAATGTCGTCAACAGCATCAGTATTGCCCTGCTTGGCGTCGTTCCTCCAACGTATTTTTTCTCCCATATTATGCCCTACACGCTTCCTACCGGTATTTTACTTAGTCTTATTTTTGCTTTTATCCTGCGGGATTTCCAGAATGAACAGAATCGGATTCTGCTTATCCAAAGTACCAACCGCTTATTGTCTGTGCAGAAGGAAGAGCTGCAGAGAGCCAAAATTGTACTGGAAGAGCGAGCCAAGCAGTTGATGCTGGCTTCACAGTACAAGTCCGAATTTCTTGCCAACATGTCGCATGAGCTGCGAACACCGCTGAACAGTGTGATTAACTTTGCGCAGATGATTAGTGAAAACAGCGATACGATGGACCAGGAGGATATCGCTCGGTTTGCAGCGATGATTGACCAATCGGGCCAGGAATTGCTTACGTTGATTAACGATATTCTAGATTTGTCAAAAGTGGAGGCTGGGCGGCTTGATATCGTTTATGAAGATATTAGTGTGGCGCAGCTCGTTGAAGATGTAATGAGTCACTTCAAGTTGGTTGCTGAGAAAAAAGGAATACAGCTGCTGATGGAGAAATCGCCTGACGCACCGGAGACCATGTGGTCTGACCCACAGCGTGTGCAGCAAATTTTGCGTAATCTAATGTCCAATGCCATCAAGTTTACGGATAAGGGAGTTGTACAATTGACGGTAAGCACTGAACAAGTGGACGAGCCTGAACGTTCGGGGAAATGGCTGGTTTTCTCGGTCAAAGACACGGGAATCGGCATTCCTGCAGATAAGCACCACTCCATTTTCGAAGCTTTCCAACAAGCGGATGGATCGATCAGCCGCAAATTTGGCGGCACAGGACTTGGCCTGTCCATCAGCCGGGATTTGGCGCGTTTGCTGGACGGTTCAATTCAGCTTGAAAGTATTGAAGGCGAGGGAAGTACCTTCCGGCTTTATCTTCCCTTAAACCATGAAAAAATGAGTTGACAACCATCTTGCTGTGAGTAGAATTTGTGGTGATAACTAGCATCGACCGGTAGTCACAGCCCGGTCTAAGGAGTGTATCCCCATACAGAAGATGGTCAAGGTTAACCCTCCCTCGTTTGCAGGCAAACGTCGCAAGGGTTCGACACAACGTATCAACTTATCGATCGCAACATGGGAGGGTGTACCGGCAATTATACTGCAAACCTTGCTGGGTGGACCATTCTTAACGGGATTTCTGCTGTACCTTGGGGCCGGGTCAAGACACATCGGTTTTGTACTCGCCATAACCACGTTTGTGAATATCGCCCAGATTGGAGCAGCCTTCTGGATGCAGCGTATTCGCAGCCGGAAACGCATGCTGCTGTTATTCGTTGGTCTACACCGCATACTGTGGAGCGCCACCGGATTAATACCCTTCCTCTTTCCCAAAGAGTGGTGGGTCGGCGTTTACATTGGAATGTATACGGTTGCGTTCATATCCAATACCATCGGGGGCATGATCTGGACCTCTCTGATTGGGGATATCGTACATGCCAAAGTGAGGGGACGTTATTTCGGCATACGGAATACAATCCTGAATGCACTTGGAAGCGTATGCTTGTTTGTGGGAGGTATCGTGTTGGACCGTTTTCCGGGCGAGACGGGCTTCCTGATTCTGTTTATTCCGGTATGGATCTGTGCGATAGCGAATATCGTTATCTATTTCTTTTATCCGGATGTTCCCTTTGAACGTTCGACCGAGACGGTTTTCTGGCGGATGCTGAAGAAGCCGTTTCAGGATCGGTCTTTTCTGAAGGCTGCCCTATTTCTGGCGGTTTGGTTATGGATTCAGACTCTGATCGTTCCGCTGTATTCGTATGTAATGCTTGACTTGCTTAACATTAATTATCAGATGGTTTCTCTCATTACGGTGGTACAGACCATCGTAATGATGGCCGGATTCTATATTTGGGGTAATCTGAACGCACGATTCAGCAACAAAACCTTATTATTTTGGACATTGCCAATCATCGCACTCTCTTGTCTGTCCTGGGGTTTGATGTCGTTTATGCCTGTTGTGATCGCGCTCTTTTTGTCTCATATCTTTCTTGGTATCGGTGTCGGAGGATTTAACCAGCTGGCCTTCAACTTTACGATCGGAGATACACCCAAAAGTGAAAGACCGATGTTCGTCGCCGTCTACTCAGCCTTAACGGGTGTAACGTCGTTCCTCGGACCGCTGATTGGCGGTTGGTTGTATGAGAAAATGGAAGAATGGCCGGAGACGCTGAATTGGATGGCTACCTATGGGTTTCAGGTCGGTATTGGTGTTACCATGCTGATTCTTGCTTTTACGCTCGGACGCCGGGTACTTCTGAGATCGTAATCACAGATGAAATGGAGGGATGAGTATGGAAATTAGCGGGCGAAAGGCCCTTGTGATCGGGGCTACAGGTCTGGTGGGCAGCCTGCTCGTCCATAACTTGCTTCGGCAACCGGAATATGGATTAGTTCGTATTCTGGTCAGAAAGCGACTGGACCTTGATCATCCCAAGCTTGAACAGTATGTGGTGGATTGGGATCAACTGGGAGACGCCAACAATTTGTTTTACCCTATGGATGACTTATACTGCTGTCTGGGCACGACGATCAAAAAAGCAGGCAGTCAGGAAAATTTCCGCAAGGTCGATCTTCACTATCCGATAGAGGCGGCCAAGCTTGCGAATGAGCAAGGGGTGTCCCAGATGCTGGTGATTTCCTCCATGGGGGCGAATGCGGCCTCGCGAGTATTTTATAGTCGAACCAAAGGGGAGATGGAGGAAGCTCTATCCTCGGTTGGTTTCCGCTCTTTGCATATCTTTAGACCCTCACTGATTTTGGGTGACCGCGGAGAAAAACGTGTTGGAGAACAGCTTGCCGCCTACCTGATGACGTTCATGGATCGCTGGATGAAGGGGAAAGCTGCCAAATACCGTGCGATACATGCTTCAACCATCGCCAGGGCTATGATTAATATTGCGCTTGTCAGGGCTAAAGGCAACCATGTCTACTCCAATGAAGTGATTCATGCACTTGGAACAGAGAATTCCTGAGATGTTTCTTGCCAAGAGGAGATCATGATATAATAAGCTTCAAAACTTGAGAACATGAAGGAGAACCAGCCCATGAAAAAACCAATTTCTACAGATCAGGCTCCAGGTGCTATCGGTCCATACAGCCAGGCTGTTGCTGCAGGCGATTTTGTCTACACATCGGGTCAGCTTGGCCTGAATCCCCAAACGGGAGAGTTCGGCGCAGATGTTCAGGAACAGACCCGCTTGTCCTTAAGTAACGTAAAAGCAATATTGGAAGCGGCAGGCACAAGCATGGATAAAGTCGTTAAAACGACCGTATTCCTGAAAGACATGAACGATTTTGTTCCTGTGAATGAGGTATACAGCACATTTTTCGAACAGCCTTACCCGGCACGCAGTGCGGTTGAAGTAGCTCGTTTGCCGAAGGATGCGCTTGTGGAGATCGAAGTTATCGCCCTGAAATAGAACGGGAACACCCTTTTCTGAGTGTTAGAATACATAAAAAGCCGATTCCGAATGAGTTGACCGGAATCGGCTTTTTTCAACGACGTTTACAATGGACTCTTTCCTCTTAATCACGGTCTTGGTTACGGGCGAAGAAGAGATATACGGCATAGATCGCAAGCACGATTGCAAGGATAATCGCCGTGTAATAGACGGAGGAAACATCCTTTTGCTTAAGTGCGATGGCAATATATGCCCAGGTAAAGACAAGTGGGTAGATGCTGTCACGATAAGGGAAGCTCACTAATACAGCCAGCACAAGACCTACAATCAGCATGATGATCGTCCAGGCAGGTTCGCTGATACCGAAACCATCCCAGCCAATTTTGTATAATAGAACAGCTGCATTAATAATGGTCGCGACACTAACCCATCCGAGATAGATGCTGAATGGCAGTTTAACCAGCCAAATCTCCGCTGTTGTTGGGAGGGTGATGGCACGCGTTTTGAGATACAGCATGATCAGGCACAGCAGAAGCAATACAATAATAAGCAGGGCGAGGCCTGTCTGAAGATTTTGAAAAGCGAAGATCCAGGCTACGTTAAAGACGCAGCTTGCCAGAAACCAGTAACCGAGCCGGGTGATGGAATCCCTTTTCCACGATGACGGAAGAAACTGATAGATCACGAAGCCTGCAAGCAGCAGATAGATCAATCCCCAGATGGAGAAGGCGTACCCTGAAGGTGTAAGCAGCACGGGATACATATCGGATACTTCCTTGTTGGTCCTCCCGCCGATGGGTAAAGAATTCGACAGGTAGTTTACAACGATAACTGCGATAAAGCCAATCGCATTTAACCATTTGTACGGATTGTTACGAGACATTGTACATCCTCCTTGGTTTACAAAAGAATAAATGAACCGCGGGTCAGTCTACAATGAATATACCCAATTCTTCCACATTCTAATAAGAGGCCGCAAAAAATTCACAGGATGCATGATGGATGAGCCGTATTTACTGCTCCCTGATCCATGCTCTGTCCAATGTACGCGTAATGAAAGAAGAATATGCCCCAAATAAGGAGGATGAAGTGTGCTTACAAGAGAGAGCATGGAGAAGCAGCAAACCTGGTTCTATATCATTGCACTGCTTATTGGTGCAGCCATTGGCCTGGGAAACGTTGGATGGGGATCGGCTTTGCATGACACTGTTTCACCCGTACTGGCCATTTTGCTATACAGTATGTTTACACAGATTCCTTTTTTGCAGTTGAAACAACCGTTATCCAACCTCAGGTTTATCGGCGCTGTTCTAACGGGCAATTTTGTCATTGTACCTATGATCGTATCGCTGCTAACGTGGATATTCCCGCAATCGCCTGCGGTTCTGATCGGCGTGTACCTGGTGCTGCTAACCCCGTGCATCGATTATGTCATTGTTTTTACCCAGCTTGGACGCGGGAATGAGAAGCTTATGCTGGCTGTAACGCCAATCTTGTTCGTGGTGCAAATGGTATTACTGCCTTTGTATTTGTGGTTACTGACCGGGGAAGAGGCAGCCCAGCTGATGAAAGTGGGGCCGTTCGTAGAAGCATTCCTGGTTCTCATTGTTATACCATTAATTCTGGCAATCCTTACTCAAGTGTTGTCGAGGGGGAGAGCGGTTGGTGAAAAGCTGATGGATGCAGCAGCCTGGCTGCCAGTTCCGATGATGGCACTAGCGTTAGTTGTGGTGGTCGCCTCGCAGATTGGCAAGGTGTACTCAGACTTTGCTATTGTCGTGAATGCCATACCTGTTTATGTATCTTTTTTGATATTGATGCCATTTCTATCCCGCTTGGTGGCGCTTTTGTTCCGATTGGACATCGGTGCCGGACGTGCGCTGATCTTCAGCTCGGCAACCCGCAATTCACTCGTCGTGCTGCCGCTGGCACTTGCACTCCCGGAAGAATGGGCTACAATAGCTGCTGCAGCCATCGTAACCCAAACCATTGTCGAATTAGCGGGAGAGTTAATCTACATTCGTTTGGTGCCTTCATTTTTCATTAAAGATAAATGAGATAATCATTTAGGTTGTGCTTCGCTACAAGGTGAGGTGGCTATATCGATCAAGCTCGTGGGTCACTAGGTATTCGCCTCCGTTAACGTTTTACGGTATTCTCCGGGGGTTAAGCCTTCCATCTTTTTAAACACTTTGCTGAAGTACTTCTCGTCCTGGTATCCAACCATTTCCGAAATTTTAACGATTCGAAGTGAAGGATTCTGGAGGAGCAGTTTGGCATTGTTAATTCGCAGTTTCCCCAGATATTCGGACCAGTTCAAACCGAACTGCTGTTTGAATTTGCGAGATATATACTCTCGGCTGAGATAGAACCGTGCCGCGATCTGCTGCAGGGACAGATCCTCTTGATAATGGGCATCTGTGTAGCGCGCAATATCGGTCATTGGATCAGAATGGGTATTAGGGTGAAAAGTAAGAGCTTTCCCCGCTGCCAGCAGTCGCTGTTCCAGCAGAGACCGAAGCAGGGGCAAGGACAGAAGCCCTTCGGAGTCCAGTGGTAATTCCGCAAAGGGGATGGACTGTTCCTCCACTGCATCCTCATCGCTTGCTGGCGGAGAGTCTACTGCATCATCAAGCCACCGCCCGAGGATCCATTCCATTTCTTCCATCCACTGAAGAACCTGTTCGGCGGAGATGATCTGAAGCTGCGTTATGGGCTCGATCCACTCTGCCACAGCCGTGGCTACACTGGAAGCACGCCCACTCATCGAGGCAAGCCGCATGGATTCTTCATAAGCATTTAAACGTAACCCTTTATTATTCCCTGAGGAAGTCTCTAGAGAATCGTGGTATCTTTGGGCGTTATGGAGCGTATTGCGCCTCCATAACCGGAGGCTGGCTTCCTGATAGGCAGCCGCGATTCCGGAAGGATAGGATTCGCACGCGGAGACACCAAAGTGAAGCCGGCGCTGGATGGTTTGCTGCAATCCATCGTTTATCTTCTCAAGCAAGGGGCGAAGAGCGGTACAACTTCCCCAGTGCAATAATACAATCTCATCAGGCTGATCCAAGTGGCGGAATGCTACGCCTTCCTCAGGTGTGGATAACATCTCGGCGCAAATATTCAGAACGGAGAATACAAGCAGATCGGGATGGCTGCGGTATTTGGCCAGACATTCTGCGTCCAGATGGGACAGGCTGGTGACAGCAATATTGCAATTTCCAGCCTTAACCGGAAGATTCAGTTCATCCCGAAGCCGCTGAATCTGAGCTTGACCATTGCCGCGTCCAGCGACAAGCTCTGTCAGCAGCCTGTCATGATAATGGGGTCGCATGCGGTTGACCACAATGGACTGGCGTGCTGCCTGCAAACGGGCGGATTCTTCTTCCTGCCAGGCGCTCACGGCTTTGGATAGGGAAGCATTCAGCTCATCCGCTTCCACGGGCTTGAGCAGATAATCCATGCCCCCGTACCGAATCGCATGCCGGACAAGCTCAAAATCGTCATACCCACTGATAACCAGTACCTTGCTCTGCGGAGCGTGAATCGCTATCCATTCCAGCAGGGCCATGCCATCCTGACCGGGCATGCGCATGTCACTAAGAACAATCTCCGGTTGGTGGGCAGAGATCGCTGCTGCCGCTTCATGGCCGTCTGCGGCTTCTAGGAGGGTATCTATCCCCAGGTTATCCCAATGCCCAAGCAGCCGGATCGCGTCGCGGACGTGCTTTTCATCATCAACAATAAGTGCTTTCATGCTGTTCACTCCCCCGCGTAAATGTTGAGCTTAATCATGACACCGTGTGGTTCCAGGTTGCTGATCTCCAGCGTAGCCGTATGCTCCGGCGGCGAGTTCAGTTGTAGCCTGCGCATTACATTCCGTAGGCCGATGGATTCCGATAGGTCGGAATCCTGAGCGGCAAGTCCGGAAGAGGTGTGAATCAGACTTAGCCATCCCTGAATCTCGGTCAACTTCTCCTCTGGTATGGGTGGTCCGTTATTCTCCAGTTGAATTTCAATCCAGTGGTCAGATGTCCTGCGACTGCTTATACGAATGAATCCTTTACCTGGCTGAACATCCGCCCCATGCTTGAAATAATTCTCAATCAACGGCTGCAAGGTCATTCTCGGCAGTTCGGTGCGTAACGTATCTTCGGCAAAATCAAGCTGTACCTCAAGGCGGTCGCCAAACCGCTCCTGTTGAAGTTCCAGATACAACCTTGCATGCTCGGCTTCCTCCCGCAAGGTGACACGAGTTTGGTCCCGCATGCTGTAGCGCAGCATTTTGGAGAGGGAAGAGAGGAGCACGTACACCCGCTGCCCTTGATGCTGGAGGGCGAGTGTGCCTATGGATTGCAATGTATTGTATAGAAAATGTGGATGGATCTGCGCCTGCAATGCTTTGAGCTGGTTGGTTTTGTTGGCAATCTCCAGTCGGTATTCTCGCAAAATCAGATTGTTCACCGTATCCATCATATCCCGGAAATGACGCGCAAGTACTCCAATCTCATCCTGGCTCTTAAGCCGAATGTCCACATGCAGACGTCCCGCCTGAATCTGATTCATATACCGCATTAATTGCTTGAGTGGTCCTGTAATGCGGATCGAGATGAACAGGGTAGCCACGATAACGAGTAGAAGCGCAGCAATGGCAATCATGGCATTATTCCATGTCAGTGTGGTAGCCCTGGCATATAGCGTCTCATTCGGAATTTGTTTGATGATTGTCCAGTCGGCAAAGGTGCTGCCCATTTGTTGATAGACATACATGGAATGCTCTTGTTCAAAATGTCCTGCAGCGGTGCTGCTTGTTCCCGTTCCGGTCCGTGCTGCATCAAGCTCCCTGGATGCCTCCTGCCTTAATTGATCTGTTCCACTGACTTCAGAGCGACCTTGGTATATGATCTGATTCTGACCATCCACGACATAGATTTGTTCCTTCTCCGGATCGTACAGCCTGCTGCAGATGGCCGCAATGGTATCCATGTTCAGGTCTATGGCGAGCACGCCCAGGCGCTCGGTTGACGGAACATCCTTGATTACACGATGTAATGTAATTACTGTCCGTGCAGGATCATCGGCGGAAGCTGCCTTGAAGCCGTAAGTATGACTCATATGTGCCGATTCTACCCATATATCGGGGCTCTCACCACCTGTTTTTCCATGGAGCGCGTCGGAATAGGCCTGTTTGCGTTCCTCCCGCTTTGGAAAAGGGCTCATAATTAAGGTGGATTGATTGGCGGCAAACGAGTGCAAATAGAGCTGGAACACATCCGGTACAGCTGAGCGAATGGTCTGCAGCGTTGTATACACCTCGGCAACAGCGCGATAATCCCCAGGGATTTTTGCCAGATTACGCAGGAAATTAGGGTCGCTGTATACGGCTAGTGATGCTCGGGCCACATTATCCACATAGTTGTTGAGGTTGGTGGATGCCTGATAGATAAGACGTTTGTTCTCGGCAACGGCCTGCTCGCGCAGGGCTGTTTTGGTCTGGATGAATGTCATGCTGATGGAAGCCAGCAGGGGAAGTGTGGTGGCTATGAGCATGAAAGCGATTAACTTGGTGCGAATGCTGTAGTATTTTGACATTGGGACACCCCTTCTGGTTGCAGGATAAGAGAGGACAATATTTTACACCCAACTGTTCACGAGGGTCAGTGTTTCCAACCGGAATATTGGGGTTTAATAGAAAAAGAGACCAATTCCATCCATCTATAGAAGGGGAGAACGATATGAAGCATCGCAAATCTTCGCAGCTGTTACAGCAGCTGGTGTTCGTGGGTCCCTCCATCGTGTTCTTTATTCTCATCATCGTGGTCCCTTTCCTGCTGGGAATGTATTACTCCTTTACAGATTGGAACGGGGTGTCAGAGAATATCAATTGGGTAGGGTTCGACAACTTTATTCATATTTTTGCGAATGATCCCAAGTTCCAAACAGCGTTCTGGTTCACGGTACGTTTTACGGTGGTCGGTGTAGTATTAACCAATATCATCGGTTTTTTCCTGGCGTACTTCCTGACCAAACCGCTTAAGACGAGAAACATTCTGCGCACGATCTTTTTTATGCCTAACGTGATTGGTGGACTGTTGCTCGGCTTTATCTGGCAGTTCATATTTGTGAAAGGGTTTTCAGCAGTTGGCGACGTGACCGGCTGGTCCTTCTTCAACCTCCCTTGGCTGGGAGACGAGCCGACCGCCTTCTGGGGAATCGTCATTGTATTTGTCTGGCAGACCGCAGGCTATCTGATGGTCATCTACATCTCGTCCCTGACCAATGTGTCGCCGGATCTGCTGGAAGCTGCTGAAATTGATGGAGCAAGCCGCTGGCAGGTACTGCGGAGCATCATTCTACCGCTCATTATGCCTGGGGTAACGATCTGTCTGTTCCTGGCGATCTCCTGGTCATTCAAAATGTTTGATCTCAATCTGTCACTGACCAAAGGTGGACCGTTTGGATCAACGGAGTCCGTTGCACTCAACATTTACAACGAGGCATTCGTGAACAACCGTTACGGCATTGGTACGGCAAAAGCACTCATTTTCTTCGTAATCGTTGCGATCATTACAATGATTCAAGTCCGTCTGACGAAGAGCAAGGAGGTAGAGGCATAGATGGAAACTACGAAAAACTACCGCTTTAGTACGATCATAACCGAGATCATCATGGTACTGATTGGACTGCTGTTCCTGGTTCCGTTCTACTTCCTGTTTGTCAATTCGGTCAAAACATTTGGTGACCTGCTTACCAATTCGGCAGCATGGCCTGAAGTCTTTCAATGGGGCAACTATGCAAACGCCTGGGAGAAAATCAAATTCCCTTCGGCACTGATGAACTCGCTTATCGTTACAGTGGTCAGCAACCTGCTGCTTGTACTGATCAGCTCCATGGCTGCATACCGGATGGTCCGCAGTGATACCCGCTTCAACCGAATTCTGTTCGGCATGTTCATTGCCGCCATGGTGATTCCGTTTCAGTCTATCATGATTCCGCTCGTTACGGTAACCAGTAATCTTGGGCTGATCGACAGTCTGGGCGGATTAATCATCTGTTATCTCGGATTTGGTGCACCCATGTCGGTGTTCCTGTTCCACGGGTTCGTTAAATCGGTCCCGGTTGAGATTGAAGAAGCCGCCCGGGTGGATGGCAGCTCCGTATACGGGGTGTTCTTCCGGATTGTGTTCCCGCTGATGAAGCCGATGTATGTCACGGTCATTATCCTGAACACACTCTGGATCTGGAATGATTATCTGCTTCCGTCCCTCATCTTGCAAAGCTCCAACCTGCGTACGATCCCGATTGCGACCTTTGCGCTGTTCGGTCAATATACGAAGCAATGGGATCTGGCACTGCCTGCCCTGGTGCTGGGCATCATGCCAATCATTATCTTCTTCCTGCTGATGCAGAAGTACATTATTCAGGGCATTACCGCTGGATCAGTTAAGGGGTAGGTGCGAGAGTAGGTCGCTCCGGGATCATGTTGCGCCTTCGATCGCTGTTGCTCCCCGGTGGCCAGGATGAATTGAGACAAGGAAGCCACCGGGTATCAAAGGCGAACGCTCCGCTTCTCCGTAGCATCATGCTCCCTCCGCTCCACCTCGCATGGAGGTAGGAGGAGAAGGCGCCCGCATGGCTTGGGCACCTTCTCGGAGGCAAGCGTAAGTAAGAAAAGCTAGAAAGACAAGGGTCGAGAAGAGAAGATTATGAAATGAAGAGTAAGGAAGCTGCCAAACAGAAACTACTTTAGGGAGAGTGTATGTATGAAAAGAATGACAAAGTTGACGTTGCTCATGCTAATTGCTTTTTCGGTAATGCTCGCAGGTTGTGGCAACGGGGACAAAAGCGGCAGTCCGGTCAATACGGATGCTCAAACGGGCGGAGGAGACGCTGCTGCAGGGGACAAAACCATCAAAATCTTTCAATTCAAAGTCGAAATTGCGGAAGCGCTTAACCGCCTTAAGGCAGAGTATGAATCCTCGCATCCAGGCATCAAGCTGGACATTCAGACGGTTGGTGGCGGCAGTGACTACGGTGCAGCACTGAAAGCCAAGTTTGCTGCAGGCGAACAACCGGACATTTTCAACGTGGGCGGATACCGCGAATTGGACACTTGGCTTGAGTATCTGGAAGACCTGTCAGGTGAAGCTTGGACAAAGGACGTGCTTGAAGTAGCCAAAGAGCCAATGACCAAAGACGGTAAACTCTATGGACAGCCGCTGGCACTGGAAGGATACGGATTCATTTATAACAAAGACCTTTTTGAAAAGGCAGGCATTACTGGAATTCCAACAACATTGGAACAGTTGGATCAGGCAGCTCAGAAACTTCAGGCAGCCGGCATTACACCGTTTTCGAACGGATATCAGGAGTGGTGGGTGCTCGGTAACCATAACGTAAACGTTGCATTTGCGAATCAGGCAGATCCGGTAAAATTCATTCAAGGCCTTAACGAAGGTACAGAGAAAATCCCGGGTAACCAAGTGTTCACAGACTGGATGAACCTGCTCGATTTAACGCTGAAATACAGCAACAAAAACCCGCTTACTACCGACTACAATACACAGGTAACCCTGTTTGCAAGCGGGGAAGCAGCGATGATGCAGCAAGGGAACTGGACTCAAGTGCAGATTGATGGAATCAATCCCGACCTGAATCTCGGTATTCTGCCAATGCCAATTACGAATGAACCGAATGACAAATTGTTTGTAGGCGTACCTAACTATTGGGTTGTAAACAAAAACTCGCAAGTGAAGCCGGAAGCGAAGGAATTCCTGGAATGGCTCGTAACATCCGATATTGGGAAACAGTACATGACCAAAGAGTTCAAATTTATCCCGGCGTTTAGCTCCATTCAGGCCTCGGAAGAGGATCTGGGCGATCTGGCGACAGAGATCATGAAGTACAGTCAGGAAAACAAAACGTTAAGCTGGAACTTCAACCGCTTCCCGGAAGGCGTTCCACAGGAATACGGCAGCACCATCCAGGCATATGTTGCAGGCAAATCGGATAAAGCGGGATTACTTGATGCCCTGCAGCAAAACTGGGACAGTCTGAAAAAGTAAAAATCCCGAAATGACGTTTATACGTAAGGTGAAGCAAGGATATGGGCCAGTATCACCAAATGTTATCCACAGAAAACTCTATCCACAGGCCCTCTAATCCTATTCGGCAATCTTAATTACAATGATTCATTCAATAGGTCAGCCAGAATATCGTTCTGGTTGGCCTATTTTTTATTTTGAGAACCATCCCGAAAGGATAACATGGCTATCTGTATTTCGATTGTGGATAACAACAATGATTATGATGCGTTAAACTAAAACTCTAACCCAGCACTGAATACTATATGTGGATATCATTTGTGCATAAGTGTCTACATATGGATGAGAGCTGTGTATAAGTCATGGCTCGTGTCCTATTCTGCAAAAAGAAAACTTGCAACGAAGTGTTTAGTACTATATAGTTCTAAATATGATAAATCAAACATCAAGCTCAGGTTCTGCCAAACCGAGAAGTGCCAATCCGGTCAACCGGACCAAGGCGGTCGAAGTGGCAGCGCAGTTATTTTTGCGTCAGGGATACAGCTATGTCAGCATGGATGAAGTTGTGCGGGCGAGCGGGGTGTCCAAGTCCAATATTTATTATCATTTTAAAAATAAGGAGGAACTGCTTCAGGCAGTGGTACAACACTGGATTGCCCAGTATGAGTCACAAGTCTATATATTGCTCAGTCAGCGGGAAAGAAGCGTCGAAGAGCGCGTTAACTCATTTATAGCCACGTTATCGGCAGGCATTGAAGGACGCAATTTCGAAGGCAGTTGTCCTTTTATAACGCTCTATATGCAGACACCCGCAAGTGCCCCCGACGTGAAGGCCAGTATCTCCCGATTCTTCCGGGAATTGCAGCCTATGATCGAGAAGCTGTTTCAGCAGGGAGTGGACAGTGGAGAATTCCGTAAAGGCATGGATGCAGGGGCGGTTTCTTCGCTGTTTGTCGCAGCATTAGAAGGATCTCTGGTTCTGGCTGAGACTGCACGGGATACCGGGATTATAGAACAATCCGCACGTACATTTTGTCAGATGCTTCGTTAAGCGAAGCTCTTTTTTTGGATTTAATTAGTACTAATTAGTTCTAATTAGGAGGAGAGAATAATGAACGTGAATTCTACATACTTAAAAGCAACTGACCAGGTACATACCCATAAGGTGGGCTCAATGGCTGCATCCATTATTTTTATGACAGGTAGCACCGGATTTATTGGCAAGGAAGCAGTAAAGCAGCTGGTGGATGAAAATCTGCAATTGCTACTGCTTGTCCGTTCAGAATCCAAAGCCAGGCAGGGCCTGACTTCATATGGAGTATCGGATTTCAGCAGAATCACGTTTGTACAAGGAGACTTATCGGTGGAGGGACTTGGTCTTACTGCAGCAGATCGTAGGCGCGTGCTGGAAGCAAACGTCATTATTCATGCTGGAGGAACGATGGACGTCACCTTGGAGCGTAAAGTGGCGGAACAGATATTCATGAATGGAGCACGAGAGGTTGCCGGGCTGGCTGAAGAGATTCAGCAGATAAAAGGTCTGAGGCATTTCATTCACGTCGTTGGATTCATGAGTCCCTATGGCCTGCGTAATGAGAAAGGTGAAGACATACCCACTGGCAAGGTGGCCCCGAATGAAAGTGCATATGAAGAAATGAAGTTCCACGCCGATCTGTACCTTCGTGAGCATGCTGTAAAGAATCAGTATCCATTGTCCGTTGTAAACCCAAGCACAGTCGTTGGACCGCGCCCCACAGGTGAGACTGAGCAAACAGGCGGTATCGGGCTGCTCATCCAGGCGATGCAAAAAAGACTTATGCCGATTGTACCTGGAGGTTCGTCTTATTGGTTACCGTTAGTGGAGAATGATGTGGTTGGGCGGACTCTGGTCTTCCTGACCAAAGAGGCGTTCCCAAAAGGCGGGACCTATCCGCTTCTGGCACTCAAGGAAACCAGTCCCAATATGAAGGAACTTCTTCATCTTCTTGCGAAGCAGCTGGACGTGCCGAAGCCCAAATGGACTGTACCCTTATCCTGGATGCAATTCGCAATGAGATCAGGAGGGGCGCGGATCAGCGGTGTCCCTGCGGAATCGATTTCCTTTATTACAGACAGAATATGGCATGTGGAAGAGACGGAAGATTTATTTAAACGTATGGGTCAAACATGGCCCGATATCCGGGAGCAGCTTCCGTCCGTTACGGCGGATCTGGATTATCGCCTGAGCCTTCAACCTTACGAAAATCTGTCTTCTGGTTGGATCCGAACCCGGATAGGGAATTTGGCAGCGCTTGGCTGGAAGGGCGAAGGTGAACCGTGGCTAATTGTGCATGGAATGCTGAATTGTGCGGATGAAATGCTTCCTTTGGGAGAGCAGCTCCATCAGCTGACTGGAAACCCGGTTTGGCTTGTCGACCTGGCAGGGTTCGGACGTTCGGCTGTGCACCAAGGAGAGGAGGCTTTTGACGGCCAGGTGGATGAACTGCTTACAGTCATTGGCGAGTTTGAAGGCCCGATGAAGCTGGTAGGCCATTCCATAGGTGCTGCGATTGCATCCGCGGCGTTGCAGCGCAGCGGACGAACGGATATCCGCCTTGGCTTGCTTCAGCCCGTTGCTCACAATACGAATCCAAACATGCTGCGGTGGATTTCCCGCTTGCCCAGAGGAATAATGCGTACCCTCCTCAGCCGAAGGTCGGAAAAAAGCTGGCGGCACATGTTAAATCCACACAGCACTCAAGCGGAAGGAAGCATTACGGCATCTGCACTGGCTGGAAGAATCAGGTCCAGTCTGCAGTCCCCCCGAATAGCGGGAGCACATGCCGACTTGCTACGATGGGTTTACTCCGGCAAAATAAAAGGCAGCACCTCCACTTCTGGGGGGAGCACGTGGAATCGGGCAGACATCGCCAATAGTACATTGGTGGTATGGGCTTGCGGAGATACGGAATATCACTACCCTGAGGAGTTGAATCCACAGTGTAAACGAATTGACGTCCCTTATGGACACTACTTTCCGGTCTTCCAATACCAGGAAACGGCAGCAACTCTCGCCAAATGGGCGGAACCGAAATATTGATTTCAAATTTCAGTCCGAGGTGGGAATGTGCATGATTCCCCTACAGATTGTCTAAAGACCTCATCAAGCCTTTAGAATTACAAAGGGTTTTACCAATGACAGGAGAGATTAGTGAAATGAATCAGCAGCGTGTGGAAATCAGTAAAAATGTATTAACCGAATGTCTGGGGCTACGTGAGGGAGAGAATCTCGTGGTTGTGGCAGACGATGCCAAAAGGGAACTCGCAGAATCCATTTATGAAGCGGGGAAAGCACTTGGGGCGGAATCCGTGCTGTTAATTATGGCAGAACGCAGCAGATCCGGGGAAGAACCGCCTGCACCAATTGCACAAGCCATGATTCAAGCTGATGTAGCCGTATGTGTGACAAGATACTCCTTAACCCATACACAGGCCCGGAAACAGGCCGCTGCATCAGGTACACGTGTCGCAACCATGCCTGGCATGACAGAGGATATGTTCATGAATGGTGCCATTACAGCGGAATATCCGCAAGTGAAGGCACTGACCGAGAAGGTTACCGCTTTATTAACTGAGGGCAGCCAGGTCCGGATTGAAAAGGAAGGGCACAGTCTGTCCTTTTCCATCAAGGGTCGAAGCGGAGTACCCAGCACTGGAATGTATCTGAACCCTGGTGAATCCGGGAATTTGCCTTCAGGAGAGGCCTACATTGCGCCGGTTGAAGGGATAGGTGCGGGCAGTATTGTCGTAGACGGATCTGTTGCAGGAATTGGAGCACTCCGTGAACCAATGACTTTGAAGGTAGAAGAAGGGCGGCTAGTTTCGGCTGAGGGTCCGGATGGACAGCAGCTGCTGTCGATGCTTGGCGAAGGGGGTGGCCGTTATCTCGGTGAATTTGGTATTGGCACCAATAATAAGGCGCGAATTACGGGAGTCGTTCTGGAAGATGAGAAGGTGTATGGAACGATCCACGTTGCCTTTGGCAGTAACAACACCTTCGGAGGGACGATTGCGGCAGGAGTGCATATCGATGCAGTAGTACAGAAACCTGATGTCTATATTGATGACAAGTTGATTATGAGACAAGGGGAACTGGTTAATTAATTGGATAAAGACTGCTGCAATCCACAGTGTGTCCACAATGAGGGATAAATGAAGTAGGTGTTTAAGGTTTTACGTGAGATTTACAAACAAGTACACAACATGTCCACATCAAATTGTTGTATATCCACATACTTATGCCCATTTATCCACAAACTGTGTGCAATATGTGCACAACTTATCCACAAACAGGGTATAACTTAGACTTTTTCGTGTGAATTTCACTCTCTTTAACCAATCTGGATAGTTATCCACAGTGTCACGTGCAAAAAAGACCAGAGATTTGGCATATAGCCAATCTCTGGTCTTTTTAATGTAGTTTACATTCGTTAGTTTACTTTTAGCGATCTTATTTATCTTCCGTATTGAAACGACTGACTGGGCATTATTTTTCATGGCAAGCAGGGCTTGATTGTTTTAAGAGCAAAGAAATAGGCGAGAGCCGCCAAAATCAGTGAAGCTCTAAATATTTCGTGGAAAATAGCCGATACACCAAGTAACCTTTAAAAGTGAGAGGGTATGGGGACAACTATGAATGAGGAAGCTCAAGTTCAATACATTAATTTTACGGTTGGAGATCAGTTTTTCGCGCTTCGCATTGAGGAAGTACATGAAATTATCAGAATGATTCCCGTGACAACTGTTCCGTTCGGCAGTCCGGAGATCAGAGGCTTTGGGTCTTTGTACGGCAAGGTGGTTTCCGTCGTTAGTCTGCGGGTTCTGCTGGGCATGCCGGATAAAGATGACGATGCTTCTACGCGTATTATTGTCGTGCCGTATAAAGGAGGATATGTGCCTCTGATTGTGGACACGGTGGATTCTGTGGTGACCTACGATCGGTTTGAAGAACCTGCGGAAGAGCATAAGCGTTTCATGACTGGGGTATTCAAAGAGATTGGACATGCCCCGGATCATACGGCGGGAATTTTAAACCTGGAAGTATTGTTGGGCATGCTGACAAGTTTAGGTGAATAAATCGTTTGGTGTCATTTTAGCAGCAGGTGAGTACCTGCACAAAATCCTAATGTTCCTAATCCCATTCAGGGGAGAAGGAACATTTTTTTTATGCGGATTGAAGTGATCAGGAGCGTATCAGGAGCGTACCGGGAGATGAATAAAGCAATTTTTGTGCGTAAAGGTTTTTAAATCCGGACATTTTCGTATATGATGGAGAGTAACAATGCGAAGGGATGACGGGAGACTGTAATGATGCAATCGCTGTATGGAGTATGGCTTGGTGACGTATTTTTTTGTTTTTCCGGTGAAACATCGGAGCCGCGTGTGGATGCGTGGACCCACGTGGTAAGGAGGCTGAATTTTGGCGACGGAGGTCGTCTGTTTCAGCCTGCCGCTCTTCGCCTAGCGGAGCTGCGCTGGCCCAATCCGATGCGTAATGCTGCGGAAGCCAAGGGTACGAAGCGGCGCCAATTGCTTGGACGGACGCTGGAAGGGCTTGCGATCTCGCCCAAAGATACATTTAAACTGCTGCTCCATTGGGATGACAGCATATTGAAGGCCGCAGGGATTCAGGCAGGTGAGGAGATTCGCTACTGGATAAAAGCAGCACAGTTCACACAGGAGCTGCTGCTGCGCGGAGAGATTGCTCCTTCTGCCGAATTTGCTGCCAAGACTGGGGCGCGGCGACGGACGGGACAAGAAACGCTGACAGGGGTATGGCGACCTCGTCTGACTCAGGAAGCAGATGTGGAACGTTTCCGCGAACTGGCGGAAGCCATGCCGCCAATCGGTTTGTCTGCACCAGGTGCATACGCTTCCTCCGAGCCGGAATCGCGGGAGGAGGCAGGTGCTGCTGTCCTGTTTTCATTCATGAGCGGCATGATTCATGCTGTCGTGACAGGAGAACTGGAAGGGATGGACAGTGACTTGTCAAGATACCGCACCCCGTTTCGGCGCGGATCTTCTCCTGCAGCCGAACTGTGGTGGAACAGCCTGATCTCGATGTTCCGTCCCGTGACTGTACAGGGGCCGACGGAGGAAATGGCAGAGCTGATCGAGACATTGCGAGAAGCAGGGGGCACAGGGATGCCCGTAATCGGCAGTGAGGAAACTGCCCCTGCCGAAGGCGAACTGAAGCTGGTGCTTCGGCTTGAACCGCCTCTTGGCGAGCATGAAACGTTGTGGGGCATCACCTTTTGGGCAGATAGTGCACAGGAGGCTGGTCTGAGATTGCCTGCACGAACCATTTGGGCTCATCCGGATCGGGACCTGGATCGGGGGAAGGTGCGCTACGTATCCGCAGCAGAGCAGCTGCTCATGGCCCTCGGTCAGGCCAGTGAATTGGCACCTGAACTGGAGATAGCACTGCTTCAACCCCGCCCGGAAGGGATAAAATTGGAGCAGCAGTCCTTTTTTGAGTTTTTGACTCACGCGGTGCCGCGTTTGCAGAAGGCAGGAATAACCGTACTTATGCCATCCCGCTGGAGTCGTGCGGGCAGGCGTAGAGCGGGGCTGCGTTTGCAGATGCTCAATCGTGGCACGGAACGGGCGCCTGGCGCTCCGAATGCACTGGGGATGGAACAACTGGTTGCCTTCAAGGCAGAACCGATGCTGGACGGCAAACCTGTTACAGCGGAGGAGCTCGCTGCGTTAGCCGAAGCTTCGGTGCCTTATGTGATGTTCCGGGGCGAATGGATCGAAGTTGATACGAAGGAGATTCGCCAGGTTCTGCGTTATATGAAAAAAGAAGAAGAACAATATATGCCGTTATCCGAATGGCTTCATCTGGCTGCGGAGGAAGGCGAGGATGCAGCCTGGAAGGGATTATCCGTCTTTGGTGCGGAATCCGAAGGTCTGCTCTCCTTCCTGCTGGACGGTCAGGTGCTTCGCAGTATCGAACCGCGGCAAGTGCCCGCAGAGCTGCACGGGGAACTCCGGCCATATCAGGAGCGCGGCTATCAATGGTTGTCTGCGATGCGTGAGCTTGGCTTCGGAGTTTGCCTCGCGGATGATATGGGTCTCGGGAAGACGATTCAGGTGATCACGTGCCTGCTGGACCTGAAACATGAGGAACAGCAGGCAGCGGCGGAAGAATCACGTGAAAATGAAATGTATGGTTCAGGTAATCCATTGGAGCCTGGCGAGATTGTACCTGCAGAGGCCGTCAACTTGCCGGCACTCATCGTCTGTCCCACTTCTCTTCTTGGCAACTGGCAGCGTGAGCTCAAACGATTCGCACCAAATCTGTCTCTGTACATCCATCATGGGGGACAGCGGCTTCATGGCAGTGCATTTCAGGCTGAGGCACAGGCGCATGATATCGTGCTGACGACCTATCATCTGGCTGGCCGGGACGGACCTGACCTTGCCTCATTGCACTGGTCAACCGTGGTCCTTGATGAAGCGCAGTATATCAAAAACTATCGCACCAAGCAGGCTCAGAGCGTGATGCGATTATCGGCACCTCACCGGATTGCGATGACCGGTACACCGGTCGAAAACCGTTTGAGCGAGCTGTGGTCCATTTTCCAATTCCTCAATCCTGGTTACCTCGGAACGGCTTCATCGTTCCGCCAGCGATACACCGGAATGGGGACATCCGAAGAAAACAGCACATCCCTGCGGGAGCTTCACCGGCTTGTTTCGCCGTTCATGCTGCGCAGGCTCAAAAGTGATCCGGACATCCGTAAGGATCTGCCGGAGAAGCTGGAGCTGAAATCATACTGCTCGCTGACACCGGAACAGACGATTCTGTATCAACGTGTGGTGGATGACCTAATGGGTGGACTTGACGGCAGAAACGGCATTGCCCGCAAAGGGATTGTATTATCATCGCTCACCAAACTGAAGCAAATCTGCGACCATCCGGTACTTGCAGACAGCAGCCGCAAGGATCATGCGAAAGTCGAGGCATCTGGCAAAATGGAACGTTTGCTGGAATTGGTTGATGCGATCCGTGATAACGGAGAATCGGCACTCATTTTCACTCAATATGTGGCAATGGGCGAGCTGTTGGTATCGCGCCTTACGCAGCGTTATGAGGAAGAACCATATTTCCTGCATGGCGGCGTGTCCAAGGCACAGAGAGACGAGATGGTGGAGACATTCCAAAAGGGCGAGGGCCCATCACTATTCGTTCTATCCCTCCGGGCAGGTGGGGTAGGTCTGAATCTGACGCGTGCCAGCCATGTCATACACTATGATCGCTGGTGGAATCCCGCGGTGGAGAATCAGGCAACGGACCGGGTGTTCCGAATTGGGCAGAATCGCAACGTGCAGGTTCACAAATTGATCTGCCAGGGTACGCTGGAGGAACGCATAGATGAGCTAATCGAGAGCAAGAAGGCACTTTCCGAACAGGTGGTTGGTTCCGGTGAGAACTGGCTGACCGAAATGTCGGATGATGAATTGCGCGGACTGATCTCGCTTCAGGGTGAGACGTGGTTATAAGCTTGACAAGTATATTGGTGGGCGATCATATGAGAAGGGGGAAGGTTATGAGCGAAAAGTGGAATGTGGAGCTGCATATGTCCCCCGGTGGATGGACAGCAGGGGTAAGTGAGGCTGCTGAAGCGCTTCAGAACGCATCAGCAGCCGCGGAGCAGGCAGGAACAGCCGCCAGCCTGTTCACGGTAACAGGTAAGCTGCCGCAGCTCAGCGAAGAAGCTCGCGAGGCCGTGCTGGTCCAGCTGCGCAAACGGCCGCTGGCCCTGTACGCGCTGCTGCGCGGCGGCCCAGCCCCGGCCGAGCTCGCGGGGCTGCTGCCCGAAGCGCTGGCCGCTGCGGCATGCACCTGCGGCCGCGCAGACTGCGCGCATGCTGCGGCTGCGGAGCACGCCATCGCTGCGCGTTTCGCGGCCGAGCCGCTGCTGGAGCTCGCGCACGCCGGCCTGCCGCGCGAAGCGCTGCTTGCCGGCGTGCTTGGATCATGGGCAGAGGAACTGGCCCATGATCCAAGCAGCGCGGGCCGCGCCGCGGAAACGGCGGGCCGCCCGCAGGCGCGGGGCGGCGAAGGCGGCGCTGCCGTCGGCGAGTGGATCGCCGAGGCTGCCGCAGACGGCGCCATGCACCAGCCAGGCCCCGGCTTCGGCGCGGTGCAGGTGCAGCTGGCGCAGCCGGGCAAGCCCCCGGCAACGCCGGAACTAGCCGCGCTGCTGCCGGGAGTACCCGTGGCAGCAGGTCTAACCATGATCCGCGAGCGTGTAGCTGCGCGGATCTGGCAGGCTGTCCAGAAGAAGAAGGACAGCCCGGCAACCAAATCATAACAGGCATGAGGCGGGGGAGATCTTGATCACCCTCGCTTATTTGTCTGTGTGAGATGGCCTTATGGCGAGCAGGATTGGAAAGGATATCAACCCTGACTTTAATCTGGATCTGCTGATTAAACGTTGGGATGATGCCCGAAATGTCCGAAAAACAGCCGTATAAGCCGTGCACCCTTCTTCACATGAAGGTTATACCCTGCCAGTGAGCCTTGGAGCGGTGGAGCTTCACTGTAATTTGATGTATACTGTCGCAGGGGATGAAATGCCCCGGAGCATATTTTATTTTTATCATGATTATATTGCGATAGGAGTTTTTTTAGATGAAATCACGAACAGGAAGACAGCGCCATATCGTGGTATTGCTGTCCTCGCTTATGATATGCGGAGCATTGCTGTCCGCCTGCCAGGATGGCTCGGGATCAGAGGAAAGTCAGGATCTGAACGCAGCAGGCAATACGCAGCAGGAAACGGACGGAACGACCGTTCATTTAACCGAGGAAACAGGGGATGACGGCGACAAGACAAACGGCAGCGAGACAGATCAGCCATCATCTGGTGAGAACGGGGATTCCGGCAATGCTTCTGCGGATGAAGAGCAGGACTCTTCAGATGCTGGCAATGGGACAGCTGCGGGTGACCCTCTGATGGAGAAGCGAAGCATCAGTGCGATGCAAAATACGATTGACAGTCAATCCGTTGTTACCAATGCAGAGTCCATGACGGTTATCGTGAACAAGCAGCGCAGCCTGCCGGAAGGCTATGAGCCAGACGATTTGGTAGAGCCGAATGTGCCATTTTCCTTCGATGGTCCTCACGAGAAGCGCCACATGCGGAAGGAAGCTGCAGAAGCGCTGGAGAAGCTGTTTGCAGGAGCTGAGGCGGACGGCATCGAGCTGCGCGCGGTGTCTGGATACCGTTCATATGAACGCCAGGTTTCCATCTATAACAACAATGTGCAGACCAAAGGACAAGAATATACAGATCGTGTGAGCTCTAAGCCGGGCAGAAGTGAACATCAGACGGGTCTTGCGATCGACGTATCCAGCCCGAGTGTAGGTAATGCCCTGGAAGAAGTGTTTGGCACCTCGAAAGAAGGCGAGTGGCTGGCAGAACATGCTGCAGACTATGGCTTCGTTATCCGCTATCTTAAGGGTGAGGAAGACATTACGGGTTACGTCTACGAGCCTTGGCACATCCGATACGTCGGAACCGACCTGGCACCCGATATTGCGAAAAGCGGATTGACCCTTGAAGAATACTTTGATGAGGCCGATATTAAACTGTAAGTCGGACGTACAGCATACTTAGATTTGTACATGAATGCCTTAATAAAACAAAAGTCCTGTAAACGTGGCTGGTCGCATAGCGGCTGGTTACGTACACGGGACTTTTTTCGTGCATTTATAACTTCAGATTACCTAATTTTTGGTATTCAGATTAAGCCCGGCCTGTTATAATGCAGAGATTATCGAGGAAAATGACAAGCAGAGTGAGGGAGGACACAATGAGTAAACAGCAGGTATTTACCGGTTCACCATGGGAACCGCTTGTGGGTTATTGCCGGGCCATCCGGGTAGGAAACCGGATAGAGGTGGCAGGAACGACAGCCATGCAGGACGGCGTTGTAGTGGGAGCGGGTGATCCATATGCTCAGACCAGATTTGTTTTGCAGACGATTGAGAAGGCGCTCAATGAACTGGGTGCAGACTTGTCGGACGTGATTAGAACCCGCATGTTCGTGACGGATATCTCCCGCTGGGAGGAAGTAGGCAAGGCCCATGGTGAATTCTTTGGCCAGATCCAGCCTGTAGCCACCATGGTTGAGGTAAGTGCACTCATTGATCCGCTGTTAATGGTTGAGATTGAAGCGGAAGCCATAATTGAAAGTGATCCAGAGGCCGAATAAACAAAGGCTACATAGCGAGAACGGAAAAATA
The DNA here is from genome assembly GCF_002272715.1 of Paenibacillus sp. 7516. NCBI lineage: Bacteria > Bacillati > Bacillota > Bacilli > Caryophanales > Paenibacillaceae > Paenibacillus > Paenibacillus sp. 7516. The sequence continues at coordinate 27,509 of NZ_NPBI01000030.1, forward strand.
ACCTTATCCCATGTCTGTAAAAGAACAGACCGGGTAAGGTTATTTTTCAATTGGAACGTTATAGGTTTAATCGGTCTAATTTAATAAACCTGTGACAACTCCTGCTTATTGAAACGGTACAATCTCTGCACCCGAAGTATCCACGACCACTTTCCAGGCATTCCCGATCGGAGGCAGACTGCGAGTTAGCATCGGACTATAGAATCCAATGACTTTTGCGTCTTTCGTCAGTTCCTCTGCTTTGATGGCCTCACCTTTTTGATTGACCAGCTTGGTATCTTCCGAAATGTTGAGGATGACATGGTCAGGCGATGTTTCGGTCAGGCGGGAGCCAGAGATCTCGATCTGGGTCCCTTGATCCTTGGTAGTTGTTACATTTTCAATGGTACCCGAAGTACCCAGAACATCTTCCGATTTCGTAACGGATTCCTTAGTAACGGTATCCACAACAGTCACTTCGTAGGTCGGTGTTTGCGGTGGAAGGCTCATGGTCATGATTGGTGCGTGTACAGCTTCTACAGTCATGCCAATGGTCAGATCGGTAAGTGAAATCTCCTTGCCGTCAGCAGATTTGATAACGGTATCCTCACCCAGATTAAGCACCAGACCTTCAGTGCCTGTGCCACCAATATGAATGGAAGGATATTTGGTATCCGGGTTAATTCCTGTAATGACGCCGCGCTCAGTAACGTTTTTCACGTCCTCTTCACTGGAAATCGTAACTTGATTGCCAGTTGTTGTTACCTGGGTATGTAGCACCTGTTCTGCAAATGAAGCTGGTACGAACAACTTGCCATCGGTGATTTGAGGTGCTGTTCCCAAGGTAATCAGCATTTTATTAAACGAATATTGGTCTTTGTCTGCCATAACTAGTGTCCAGAAGTTTCCTTTGGTTAGCTCGGCCGACTTATTCTCCTTATTCCATTTCAGCTCAATGCCGAGTGCATCCGTAAGATCGCGCAGTGCGATCATGGCTTCCTTGCTGTCTTTGTTCCAATAGCCATCCGTGATCGCTGTGCCGTTGACAGTTACGTTTACGGATTTAGACAATGCACTATCTACAGCTACGGAGGTTGGACTGCTGGACTGGGTAGTATCCAGTGTCGCAGCGTATGCCGCTCCTCCACTTAGGGCCATGGACAGGACCATTAGGGCACTTACTTTTTTCATGTTGTTGTTCATTGTTGATCTTCCCTTCTAATCTTAGATAGTTCGCGGTAAACTCCTAATTAGGGCCGCGTTCATTCTTATAGACGGAACAAACCGTCCAAGTGTTGCAGCTGAACGATGAGTCATGTAAATGGCGTGTCAGATTATTATTTGTCCAATGTGAGAATTTCCGGGTTACAGGCAGCGGGATACGGTTAATTTCAGATGAGTGGTACACCTTTGCTCTGTTCTGTTCGCTTGGAAGTTTGAAAAAAACGCCATAACATTCAATGAGGAGAGGAATGGATCAGATGAGTGATATGTTGGTAACGCTCTATAATTTGCCGGAGCAGGAGAGTGGATTGAAAAGACTGGAGCAGTCCTCAATCGTAATCCGAAGAGCCATTGCCCCGGAGAAACAGCTTGTGCTGGATTGGGTTAGATCGCATTTTAGCCAGCCTTGGGTGGATGAGTGTGATGTCTCCTTTGCACGCCAGCCCATATCCTGTTATATTGCCCTCGAACACGGAAAAATAATAGGCTTCGCCTGTTATGAAGCGACATGCCGCAACTTCTTCGGTCCAACAGGAGTGAGCCAGGAGGCGCGGGGCAAAGGTGTAGGTACAGCTCTATTGCTGGCTTGCATGCACGCCATGAAGGCAGATGGATATGGCTATGCGATCATTGGATCGGCAGGACCAGTAGATTTTTATGCCCGGACGCTGGGTGCCGTGAAGATCGAAAATTCTACACCGGGTATTTACAGAGGCATGCTGCGGGCAGACTAGAGAGATCATGAAGCTTCCGGAAAAAGGAAGGGAGGACGAAGATGAGTACAAGTAAAATGCTGCACATCGGAATGATCGGCACCGGATCCATCTCGGATCTGCATATGAGGTGTTATGCCAAAAACGAGAACGCTGTCATTTATGCCATCTGTGATCTGAATGAACAGCGCGCAACAGCCGCAGCACAGAAATATGATGCACAGTCGGTCTATACCGATTACAGGGAAATGCTAAAGGACCCTCATGTGGATGCAGTCAGCATCTGTACATGGAACAATACACATGCCGAATTTGCCATTGCAGCCCTGGAGGCGGGCAAGCATGTGCTGCTGGAGAAGCCTGTGGCAACGAATGTGGAAGATGCATTACGAATTGAGGAGGCCGTGAAAAAAAGCGGCTGTACCTTCATCGTTGGATTTGTGCGGCGCTACGACAACAATATGCAGATGCTGCGGAAATTTATCGATGCAGGGGAGTTTGGTCAATTGTATTATGCCAAGGCATCCATACTTCGCCGTCTGGGCAATCCCGGAGGCTGGTTCGCGGACAAGAACCGCTCTGGTGGAGGTCCTCTGATTGATCTGGGCGTACATATCATCGACCAATGCTGGTATCTCATGGGCCGGCCGAAACCTGTTACGGTAAGTGGGAACACCTATCGGAAGCTGGGTAATCGTGCTCATATCGAAGACCTTTCTTTCTACAAGGCAGCGGATTACAGTTCTGCCGTGAATAACGTAGAAGATATGGCTAACGCACTGATTCGCTTCGAGAATGGAGCTTCGCTTGCTGTGGATGTAAGCTTTACTTTGCATGCTCGCGGGGAGGAGTCCTATGTCAAATTGTACGGTGAACGCGGCGGCTTCGAGCTCGAACCTGAGACATTGATTGTTACGGAAAAACACAACACCATCATGAATATCGAGCCGCAGACAGATCATACGGGGCTGCATATTCATAGTGCATTCCAGAATCAGATTGATCACTTTGTGGACTGCTGCTTAAATGGGACCGGACCAATCAGCCCGATTGCAGACGGGGTAGCTTCTACCAAGATGTTATGCGCAATCTATGAATCTGCTGAGAAAGGGCAGGAGATTCGTCTGGATTAATTTGATCGCAGCGTTTCATGGAGGGTTCCGACCACACAAAAGCATGCGGGTCCGCATTGTGCGGCATCGCATGCTTTTGACTGTGTCATTTGTTCATTGGAGAGTTCTCATACCCGGGGTCATCGTAATCTGTATCCTGCAGCCTTGGCAGCACATTCATGCTCTCAATCGCTTGCCGGGTATCAGGAGTTCCGTGGTCGTACAGGAAGCTGTACAGCAAGGTCATGCCATCCGAAAACTGTTCGGTTGCTTCGTCGTGATCTGCTGATTTGTAGGGTACAGGCGCGCGCTGCAGCGTATAGGCATCGTCGTCCTCCAGCACTTTCATCAAGTCTTTCAGCCGATTTAACTGTTCATCATCCACCACGACTTCAAATGGTGCTGATTCATTCTGAGTCTGTTCAATGAGGTTATGGGTTACGGATACAAAATAATGCTTTTTACTGTCCTGCATAATCCAACCTCCATTCTAAAATGGAAAAAAGACGCTTCTACTGTTAATAAACAGCAGTAAGCGCCCTGAAACGAGGATAGCCGTTCAACCGTGTCTATTCATAAGACTGCTCAATCACGATTCCCCATCCATTCCCTTTGCCCTCCAACCGCCCCTGTTCGAAAAAATCAATCCCCTCTACAGTAATGCAAACGGCAACCTGTTCAGGTTCATGGGTTACGGGGGTGGCAGCAATGAACCCTTTGTCCAACAGATAAGTGATGGCCCTGTGTTTCTCGATGTGATCTTGCTGATAGAATCTTTCTTTAGGTGCAATATAAGCAGGGTTTTCTGTGAACCAGATATCATAAAGCTCATGTAAAATATCATAGCGCTCTTGGATACGCTCTCTAATTGCCATCTCCAATTCCATAAGACACCTCTTTCGTTTCGATTAATCAGTATCATTTAACTTAAGTGTATATAGTAACAACACGGATTGAATCAAGATTGTTTCCATCCAGAAATTTATCTTGTCATCATGACATAAAAAAGCCTATCCACCAATAAACCATGGTGGATAGGCTTTGCTGCCAATCTGGCATTTTATCTAGATTTCATGCCGCTTAAGTAGCAGCTTATCGCCCTGTCCGTCCAGTTACAGGCACCTCGCGTGTTCCAGCTTCCATGGAACCTGAACACAGGGGGCATGGCGGCGGTCCGGCTGCAGCCCGTTTAGCTGTTTTTGCAGTAGGTACGGCGGGTTTCTGACGTAGCCATGCCTTACAGGTAGATGAACTGCATTTCCAGATCGCCACCGTCTCTGTGCGTTCAGAACGTCCTGAGGGCGATGATCCTGAACCGGGAGAAGATGAGGCAACCTGGCTTCCCTGACGAACACCTGTCGTGCTGAAGGCCTTATGGTTGCGAATTTGTCCGCTGCCACGACGTTCACTGAGGCGATCCTCGTCACGTTCGTTGTGAACGTCATGGTCACGATCGCTGTAGCTGATTGCACGACGATGTACCACATCCCGGCCCTCGGCACGAGTACCAGAGCGGGGAGATTGTCCACTTCCTTTGCCATACGAAGCTGAATGACCTGTTCGGCTATCGTCGCGCTCTTTACGTTTGTCTGGAACCTCAAGCCCGAAGGCTTCGAGCAAAAAGCGGGATACGTCTGCCGGTTTCCCGTGATGACTGGCCGGTGAAGTGACGTATAAGTACTTTTTCGCCCTTGTAATCGCAACATAAGCGAGCCGTCGTTCTTCTTCCAGAGCCATATCCAGCTCCGTATCGGTCTGTTGAACTGCAAGAGCTGCCTTTTGATCTTCAGGGATATCCTGCCGCAGGGCTGTACTGTGAGGCACAATGCCCTCGCTGGCACCGATCCAGTATACACATGGGAATTCAAGTCCCTTGGCCCGGTGGATGGTCATCAGCTGCACTGCATCGCTGTCCTGGGAGCGGCGCAGGGATTCCATTTCACGGTGTCTGCGGGAGAGCTCATCGGCAAACTCTATAAACGCTTCTACCGTTTCGAACTTTTTGGCTGCGGCTTCGAATTCGTCCAGTGTCTCCAGCATCGTTTCCTTGTAGTGGGTGAAGATGCTCGGATCGCCGCTTTCCATATATTTGTCGTAAAACTGGCGGCGCATCTCCTGGATGGCGATGACCGGTTTCATTTTGTGCAGCGACTTGATCAGCTTGATGCGTTCCTTGACCTGTTCCTGCTGGAAGGTCTTGAGCTTGTCCCATTTGGCCAGATGGATCAGTGGATACTTTTTGGCTTGCTGCTGTTCGCTGCGCTGAATCCACTCGAGCCCGGCATCACGGGATACGTAGAGCGGTCCAAGTGCACTTGGGAGAGCATCCACAGCGCGTGGATTCAGGGAGAGGCGCATATGATCCATCAGGGGCCTGATGAGGGACTGGTCGTAGAATACCGGGGAAGCCCCATGCTGAACAAACGGCACATCTTTTAATACCAGCTGCTCAAATACGGCCCGGCTGCTGCTGGCTGTTCGGTGCAGGATCGCAATATCGCGATAAGTGTGCAATCCTTCCTCAACCTGCTGACAGATCTGGTTCACGACCCAGGCTGCTTCCTCCTCTGCGTTCGAAGGCGTGGCGAAGCGTGGTGCGTCTCCGCGATGACCGGCTGCACGCAGCCGCTTATCCCGTCTCCGCTTGTTGCGGGCGACAAGTTCACTGCCAAGTCCAAGGATGCGTGCATCACTGCGGTAATTGATATCCAGCGTCACGATGCGTGCCCCGGGGTAAACTTTATCGAATTCAAGAATAGATTCCTGGCGTGCTCCATTGAACGTATAGATCGTCTGGTCATCGTCACCCACAACCATCAGGTTGCGATGGGCTGAAGCGAGCTTTTGCACAATTTCATACTGCAGTTTATTTGTATCCTGGAACTCATCGACCATAATGTACTGAAAACGCTGCTGAAGCGGCTTCAGCACGGCGGGGTCACGAAGCAGGGCTGCAGCCCGCAGCAAGATATCGTCGAAATCCATCTTGTTACGCTCTCGTTTCCAGTTCTCGTAACCGAGGAGGACCCGTTTGGCATCACGTTCCTCCTGCGATTTCTCGGGAAGGTCGGTCGTTTCGGAGCCCTGCATCTTCCAGGCAGACAGCATGGACAGCAGACTTTCGGGTTGGAAGGCCTCACTCATGCCGTATTGCCGCAGAAGCATTTTGATCACGGTATGCTGGGCACGTGGTTCCCCAAAGATTTCTTCCTGGACGCCGTAATGACGCAGCAGTGTCAGGGCGAAGGAATGGAATGTGCGAGCCTGTACCGCTCGTGCAGCTGCAGGACGAATACCTGGCAGTGATGCGATCCGGTCTTTCATCTCGGCAGCAGCCTTGTTGGTAAATGTCACGAGCAGGATACTGCCCGCATGAACGCCGCTGACTTCCATGAGATAACCGGCTCTGGCCGCCAGTACGGTCGTTTTCCCGCACCCGGCTCCGGCGAGTGTAAGCAGGGGACCTTTGCCGTGACGGACGGCTGATATTTGTGGCCCGTTCAGACGGATGCCTGCCTCTTCCAGTGAGCGGAAATAAGGCGCATCCTGATGGTCATCGCCCACGAGCTGCCGGCTGGTCTCCAGCGGAGCAGACGGGGACTGGGGCAGGGATGCCGCCGGAGTGACACCGAGCGGACGGGCGTAGAACGTTGAGTTCGGACTTAACATGTTTCATCCACCTCTGTATGCATTCAGGGATAGGACTATCCCGCTTAAAAGTAAACCATTTGCCCTTTTCACAATCACAATGTAAATTGGTATGATAGAGTTAGTCGCCTACATCGGCGGTTATGTCGGGCCAAAGCTTCATTATACCCGAACGTATGGTCCTGACGAAAGCCCCCGAATTCATCCAGCATCGGCAGAAAACGGGCACTCACGGGCGTATGCGCAACTTTTTGGCATGATATCGTATAAGTTATATACTATGAAAATTGAAAATTAAAGAACAAATTGCAGTTGAACCCGAAGAGTTCAACGTCTGACGGGACAGAGGAGGAGATGTCATGAAATTGCTTCAACGAATCAAGAACGGAGCGAACAAAGCAACGGAGCGTGCACAGCATGCTGTTGAGATTGGGAAATTAAACAATCAAATCGTGGGCTTGCAGCAGGAGCAGGAAGTCCATTTTACAGATATGGGTCGCATCTTCTATGAGGGCTACCGTGCACAGGATATGACGCGCGCCGAAAAAGAAATGGTTGATCTGTCACATCTGTGCGATGAACTGCAGGATGAGATTGATGGTTTGCGCAGCAAAATTGCCGAACTCAAAAATGAGCGGTTATGCGAATGCGGCCACGTTGCTTCACTGGATGCCAACTTCTGTCCGAAATGTGGACGTAAACTGGGTGAATTCAGATCCACTCCAACAACTTCAGGTCCGGCATCTGTGCGGCAAGAAGCGGCTGTGGCTCAAAGTGCGGAACGCCCTTTCTATGAGGAAACGACAACAATGCAAGACGAAGTGGATGAAACTGAACCCTATCATACGGTAATCCCGTCCATCGCAGATCTGGAGACCGAATCCGAATTCAACAGTGCCGAATTCACGCAGGAGGAGAAGGAGGCGTTTGATGCAGAATGGGAACGCCGCCGGGAAGAAGAGATGCTGCGCGAACGGGAAAGGCAGCAGGAACTCGATGAACGTATCCGTTACTGGAAAGAGAATAATCCGATCGTCAACACAGTTGACGTACAGACTGAAGTACCACGGGAGATGGTGAAATGCCAGATTTGTGCATCCGAGCTGCCTAAAGGCTCCAAATGGTGCCCACGCTGTGGTGCGGAACAGATCTGATGCAGTAGGACCACTGCCGCAGTAAGATAGGGCAGTGTGGTTGCTGACAGCATGGGGGGACGGGAATATGGACCAACTGCTGCATCATCTGAATCATCTTGGGTTTACCGAGATGGAATCCAAAATTATGGTGGAACTCGCGCGCCAAGGGTCAGCCTCCGGCTATGAGGTTGCGAAGCGCCTGGGCGTGTCCCGTTCCAATGTGTATTCCACCTTGCAGCGGCTCTCTCAGCGCGGATTTCTGCGCTGCAGTGCCGGAGAACCTGCGAAGTACAGTGTGCTGAAGCCTGAGGAGATGACTCAAATGATCTCCGGGCAGATGCGTGCTTCTCTTGAGTATGTACAGAGCAGCATGCCACAGCATGAACCTGAGAAGCCGGTCTTTTACAATATCGAAGGTGACAAAAACGTATTCGATAACCTTAGCCGTGAACTGGCTGATGCCAAGCATGAAATTGTCGTGGACATTTGGCGTGAGGAAGCCGAATTGCTGCATGATCTCCTGAAAAAGGCAGAGGATCGGGGAGTTAGGCTGTTATGGTCATGTGATGGTGGCGAGGGAATATTGGATCAGCCTGCACCATGGCCTGGGAATCCTCTGTATGGTAAAGGAAACGGGAGAAAGTTCTCCATTGTCGTTGATCGGCGTTGGTGCATGCTGGGGATGCGCGGGGAATCCTGTGCAACTCAGGCGGTTGTAACAGAACATCCCGTCATGACAGGATTGCTGCTCAATCATTTTGCACAGGAATTGGTACTGTACGAGCTGGAGCAGGATATGGGTGAGGAGCTGGAGTCCCGCTATGGACGCCGCTTTGAACAGCTGTCCGCACGTTATTGGTCTGTTCCTGCGGCAGGAGATCAGGGCTGAGCAAAGGATGCTGGGGATCTCACCTGGTTCGCTGGAACAGAGTAAACATCCGGACACTCGAAGACTAAAACAGAGCAGGCGCTGCCATGAAGGCAGACGTCTGTTTTGTGTTTTGAAGTAAGTCAGTGATGTTCATCACGGCACCGCTGTCCTGTTGAGTTAGAGTTAAGGTATGAAGTCATATCAATTTTGAGAAACTGGAGTTATAAGTACAGGACTCAATTTTGAGTAAAGAATGAATCAGGCTTTGGGCACGTGATATAGAGCTTCGAGTACGCCGGTGTAATACTCTGTCCCATGGGGCACGAACTCCGAAGCATGGATTGTGCGAGTATGACGTTCCGGAGTGGGAGATGAAGTATTCAGGGTAGAAGTCTGTTCCGCATTTACTCCAGTGGCCTGAATCGTATCCGTTTCACCACGAAACAAGGCAAGCAGATCTTGCAGAGGTGCTTCATATAGGCTGTGCACTTCACTGGCCTGCAGGGTGTAAGCCTCGAGCGGCTGGTTGAGACATAGGCCGTATACCGAGCTGAATTCCCGGTCCATAAATGGTACACCTCGAACCTCGCCTTGCAGCTGCTGCTTGGCAGTGAGCAGGTAAGACAGGGATTCAAATGGAGCATGGACGCCCAGTTCTTCCTCCAGTTCACGACTTGCCTCCTCAAGCTGCTCACCCGCAGTGAGATGTCCCGCTGCTGTAATGTCGTAACAACCCGGGAAGGTATCCTTGATATCACGGCGACGCTGAAAAAGAACCATCCGCTGATGACCGTCGTCACGCACGATCCAGCAGTGGAATGATCGGTGCCAATAGCCTTTGGCATGCACCACGCTACGGAGCTCTGTGCCGATCCAATTTTGCTGATCATCATAAATGTCGAAACGTTCTGGGGTCATGATACGTATCTCCTTATATAGCAAGTTTTAAAGTTCAAAATTTCACAAAGTATGTTTTTAAATGAAAGGGGAACGAACGTATGGAATGCATTGTACACTTTCAGGTTATTTATCCGCAACCACAGGAACGTAAAAGTCTAAGAGGACTTATTTTTGTCGGGCAAGGTCAGGAACCGGCTAACAACCAGCTGACGACCATGTTTAAGGATATGGGATTCAATGTACGCCTTGAAGATGAAGCGCAATTGCTGTTCAAACCCGTAGATGCTTCGGCCAACTTTGAATATATTCGGGTAACCGAACTCGATACCGGGGAAGAAGTATACAAGGAAGATAAGGATCTGAAGTCGATTCTGGAGCATTTGCTGCCACGCCGATTCTAGTCTAGTCCGTAAGGAATGTAATACGAGAGGATAAGTTTCTGCAGCCTTCATTTGCTCTTGGTCATAATAAAAAAAGGCCCCACCTCTAAGGTGAGACCTTTCATGTCGGAGCGGTTTCCTTACATAAAAAGGGTCTAAACAGGAGTAAACCTGTTGATTATGCGGGAGCGCCGCTGCCTTCTGCCTCCAGCTCTGAAGTACAGTGTGAACAGCGGGTCGCTGCAGCCGGTATTTCGGATAGACAGTACTTGCAAGCCTTGGTTGTTTTTTTCGGCTCGGGCTTTTTGTGCTCTTTGCTTTTAATATAATTGACGCCCTTGACGAGCATGAAAATGCAAAATGCAACAATGAGGAAATCAATGAGGATGTTGATAAATTGCCCGTAGGCGATGACTGTAGCGCCTGCCTCATTGGCTTGAGCCAATGTTGTAATTTCCTGACCGCTTGCAGTAGTCATATCCCGATCGAGATTAATGATTTTCTGACTGAAATCAATGCCTCCAAGCAGCTTTCCGACAGGGGGCATGATGATATCATTCACGAGGGATGTGACGATTTTACCAAAAGCAGCCCCGATGATGACACCGACTGCCAGGTCAATCACGTTGCCGCGTACGGCGAATTCCTTAAATTCCTTAAGTATGCCTTTCATCTCTGCAATCTCCTTTAATCAATAAATTCATAGTTTAGGCCGCGCATCCGTTATCATATTGTACAAAAAAAACACGCTCCAATCACCCCCTGTCTACAGATTAAGACATGTTTTCACAATTTCCATGAAAATACTTCTTTATTTCACGCCGCCAATTCGGTATACTTCTAACATTGTCAGTTACGTTTACACTTTTATATTCAGGTTCGCGATCATATATTGTAACGAATCTTGGAGCCAAAAATGAATTAAATATGCCGTTACTCGTATATGTGCAGGAATAGGCCTGCATGTCTCTACCCGATCACCGGAATGATCGGACTACGGGAAAGATCTGCATGATCGCTATGATTGGGCAACCTTATACAGGCAATGACTGAAGTTTTAAGCCTAGGGGTTACCATATTCGGATGTCCATTATATCCATGCGTACATGCAGCATTCAATACGGCTTGTCCTGATAAGTACAAGTCCGTCTTTTCCCGTCTCCGGTTTTTCCGCAGCGTGTGAAAAGGCGGGCTTTTTGCTTTTTTACCATCGGAGATGGACATGCTGGCTGGCTGTATAGAGGGCACACAGGGGGAAGAATCACGATGCAATTGTTAAAAGACAAAGTGAGACAGGAAGGAATCGTCCTGTCCGAGCAAGTACTCAAAGTGGATTCATTCCTGAATCACCAGATGGACCCGGTTCTCATGAAGGAAGTAGGCAAGGAATTCATCCGCCGGTTCGACGGAGAGAACATTACGCGGGTGCTTACCATTGAATCGTCCGGGATTGCGCCGGGCATCATGACTGCACTGGAACTGAATGTGCCGCTGATTTTTGCACGGAAGCAGAAGTCGCTCACACTCACAGAAGACATTCTGGTTGAGAAGGTGTACTCATTCACCAAGCAGGAAACGAATGAAATTACGGTAGCCAAGAAGTTCATGCAACCTGGCGATCGTGTGCTGATCATTGATGATTTTCTGGCGAATGGTGAGGCGGCCTTTGGTCTGGCGCGCATCGTTGAGCAGGTCGGAGCTGAAGTGGTCGGTATCGGAATTGTCATAGAGAAGGCATTCCAGCCGGGAGGCCGCTTGCTGCAAGAAGCTGGATACCGCGTGGAATCGCTGGTTCGCATTGGGGCCCTGTCGGATGGACAGGTCACATTTGCGGATGAGGAGGGCTCGAACTAATATGGCACGCGAGCGAATTTTCCAGCGGCACCGGCATCCTATCAAAACGTTCTCGCTTGGTCTGCAGCATGTCCTTGCGATGTATGCGGGCGCGGTAGTTGTACCACTTATCGTTAGTAATGCATTGGGCTTCACTCAGGAACAGCTGACGTATCTGATTGCCATTGACCTGCTGGCTTGCGGTGTGGCAACGCTGCTGCAGGTATGGGGTAATCGTTATTTTGGGGTGGGACTGCCGGTTATGCTCGGCTGTGCATTCCAGGCGGTATCTCCAATGATCTTGATTGGTCTGAACAGCGGGGTGTCTGCCATTTACGGGGCGGTCATCGCGTCAGGGATTTTTGTAGTGTTGTTCTCGGGGCTATTCGGTAAACTGATCCGCCTGTTTCCGCCGGTTGTGACAGGTTCAGTCGTGACCATTATTGGTCTGACACTGATTCCTGTAGCATTCAGAGACCTGGGAGGCGGTCAGGGAGCGGAAGACTTCGGAAGCGGGACGAATCTATTACTCGGCTTCGGCGTATTGGTGTTTATTATTCTTATGACTCGTTTCACGACAGGATTTATCCGTTCAATCGCCGTTCTGGTCGGTCTTCTTGCCGGTACGGTAGCAGCCGGATTTATGGGGGAGGTTAATTTTGCCCCGATTCGTGAAGCAAGCTGGTTCCATGTGGTGAAGCCATTTTACTTTGGTACGCCAACGTTTGAGATTGTTCCCATTCTGACGATGATCCTGGTGGCCATTGTGAGCGTAGCTGAATCGACAGGTGTATTTATGGCTCTAGGCAAAATTTTGGACAAGGATTTGTCTTCCAAGGATTTGGCCCGGGGGTATCGAGCGGAAGGGCTCGCAATCGTACTTGGAGGGATTTTTAACTCGTTCCCATATACCACCTATTCACAAAATGTAGGGCTTGTACAGATGACCCGTGTTAAAACTCGGGATGTTATCGTGGTAGCAGGCGGACTGCTGGTCGTGATCGGATTCGTACCGAAAATTGCTGCACTCGCACAGCTTGTACCTGGTTCTGTGCTGGGCGGAGCGATGGTGGCGCTGTTCGGGATGGTTGTTTCATCCGGTATTCGCATTATTGGCAGCCAGGTCGATCTGAATCGGCATGAGAACCTGTTTATCATTGCTTGTTCCGTAGGCATGGGCTTGGGTGTCACGGTTGTGCCTGAGCTGTTCGCGGGTGCACCGGACTGGGCACAGATTATGCTGGGTAACGGAATCATTGCCGGCAGCTTTACCGCCATCTTTATGAATTTGCTGTTTAATGGCCTCGGTACGAAGGCGACAGCTGCAAAAATGGCTGAGAAGCAGGCAGATGCGATTCTTGGAGAGACGGAGAAATCAGCATAATTATGTAGATGTGGTGAGGTGGTATCCGGAATGGATGCTATGTTAACTCACAAAATGAATAAGTTACGTGATGAATGAATGAAGTTAATGGCATGATTAATTCACGGAATAAATGTTATATCACCTTAACATCCGGATCGCTGCACGAGAGCAGTGATTCGGATGTTTTTGTTTTAGTTTAGGAGTAAATGCTACAGATGTCTCATCTGTTTCTCTGCAAAATCCCCTACCCAAGGCAGTTTCAGCCATTTTCCCTGCAAGCTGGTGACGACCATGATAATCCAAACGACTACGCCCAGCAGTGATAACAAGGATGCGACGAGAGGGCCGAATAGAGGCAGAAATGCCGACAAAACATGGCCGATCATAATAATGCCAAAGACCGTAACGGATTGAAGAGCGTGAAACAGTACAAACCGGCTGCGTTTCTCCACTGCCAGGAAGACGATTCCACCTACAAAGGTAAACAGATAACAGAGCATGCCGGCGATATTCTCATCCAGACCGCTTGAGGATTTCATGGGGGACATCCGGTCCAGCCTCCTTTGTCCTTTTTTTATACGTTATGAAGAAGGTGGACAGAACTGAACCGGGTTTAATAACGAATATTTCGAGATATAGTATAAGACACGGGAAACTTATGAGCTCCATAGGAGGAAAAGCACGTTAGACCTTGCAATCGACATATATGGAAAACAAGGGCGCACCAGCCATAAGGTAATGGCGTGATGTGCCCCGGTCATGTTTGCGAAATATTCAACAGGCTTAAACGAATCTAAAGATCTTTTCGTTGAAAGTTTCTGCGTGGAGAAGTAACTTTGCCAATTTTATCGGTATCGTTCTCTTTGGGTACCAGACGTTCGTCCGTGCGGCCTTCGTGATGATTCTCAAACATGAACTCTGTCAGCTTCCATTCCGATTTGCCCAGAACCGGATCAGCCGGGAAATGTTGACCACGGTGCAGATGTTCCTCGCGACCCGCTTCATTGATGTAAACTCCGTCGACTTCCACCTTTTCATGCGAAAGGGGCAGCATATCCTGTTCTTTGCGGTCCATGAAACAGCGCCTCCTTTGATACCAGTAATTTAACTGTATGAGTTGTCCGTGATAATATCCCCCGAATAGTTCCGTGTTATGCTGGATAGAATTAATTCCGTACAGAAGGGACATATTCATAAAATATGATTCGGGATTAAACTTTTTGGGCGTAAAAACCGTTATAAATAATAAGCAAAATCGTCAAGTCGTAACATACTCCCGAATATGCTACAATAAGATTATGATTCAATCTGAATCATATCGGGTATTTATAGTGTCAGGTACTTGCTTTCAGCGAGGTTCCCGACCTAAAGCTTGCTTTAAGCCGCGCACACAACTTCATGGATGGCATTTAAGACTTATTCGGCGTTCTCTAAACGGAGCATTCACTTTCAACGTTTTGGGAGGGAATTACAATGGCAACGAAAGGTCACAATGAGGTCAAAGAAAGTTTGAGGGAAATGACTCGGATTTTCCGTCCTAAGGATCCAAAAAAATTCGTGAAGGAGTACGTGAGAAAATACCGGATTACGGGTGGATATGAGGAAGAATTGACTTCTGTGGTCGAGCACGAGCTTGTCAAGATGGATTCTTCCGTGTCCTGAAACACATCATTGAATTATACTGTTCCGATATGAATAGAACCGTCTCCCGGGCGATATGCTCCGGCAGACGGTTTTTTTTGCTGTCCTGAGATTTACTTGTGAAATGAAAGGACATGAAGCATTGCGTCACTTTTGGGCTGTGTGGCATTTCTTCTGCATATACATGGAAGTACACATAGGCAGGAAGGATGAATGCATGTGGACCCTATTTTGAAAACGAGAGAAGAGATTGGCTACATGCGGGAAGCAGGCCGGATTCTGCGAAGCTGCCACGAGCATATTGAACAATGGCTTACCCCTGGCATAACCACAGGTGAGATCGACAGACGGGTAGAGGCATTTCTGGCCGAACGAGGGGCTACTCCGGAGCAAAAGGGATATAAGGGCTATCCGTATGCGACTTGTGCTTCAGTGAATGAAGTGGTCTGTCACGGCTTCCCGGATGAACGGGAATTGGCTGCAGGGGATGTTGTGACCATTGATATGGTGGTAAACAAGGATGGCTGGCTTGCTGACTCGGCATGGACTTACGGAATTGGCGAACAACGCAGATCCATTCGCAAGCTGATGAAACGCACAGAAAGGGCCCTCCACCGGGCTATAGCACAGGCTGTACCAGGAAATACGCTGGGGGATATCGGCAACGCGATTGAACGGACTGCGAGATTGTACCGCTATGGCATTGTTAAGCCGCTCATTGGTCATGGGATTGGGCAGTATATTCATGAACCACCCAATGTACTGCCTTATGGTAAACGCAGGACCGGCATGATGCTTACGGAAGGCATGGTTATTACAATTGAGCCCATATTTACGAGAGGCAGTTCTGGAGCCGTGTTCTGGGATGAAGATGGATGGACTGTCCGGACGGTCGACGGAACATGGGGAGTTCAGTATGAACATACAATTGCGATAACCCGAGATGGACCGCTTATACTAACCGATGGAACGTAAGTCCTTTGATAGGCTGGTAAGGTTTGTTCAAATGATCGTTTAGGAGTGAAGCCAACATGCAGGGTCAGACGCCAAAGCCAGTTCATCGATGTGAATAGAACAGAGTGTAGGATTTGGCCCTGTAGAAGCTGGGAAAAAAGAAAGCTGAGAAAAGCTCTTATTCTTTTGCATAATACTGCATGTTTTTCACGTGAGAAAAGTCACTGAAAATTCACGATAAATCGCCGAAATATGGCAAATATTTTCAAATTAAGAGGTTTACATTTATAACTGAAATCGTTTGCAAACTAAGTTGTAGTGCGGTTTTTATACATAAGTGAACAATTTGTGAACATGTGTCCAAAGATTGACAAAATCATACCCTCAACTTATATTTAATAAGTGATTGAACCATATAGAATGAATTGGAAGAATGCGCAGACATGCCCTTTGGAGGAAATGAAGGGGGTTCTGGAAGCGTTATTTTTGGAAGCGTTCTGTATGACGGACAGGATTATGCGGATCGGGCTGAAGTGACCTTATCAGGCTAAACTTCGAACGATAACGGTAATCTACGAAAATGTTAAAAAAGTGGGGTAGATCAATGATGAAACAGTGGCAGGTTGCAAAGCGAATTCTCCCCTTGCTGGCGGTGTTCTCTTTGCTGCTATCCGCATGCGGGCGGGAAGACTTGTCGGTAATGAAACCTCAGGGTCCTGTGGCACAAGGCCAATATGATCTGATGAAGCTGTCCATTGCGATTATGATCGTAGTGCTCATCATTGTATTTGCCATTGCTGCGTATGTGCTGATCCGGTTTCGCAGACGTGCCGGGCAGAATGAAGTTCCCGAACAGGTTGAAGGCAATTTCAAGCTGGAAGTGATTTGGACAGCCATTCCGCTATTGCTGGTTATTGTACTGGCTGTACCGACAGTTCAGACGATCTTTGCCCAAGGCGAAGATTTGTCCAAGGACAAAAATGCAATTCAGGTCAAAGTTACCTCACATCAGTATTGGTGGGAATTCACTTATCCTCAATATGATGTTACCACCTCTCAAGATCTTATCATCCCGACCGGCAAAAAAATCGCATTCGAATTGAAAACCGCGGACGTGCTTCACTCCTTCTGGGTGCCGTCACTTGCGGGCAAAATGGACACAAACCCGGATGGAACAGTGAACAGATTTAGTTTCTCAGCACCTAATGAAGGCGTTTACCGCGGGAAATGTGCGGAGCTATGCGGAAGGTCGCATGCCTTTATGGAATTCAAAGTAAAAGCAGTCAGCCAGGAATCCTTTGACAGATGGGTCAATGAGATGAAGGCACCGGCAGTGCTGCCGGAAGATACACAGCTTGCTGAAAAGTTCAAAACGAACTGCCTGTCTTGCCACGCCGTTGGCGATCAGGGCGGACCTGTTGCCCCGAATCTCACAGGAATCGGCGGCAAGGAAGCTGTCGCAGGTATTTTGCTGAACCAGCGTGAGGGACAGGAAGAAGGTAATCCGGTGCTGGATAACATGAAAGAATGGCTCCATGATCCACAATCCGTGAAGCCAGGCAATACGATGCCGAATCCAAAAGATCTTGGACTTACGGATGAAGAAATCGACGGAATTGCCGAATATCTAGCCAACTACAAATTGGACTATGAATAGAACAGCAAGGACGAAGAAGGGGGTACACTACCTTGGCTCATGCTCATAGCGTCAAGCGGTACAGGGGCTTGATGGATTGGATCACCACCGTCGATCACAAAAAGATTGCCATTTTGTATTTAATAGCAGGTGGATTGTTCTTCGGAATCGGCGGGATTGAAGCCATTTTAATCCGGATTCAGCTGATGAAACCGATGAATGATTTTGTATCGGCTCAGGTCTTCAACGAATTGATTACGATGCACGGAACAACGATGATCTTCCTTGGTGTCATGCCAATCATATTTGCCATCATGAATGCTGTTGTCCCTTTGCAGATTGGTGCACGGGACGTCGCCTTTCCATTTATTAATGCACTAGGGTTCTGGACGTTCCTGTTTGGCGGACTGCTGCTCAACCTGAGCTGGATCATGGGCGGGGCGCCTGATGCAGGCTGGACGTCGTACACGCCGCTCTCCAGTAGTGAGTACAGCGGGACCCATGGTGTGGATTTCTATACGATCGGTCTACAGATAGCTGGTCTCGGAACACTTATCGGCGGCATTAACTTTCTCGCCACGATCATTACGATGCGTGCACCCGGCATGTCCTACATGCGGATGCCGATGTTTACATGGACAACATTTATTACTTCAGCCATTATCCTTTTTGCATTCCCTGCCATTACGGTGGGATTAGTACTGTTGACGTTTGACCGTATTCTGGGAGCCAACTTCTTCGATGTCGCAAATGGTGGTAACCCGGTACTCTGGCAGCACATTTTCTGGATCTTCGGACATCCGGAAGTATACATACTCATCTTGCCGGCGTTTGGGATTATCTCGGAAGTTATTCCGACCTTTGCACGTAAAAGATTGTTTGGTTACAGTTCCATGGTGTTTGCAACCATCCTGATTGCCTTCCTGGGATTCATGGTATGGGCACACCACATGTTTACAACGGGTCTCGGCAATGTGGCCAACGCACTCTTTTCAATCTCCACTATGCTAATTGCCGTACCGACAGGGATCAAAATCTTTAACTGGCTCTTCACGATGTGGGGTGGACAGATCCGCTTTACGGCTGCGAACCTGTTTGCTGTAGGATTCGTTCCAACCTTCGTCATGGGCGGTGTCACAGGTGTCATGCTCGCATCTGCACCAGCTGATTTCCAGTTCCATGATACGTACTTTGTCGTAGCCCATTTCCACTACGTAATCGTTGGTGGCTTGGTTCTTGGACTGTTCTCGGGCCTGCATTACTGGTGGCCGAAGATGTTCGGTCGCATTTTGAGCGAAACACTTGGGAAATGGACATTCTGGACATTCATGATCGGATTCCAATTAACGTTCTTCGTGCAGCATTTCTTGGGCCTCATGGGGATGCAGCGCCGGATCGTTACATACTTGCCGAATCAGGACTTTGACCTGCTTAACCTGGTCAGCTCCGTTGGAGCATTCCTGATGGGTGTTGGGGTGATCATGTTCCTCGTGAACATCGTCATTACAACGAAAAAACCGGTGAATGCACCAAATGATCCGTGGGAAGATGGCCGTACGTTGGAATGGTCCATCCCGTCTCCACCGCCGGAATATAACTTCAAGCAGACTCCGCTTGTTCGCGGAATCGATGCATATTGGAAGGAAAAGATGGCAGGACATACGGAGATGACTCCTGCTGAACCGGTAGGTTCGATTCATATGCCATCTGCAACACCGCTGCCGTTTATCATGTCTGTCGGTATTTTCATTGCCGGACTGGGCCTGATGTTCAGCAAAGACGATTTTGGCAATGCCTTTATGAACGGACTTTTCAATAATTATATTGTGGTTATTATCGGCCTTCTGATTACATTCGGAGCGATGGCAATGCGTTCACTTTATGATGACCATGGCTGGCATATCGAGCCCGAGGATCAGGATGAGAAGGGGGTTAGAACATGACAACTTCACATGCCGAACCGGTAAGTGGCCAATTGCCGCATGAACCGGAGAAAGCAACGCTGGAGGGACGCAACAAGCTCATTGGCTTCTGGTTGTTCCTTGGCGGCGAGACGGTATTGTTCGGTACACTCTTCGCAACCTTCCTGGCTCTTCGTGGCCAGACGAATGAAGGGCCATCAGCGAATGAACTGTTCCATCTGCCGCTTGTGGCAGCAGCGACCTTCATACTCCTCGTCAGCAGTCTGACTAGTGTATTTGCGATCCAGGCCATGCATCGGGGTAACCGCAGTGCATTGGCACTTTGGCTCGGAATTACGGTAGTGCTGGGCCTAGGATTCCTTGGTATTGAAATTTATGAGTTCTATGAATATGTGGTGCACAAAGAGTTCGGGATGACCACCAGTGCATTCAGCTCCGCTTTTTACACGCTGGTTGGATTCCATGGAGCCCACGTTGCATTCGGTATTCTGTGGATCGGACTTATTATCGGGCAGCTGTTCAGAAAAGGATTAACGGTCGTAACTGCACCAAAGGTATACGTCTCCGCAATGTACTGGCACTTTATTGACGTGGTCTGGGTGTTTATCTTTACGGTCGTCTACCTGCTCGGAAAGGTGGGTTAACACATGTCGGTACAGGATAAGAGTGATCAACAACCTGTGAAACATCGTCACCGGACAGAAGGACCGCAGAAGCATGTCGTTGTGTTTATATTCTCCATCATCCTGACACTCATTGCGTTTGCAGCCGTTAAGGCAGGGGGCGTCAATACATCCTTTACCATCATTCTTTTGGTGGTTATGGCCATTCTTCAGGTGTTTGTCCAGCTGGGATACTGGATGCACATGAAGGATAAAGGCCATCTGATGCCCATCCTGTTTATGGCTTTCGGATTTTTTGTAGCATTCACGTGCATCATCATGGCACTCTATTGGGTTTGGTGGTAAATGAGATGGCGGCGGCGCAGTGCCGCCGTCTTTTCCCCTTTTAGGCGATGGAATGAAAAAGATGTTTTAAGGCTACAACCAAATCAGGTCACCGGGAGGTTTCCCGTATGCTCGGGTTGCAATACTTCAGTTTCAACGATTTATGGAGTCCCTTCATTCTTGCGTTATTTTTACTCATTGTAGCTGTGTATCTGTTTGTCGTAGGTCCGTTAAGTGAAAGGGTTACTGATGCAGAACCTGCTAACGCTGCACAGAAAATCATGTTTATTACAGGTCTGGCTGTGTTCTATCTTGCCCAGGCTGGACCATTTAATTTGCTGGGGCACGTCATGTTCAGCTTTCACATGGTAAGCATGGCTCTGTCTTATCTGGTTGCTCCACCTTTATTGATGAAAGGGCTGCCTCTCTGGGTGTGGCGAAAGATCATTCAGTGGCTGCCAGCGCGGCAGTTATCCTTTTTAGCTCATCCGATTGTCGCGGCATTACTCTTTAACGGTTTATTTTCGCTGTATCATCTGCCCGTTGTCCATGACTATGTCATGCTGAATTTTACGGTTCACCGACTGTATTACTTGGTTCTATTTATTACCTCTATGCTCATGTGGTGGACACTTCTTAATCCGCTGCCGGAGGCAAGACAGGCTTCAGGACTGTCGAAGATTGGATTTATTTTTCTTAATATGGTGCTGTTAACACCAGCTTGCGGCTTGATCATTTTTGCGTCCGAGCCATTATATGCAACGTATAGCAATCCTGCGGTATGGGCGGAAGCGATGAGATATTGCGTTTCAGGAGACTCCTCGGCATTATTGCGTACATTCGGAGGTCCAGGTTTCTTTAACTTCCTGTCTTCTGCCAAAGAGGATCAGCAGGTGGGGGGGATTGTAATGAAGTTTATTCAGGAGGGCATCTTCGTATCCATGCTGGCATATGTTTTCTTTCAATGGTACCGCAAGGAAAAACGCGAAGATGATGATGATCCGTATCCTGTAGAACGTTCAGGTGGACCGCTTAATCCTGCGAAATAAGCCTTAGTTATGTTCAGACAAGAGGGGGAACACACGATGGATATGCATTTTTTGCTACCTACGATCAGTACTTCTTTCATTGTGATTAGCGCTTTACTGGTTGGGATCGGTTGGGTGTTAATCGTTCGCGGCAAAAAGGAGGCTCATCAATCCATGATGATAGCGGGAGCTGTCGCGGCTCTGCTATTCTTTATCATCTACATGTCCCGAACGATATTTGTAGGAAATACCGCTTGGGGCGGTGATCCGGAGATGGAGATCTTCTATCGAATCTTTCTGATCTTTCATATTATTCTCGCCACAGCAGCTGCTGTATTCGGTATATCTACTCTGGTGCTGGGATTCAAGAAGAAATTTGCTACACATCGTCGCTGGGGACGGTTTACATCCATGATCTGGTTCAGCAGCGCACTGACAGGCGTCATCGTATATGTACTGTTATATCTCCTTTATCCTGGCGGGCATACACGCCCTGTATGGGAAGTCATCCTCGGGGTGTAGAACAGTAAACAGATTCTTTGAAAATATGAAAATGGATGAATGGATTCGTCCAATCGTCCATACCTTCTCTCTCATCCTTACATAGAATGAGATCGAGAGGGGGAAACAACAAGTGAAAAAAACAGTCCAAGTCAGTCAAACGTATCCACGTCTCACGGTGTATTCAGAAGAGAACTACAGAGGGAGAAGTCGGATTTACCGTGGTAACACGGGTCTGCGCAATCTGGATAACATTCTGGATGGGGTAGAGAGCCTGCGCTTTTTCTCGACAAGTTCCAATGCAACGCTGGTTGTGTTTACGAGACCAAACTTTCAGGGTGGATTCCGCGTTTATCGTGGCAATACCAATCTGAGAGATCTGGATGATCTGATTCGCGGAAATGATGTAGAATCCCTGATCTCCACCAATCAACGGCTTACACTAGCTGAAATTCGTGCCATCCGCAGTAATCGCAGTTTACCGAGCGGCTACAATTTGGTGTAAAAGGTTGACCTCTTCTGCATACAGGTGCCGGAAAATTGAAAGAGTTGATTCCGTTTTGTGTTCGCACAATATCGGAGTCAGCTCTCTTTTTTTTGCCTGTACGCCTTTAGTTCGAAGTAGTTGTTAAACGAACATCGTGGTAACTGCCCTAAGCCTGCCTTTCATACTGCATCACTTCAGTGTCCAAGGGAATGAATTCCTGCTAAATTCCTGATTCAGGAAAAAAAGGGTTGACGGTATGAAGTGGGGGTCTGTATACTGTGTATATTGATATATACAGTAAACACAGTGAACACAGCTTGCATAGTAAATGTGTGAGATGGAAAGGCAGGCAATGTTATGAATGATTGGAAGCAGGCTTGGTGGCTAACCCGCAGCGAATGGAGCAAGGATCGGTTTCAATGGTTATGGTCTGCAATGTTTATGATCTATGTTGGAGCTATGGGTGGGGTCATGTTATATGGACAGAGGGAGGAAAGTGCGCTTAACACGATTTCCGATTCCTACTTCTTGCTTATGATTCCATTTCAGGGATTTATCTTCTCGAGACGCTCTTTCCGCTACATACAGGAAGATTCGTATACACAGATGCTGACCTACTATCGCAGACTTCCGATCTCGGCGGAGACCGTCATGTGGGGACGCATTCAGCAGGCTTTGCTGGCCTTCATCTTTAATGGCATATTCTACTATGGCGCGTTGTATGTCTCGGTGATGCATCTGGAAGGGTTTCGATGGGATCAGTATCTAGCCTTTGCCCTAACGTGTACAGGGTACGGGATACTGATTACAGGATTCTATATCTTTGGGGAATTTCTACACACAGGCAAGAAGTATTTGTTAATCAGCATGCTGTTTATACCCGTAATTGTCCTCATTGCACTCTTCATTCGAATCATGGGTGGCAACGGATTGCGATATGCCGTAGAAATCAGCAAAACCTGGGGGTTGTTATCACCATTTATGTGGGGCTCGCTAATATTGGGATTTGCGGTGTTATGGTTGCTTAGTCGCTTAACACTAAGGAAGTTATCGAAGCGGGATTTAAGTTAATGGAAAGTCAAATATAGAACGACATCGAGGATGACCGGCACTATCGTGCAAGTGAACTGAAGTGTACGCGAGGGTGAGGTGCAGGACTTGAATATACCGATTCAAATTAATGAAAACAGTGCTGAACCTTTATATCACCAAATTGAAAACCAGCTAAGATCTTTAATTATAACGGGTCAATTGGGGGAGGGAACGCATTTGCCATCCATTCGCGAATTTGCAGGTTCGTTGAATTGCAGCGTGATTACTGTTCGCCGGGTTTACCAGGACTTGGAGAATGAAGGCTTGCTTCGAACGAAGCAGGGTACGGGGACGTTTGTAGCCAAGGTTGACGCAGGAGATCGAGAGAACTACAAATTGACAGCAGCAAGAGAAGCGTTGCAGGCAGCCGTGCAGTCCGGTAAATCCGTTGGATGCAGCGAAGAGGAAATGGCAGGATTGTTTCAAGAGATTTTGCAGTCGATCTACTATCCGAAATAAGGGGTGACCAAACATGGAACCAATTGCGGTTCAGCTAAACGGTGTATCCAAAATGCGCAAGCGTAGAATCATTGGCCCTATTGATCTCGTCATTCCCGAGGGATACGTGGTCGCCATATTGGGCCATAACGGTTCGGGAAAAAGCACGCTGCTGAATATGCTTCAGCGGGTTGTACTACCGGATTCCGGTCAGATCATGTGGTTCGGACAGCACCACGAAGGTGAGCTTCCTACAGAGCTGAGAGAGCATATTGGTTTTGTTGCAGACGGTGGAGGTTCGGAAGAAGACCATATAACCGCTGTTGAAGCAGCCAGATTCCGGGCACATTGGTACACCCGTTGGGATGCGAAGCTTTTCAACCAGCTAATGGATGATATGGATGTTCCCTATGATGTGAAACTGAAGAAGTTGTCCAAAGGAGAACGGCGCAAATTCGAAATAGCGGCAGCACTTGCTGCACGGCCGAGATTGCTCCTGCTGGATGAACCTTCATCTGGGCTTGATCCATTTGCCTGGAAGGTCATGGTTGAGCAGTTCCGCAATTTCATGGCGGAAGGGGATACCACCATTTTAATAGCAACACATATAGCAGATGAAGTGAAGCGTCTGGCGGATTACATCGTACTGATGCACCGGGGCCAATCTCTTGGAATGGCGGAAAAAGATGTCGTGCTCGATCAATGGAGAGAAATCTGGTACGAAGGCGATCTAAGACCTGAGAGTATACCGGGGGCTGTTGAGTCGAAGCAGGAGGCTGGAGCCATACGGGTGATTACGACCCGGGTAGTTGAAGCACAGGAGAGGCTGGAGCTTGCGGGTAACCGCATCATGAAAATCCGAAACCTGGAGCTGGACGAAGTGCTGCAATATTGGATTGCAGGGTACGCTCCGACAATGTGGAGATAAACGAAGGAGGATGATAGATGATGAACAGATTGGAACTGAAGCAGGTAGTCAAGCAATATGCAGATAAGACGGCTGTTAACGGTGTTACGCTTAATGTGGAAGAAGGGGAAATCTATGGATTGCTGGGTGCCAATGGTGCGGGTAAAACAACAACGATGCGCATGGTACTTGGTCTGATTCATCCCGATGGTGGAGAGATTCGATATAACGGCAAGCCTTATAGTACCGAGCTGCAGCAGATTATGGGGTATCTTCCGGAAGAACGTGGACTGTATCCCAAGGTGAAGGTCAGTGACCAGATCAATTATTTGGCCCGCCTTCGCGGCATGAATGGCAAGGATGCAGACAAAAGCCTAAGATACTGGCTTGATCGATTCGAGGTCCCTGAGTATTACGACAAAAAGATCGAGGAGTTATCGAAGGGTAACCAGCAAAAGATGGGCTTTATCGCTGCGGTGGTGCACCGTCCTCAGATACTTATTCTTGACGAGGCGTTCAGCGGCTTAGATCCAGTAAACGTAGAATTGCTCAAATCCACTGTTAAGGAATTGCGTGATGAAGGAACGGCTATTCTGTTCTCGACACATCGCATGGAGCATGTTGAAGAGCTTTGTCGTCAGATAACAATTCTACATCGCTCCAACACCGTAGTTCAGGGAGAGATCAAGGAGATCAAGAACCGCTATCCGCGTGAACAGGTTTTCCTGAATACCACTGGCAATGTGGATGGTTTGGATCAATTGGCCGGTGTAAATAAGGTGGAGCGGAACGAGCGTGGATATCTTATTCATATTGCACAGGTTGAGGCTGCCCAGGAGATATTGAAGCATGCAATGAATCAGACGACTGTAGAGCATTTTGAGATCAAAGAACCAACGCTTAACCAAATCTTTATTCGTGAGGTGGGTGAGTCGAATGAATAAAATGGGAACGATCATCGGATTTACATTCAAAAACAAAGTCAAAACGAAATCATTTGTAGTTACGACCATTGTACTTGCACTTTTAATTTCAATTGGACTTAATGTACCCTATTTCATTACCTTGTTTAACGGTGGATCAATCGGCGGTGGAGCTGCAGGGAGCAACCCTGTAAACATTGGGCTTCTGAGTGCGGGACAGCCAGAAGTATCGGAGAAGCTGGAGAAGTTCTCGTCTGCACAAGGAGATCAAGCGTATCGATTCATTGCTGATGGTACTAAAGATGAAGCTGCGCTGAAAGCAGATGCAGAATCCGGACTTACTGACGGGTATCTGAAGTTTGAAGCGGCCCAAGGACAGGAGTTCCCACAGCCGATCCTGTATTCAACAGAAGAGGTGTCCCCTCAGATTATTGCTTCTATAGAAGCTGCGCTGCAAAGTGTGAAGCTGGATGTCGTCGTGAAGGACGTACTCACGGCTGAGCAAAAGGAATTGATTAATACTCCTGTTAAGGTGAGTGAGCAAAGCTTGAGTGCTGAAGAAGCAGGAGCTGATGCAGGGTCAGAGAATGGCATGAGCCCGATTAACTACATTGTGGTATACCTGCTGATCATCCTCCTGTTCACATCTACTATGATGACAGGTAATATGATCGCATCCGAAATCACAGCGGAGAAGAGTTCCCGCATTATGGAGATTTTGATTACCAGCGTGTCTCCACTGAGTCAGATGTTTGGTAAAATCATCGGAATATTTATGGTAGGTATGCTTCAGATCGGTATCTTCGGTGCGGTGATCGCAGGGAATGTGCTGCTTCCTCACAACCGTGATGTCCTGAGTGATTTTAGTTTGAACCTGAGTGATGTAAATATTGCCGTTATTGTATACGGATTAATCTTCTACATCCTTGGTTACTTCCTGTATGCGGTGATGTTTGCTGCGATTGGTTCGATGGTTAGCCGTACAGAAGAACTGGGTCAAGCGGTGCTGCCGATTACGATGCTTTCGTTGGTTTCCTTCTATATTGCAATCTTTAGTATCGCAACACCGAACATTCTGCTATTAAAAGTTGCTAGTTTCATACCGTTTACCTCACCTACAGCCATCTTGGTACGAATCGGGGCAGGGGTTGCTCCAACATGGGAGATACTAGTGTCTTTGGCCATTCTGGTCGTATCGATCTTTGTCTTCGGCTGGCTGGCTGCCAAAATCTATCGCACGGGTGTGTTGATGTATGGTAAGCGTCCAACCTTCAAGGAATTGTTCAAGGCAATGAAAGCTTACAAAATTTAAATTAATACGATGAATAAATAAAAATAAATTCTATTCTTCAATCAATTCTTTCTTTCTTCTGTTCACTAGGCTGCTACTGCTTTAGAAGAGAAATGTTCCAACTTCACAATAAATCATTGGAGGCGTTGAGTATGATCAAAAGCATTAATTCAAAATCATTCATGATGTTAAGTGTTGGTGCAGCCGTAATTTTGCTAGGATCGCTAGTAAGTGCAGAAGGGTCTTCCATAAAGGATGCTGTGCAGGGATTTCTGATGGGTGCTGGAGCTGTTATTGCTGTTGCAGGGCTGTGGATGGCTGGAAGTAAGAAGTAATTATCAAAAGGGAGAAGGGGACTATCTCAGGAAAAAGGTGGAACCCTTCTCAGTCTATTATCGTAATAATGATGGATGTTCATTCTTTGAACGAATAGATTTGCCCTACTATATATCTAAAGGAGAATACATAATATGAAAAACTGGAAACGCATGCTCTTGTCACTCACCGTCTCGGTTGGTTTGCTCGCTTCAGCGGCACCGGCCATGGCTGCACCTCAAGTAACTTCCGTTAAAGTCAATGACCAGGCAGTAAAGTACACTGTAGGGGCACCAATGAATAACAAGGGAACAACATTGGTTCCGCTTCGCTCCACACTTGATGCAATGGATGTGAAGCTGACGACTGCGACAGATGATACAATTACGGCTGTGGTGGACGGCAAAACGATTACACTCAAAAGCAAGCTTACACGTATTAATGGCGTAACCTATGCACCGATTCGTATTGTTGGGGACGCTACAGGTTATGAAGTAAACTGGGATGCGAAGACACGTACCGTTTTGCTTGTCTCCAAGGAAGCGGAAACAGCTGCACAAACAGGTGGCCGCGGCTTCATGTGGGAAGTGGAGAGCAACGGGAACACAGTATATCTGGTAGGCTCCATGCATATTGCTGACGATAGCTTCTACCCATTGCGCGAGGAATTTGAAGAAGCTTTTGCTGAAGCGGATTACCTGGGCGTCGAGATCGACATCAGCAAAGCGGCTGATGAGGCACAACAGAAGTTGATTCTGGATCTGGGATCTTACCAGGATGGAACAACGCTGAAGGATCATGTTTCAAGCGAGACTTATACCAAACTGGGGGATATCCTGAAGAAAAACGGATTGGAGCCTAATGCGCTGGACGCATTCAAGCCTTGGGTCGCTGAAAGTACACTTGCTAGCCTGAAGTCGGCTACGGCTGGATATGAAGCTTCGGCGGGTGTGGATTTGTATTTCATTCAAAAGGCCATTGAGAGTAAACTGCCCATTATCGAGCTAGAATCGTACGAGTCTCAACTGGGTATGTTTAACGGCTTCTCCAAAGAGCTGCAAGAAGAAACATTGAAAGCAACATTAGACAACTTCGATGTTCTTGATGATAGTGTGAACCAAATGGCTGAGATGTGGAAAACGGGTAATGATAAGCAGTTGCTTGATCTGACCAATAACTTCTCTGATAACGAGGAGTACAACAAAGCAATGCTGATCGACCGTAACATTGGCATGGCTGACAAGATTGATGGATACCTGAAGAGTGATAAGAAAGAGGAGTACTTTATCGTTGTAGGTGCTGCCCACTACCTGGGTGAGCACGGCATCGTGAAGCTGCTTGAAGATAAAGGTTATACTGTAGAACGTAAGTAACATTAATATCATTACTAGATACAACCCTCTCACTTCTGAGTAGAAGCGGGAGGGTTGTTATCTTATATATAGAAGAAAGACAAGATATATGGATGGCTGATATATACTCGTGTCCAAGTTGTTAGAAAATGTAGAACGTTGAATAATGACATCGTGATATCTAATATAGAAATTATTTTTATAAAACACTTTACAAGATATTGTGATATATGATATATTATTTTTCCGGCCAAGAAAACACAAGAAACACGGTGCGGTAAGCGAACTGAAAAACTTCGAAAGAAACTTAAAAAAGTGCTTGCTAAATTGGTTGGAACATGATAATATATAAGAGTT
>NZ_NPBI01000031.1:0-7695 GCF_002272715.1 Paenibacillus sp. 7516
ACCTGCTTAAATCCAAGTCAGTGGCTTAAACTGCTAAATGAATTAAATGATTTTGACACCAGCAATCATCCGAAAAGGGTACATGACCGTGGCGCTTCTTGCAAGCATGCCGGGCCATGTGCCCTTTTCTCTACTCATTGATAAGTTCAGGGCATAACAACGACCTTTCCCCTGGATGTAGCGATAATTTTGGCATATTGGATGCAAATCTCCAACGAATCCTGTTCTTCCATCGTCCACCAGCGAATTGCTCCCGTTGGAGCCATGGAAGCATACTTTTCCAGTTCTTCTGGTATTCGGCCGACAATAATGACTTCCATTTCCTTGAACCCACTGTCAAGCCCCCTCTGTATGGTGCTGTATAACTGGGTGTAATCTGGATCCGTGCATGAATAGGGGAGCGGGAAAATAACAGATACCCTTACTCCATCTTCCAAAAGGACATTTCCCGATTTTCTGGCCGGGTCCTGGGGAGATGTCTGCCAGATTCGGTTATAAGGAAGCAGTTCCGGCAGATCCAGCTCTGTTAATCTCAATCCGATCCTTTGCCGGTAGCTTCGGTTTAATTCCCCGACCAGCACCTGAATCTGCTTGTTTCGGGTGAAGGTTGTATTGTTCCCGTGTTCATTACGGTATTGGATGTACAGTAAATCCGGGATGTAGAGGTACCGGGTGCACAGAAATGTACGCACAAGCAGATCATAGTCATCCGACACGAGAAGTTCGCTTCGATGGCCGCCAACCAGATGATAGCAATCCCGTGTCCATGCACGCGGATGATTCGGCAGACCGACCAAATGACGAATGGTATTGCCGTTAATGGTCGTATGCTTTTGTACATTTTGCCATCTTCCCATATCATGCAGCCATACCCGATAATAAACGCTGTACCCGTACCCGCAATCCCATCCATACCAATGAGCTCTATTGCTTCCCGCATATACCTCAGAACAATCACCGTACGCGAAGCCGCATTCCGGGTGTTGTTGAAAAGCTCTTACAATTTTCTCGAGACAATCCGGCATCAATTCATCGTCGTGATCCACCTCCACCAAAATTTCTCCTGTACACAATCCTGCGGCATATCGCTTGACCGAGCCGATATATCCGTTACTTGCATCCTGCCGATATCTCCGGACACGTTCATCCTCAAGTGGCAGCAAATACCGGTTGTGATTTTCTTCCTGATCATTTGAATCGTCTACAATGACCCATTCCCAATTGCTGTAGGTCTGCTTCAACAATGATTGGTAAGGCCGCTGAATTTTATCACCGGATCGGTAGCTTGCCGTGAATACGGAAATCA
The DNA here is from genome assembly GCF_002272715.1 of Paenibacillus sp. 7516. Classification (NCBI taxonomy): domain Bacteria; kingdom Bacillati; phylum Bacillota; class Bacilli; order Caryophanales; family Paenibacillaceae; genus Paenibacillus; species Paenibacillus sp. 7516. The sequence continues at coordinate 1,307 of NZ_NPBI01000031.1, forward strand.
ACGGAGTATCGGAAGAAAATTGGGACGGAGGAACGATTTTATTCTCGGGAAGCGGATCCGTAGCTTTAAGCCAGCAAAACATCAACCGAATGGAGCTGACTTCATCAACCGAGCCGTAATGAAGCCAGCGCCTCTTCTCATGAGGTGGCAGCGAGAAGAGGCCAGGAAATTGTTCCCAATGATCACCAAGTGATACGTACACCCTTGGTTTCTGGAACAGCTTCCCGGCGGGAGACTGGTCTGCCTGATAGAGCATCACCTTGATGTGAGCGGCTTCAAGTTCTGCCGTCAGCTTGCTGATTGCCTCTTTCGGTATCTTATCCGATACAAACAGATGTGCCATCAGCATCGGTATTTCATTTACCAACATGTTCGCCTCCTTTACAAATTCATTGCAAAAATGACAAGATCGCGCACAATATGTACCGGACCTGCATCATTTATCTTCCACGTAATATACATGTATGTGTAGTGCCAATGAATCATTCGCTGCTTGAGAAACCGTCACAGCAACCAAGGAAATCTGCCTTCCCATTCAGGACCTAACCAACCGCCAGAAAGGTGGAATCAATATGAATTCCCCGCTCGTAAGCATTCTCATCCCGGCTTACAATCGCCCAGACACACTGCGGATTGCACTTGAAAGCGTATTGGAACAAACCTACTCCAACCTGGAGATCATCATATGCGATGACAGCACGAACCATGATGTACAGAAAATGCTGAGGCCTTATCTGCAAGAGGATTCCCGGATCAAATATTTCAGAAACGATAAAAACCTCTATTTGGGTAACTGGCACAAGTGTTTTAATCTGGCTTCAGGCTTATTTGTCAACTATCTGATGGATGACGATGTATTCCACAAGGAAAAGATCGAAAGGATGCTTTATTTTTATCAAACTTTCGAGAATATTTCTCTTGTCACTTCCTACAGGAACATCATTAATGAACAAGGTGAGCTTCTTCCACCGATCTATGCATCGCGAAAATTATATGAAGAGACCCGAATCCTGGACGGTTACGACCTGGGTAACCATATGCTGAGCCGATGCCTGAACGTGATTGGTGAACCTACCACCGTCCTGTTCCGCAAAAAGGACCTGATTCACCCATTCGGAACATTTAATGGAAGGCAGTACAGCCTGCTGAACGACGTCGCCTCTTGGCTTAACCTGCTCTCCAAAGGCAAAGCAGTGTATATTGCCGACGGTCTAAGCAGTCTTCGCAAACATCAACATCAAAATAATCAGGAGCTGACTCGGACATCCATGACTGAATGGCTCGATATCGTGATTGCCTCCCGTGAACAGGGATATCTGCATTCGGACGACTTGTTCCAAAGCGCTCTTCATGCGTATCGACTGAGCATTCAGGAGCGTCCGCAAATCCATACAGATTTGGAACGGATTCAGGCCCTCTTGTCATCGTTAAAGGGATAAGATTGTATTCCGCCGTCCAGGAAAGGAGAAGAAACATGCATGATATTCCTTTTTTAAGACCCAGGCTTGTAAAAAAAGAAGCTTTCCTTCCCTATGTCGACTCCATAGAAGCAACCCGCCTATATTCCAATTACGGTCCGCTGAACCAACAGTTCGAGCAACGGGTCATCCAAGAGATCTTTAACGGCAAAGGATCGGCCGTAACGGTTCATAACGCTACCGTTGGCCTGATGCTGGCGATCTCTCATAGCAAGCGCCCCGGAGGGAAGTATGCGCTGATGCCAAGCTTCACGTTTGCAGCTACGCCACTCGCTGCGCAGTGGTGCGGACTGGAGCCCTACTTCCTTGATATTGAACCTGATACATGGGAGTTAAATCGCGATCAGTTGGAGCATGCCATCAGGCATCTCGGAGACCAGATTGCCGTATGTGTGCCCTATGCCACCTTTGGCACCGCCATGGACTTGTCTCCGTATCATGATTTGGTTCAGCATGGCATTCCGGTCGTTATCGATGCGGCAGCCAGCTTCGGCACGACGGAGACACAGACAGGAGAGCAGTTCGGCACCGGATTCCCGGGCGCCGTCGTTTTCAGTTTTCATGCGACGAAATCCTTTGCTGTGGGTGAAGGTGGGCTGGTGTACAGTGCGGATCATGATCTGACCCAGCGGATTCGCCAGGCCGGCAATTTCGGTTTCTCCCGGAGCCGGGAGTCTGTCTTTACGGGATTGAACAGCAAAATATCCGAATACACCGCTGCAATTGCCCTAGCCACGCTGGATCACTTTGGGACAGTTCAGAACAACCGCAAATCTATTCATGAGCTTTACCTTCACGAGTTTTATCGAGCAGGCTTGCTGGAGCAGGGATGGTCCCTGCAAACGCTGCGGGGATCAGTTGTTCACCAGTTCATATCTATTCTCAGTCCCTCGTCTCTTGAGAATCCGAAAGTGGTTAAAGAACTTGATAAAAAATCCATTGAAGCCAGAACCTACTTTTCGCCAGCATGTCACCAACAAAAGCAGTTCAAGTCTTGCCCACATGCCAGTCTCCATATGACCGAACATATAGCAAAACATATTGTCAGCCTGCCATTATGGGAGGAAATGGACAGAGATCATATACGTAAAGTTGTTGGTGCTCTCGCAATTATGGAAAGGGTTCAAAGCTGATGCGTAACCTCATTGTTTGGGGCGCAGGAGGACATGCACGGGAAATCGTTTGGTTATGTGAAGAATTAAACATTAAAATCGTTGGGCTTCTGGACGAGCGTCCACATATGAAGGGGCTGACCGTGGAGGGCCTCCCCATTCTCGGGACGTTAGCCGATATCGAACTGTTGAGAGATGAAGTCGAAATTGTATGCGCAGGAGTAGGAGATCCAGCGTTGAAGCGACGCTTTGCCCTGACAACCGCAAGTTCAGGATTTCATTTTGCCCCTCCACTGATACACCCTAACGTCCGTTGGTCGCGGAGAAATGTGATTGGAGCAGGCAGCATGATCTTTGAAGGTGCCGTTATATCGGAGCAGATCCGTATCGGACAGCATGTAATTTTAAATCGGAGCGTGAGTGTGAGCCATGACTCAGTTATCGGCGACTATGTTACGTTGGGTCCTGGGGTTTGTCTTGCAGGAAACGTAGTTGTTGAAGCCGGAGCTTATGTTGGGATCGGAGCATCAGTCAGGGAAAAAAGAAAGATCGGAAACTGGTCCGTCGTAGGTGGCGGCGCCTTTGTTAAGGACGATATCCCTGGATACTGCATGGCCGCAGGAGTTCCTGCTGTTGTGAAAAAAAATCTATGATCCTGAATTGGTAAAATTAGAAATTAGATCACTTCTGCTATGAGAGATTCACGAGGAACTCGCTTCTCCGTAAATAACGCAATGAAAGAAACACCCATGAGCGTTACTATTGATTTAGCAAAATGGCGAAGTAAATAAACAAACGTTGTACAGTAGGAAAATCCTGCAGTCCAACGCTTGTTTGGTGTATACCCGGATTCAGATGATCGGCATCCTATTGCCTCATGTTCGAGTAATAGGCGAATGCTTGCCCCTTTTCCCTTTTACCCACACCCCTTCGATCTCAAGCTCCGCATTCAGCAAAACGATATCTGCCTGTTTCCCTGCAACCAAGGAACCTGTGCGATGATCGATTCCGAGCAGGCGTGCCGGCGTGAGACTGGCTGCGCGAGATGCAGCGTTCAGGCTCATGCCCACGTCCTGTACCAAATAGCGGAAGCCACGAATCATCGTTAGTGTGCTTCCAGCGAGGGCACCGCCGTCCTTCAATCTGGCTACGCCCTCCTTCACGATCACGGGCAGGTCGCCGATTTTGTATTCCCCGTCTTCCAGCCCGGCAGCCGACATGGCATCTGTGATCAGCACGAGTTGATCGGCAGACTGCTTCAGCTGGGCAAGGATGGAGATCGCTGCAGGGTGCACATGAATGCCATCAGCAATCACTTCAGCGCTGATTCTTGGATCACTCAGTACAGCTCCCGCGGCTCCGGGATTACGATGATGCAGCGGAGTCATTGCATTGTACGTATGTACCGCGTGATGCAGCCCTGCTTCAACCGCTCGCTCCACCTCTTCGTAGGTCGCATCCGTGTGACCGAGCGCTGCTGTAATCCGCTGCTGACGCAGCCATGCAATGACCTCAAGCGCCCCTTCCCGTTCCGGCGCCAACGTAACTTGGCGAATCAGGCCGGGATACTCTTTTTCCCATTCTGCGAGCCATGATACATTGGGCAGTACAATATGCTCCGGATTCTGCGCACCAGGCCATTTTGGACTGAAAAACGGTCCTTCCAGATGCACACCCTCAAGCTGGGCGTATGGCATCGGCTTGGAACGATAACGATCCACTTCAGCGAGCACCTGATCCAGTCTGTCCTTCGGAGCAGTCATGGACGTTGCAAGCATGGCAGTGGTACCCTGCGTGCTGTGAAATGAAGTAATCTTGTCCAACACTTCTTGGCTCGCATCCATGAAATCCTCTCCATAACCACCGTGGACATGGATATCAATGAACCCGGGGACGATAACGCCCCCAGCGGGTACAGACACGGAGACCGCCTGATCACGAATAGATGCCGGCAGACCTTCCGGTGACCCGGCGTATATGATTTTCCCTTCGGTCCAGGCGAGCAGTCCATCCTGCGCCAGACCTTCAGGCAGTACCATTTTACCGCGAAGAAGATAAATGGGGCTGCCGCTCTCTTTTTTGAAGTGGGCTATGTCAGTTCCGTTCATTTTACCAACCTCCCAGCAGCACGATCCAGCAGTACAACCACATTCGGATGGCATTGCAGCAAGGACGCAGGACACTGGGTTGTGATCGGCCCCATGAAGGCTTCACGAATGATTTCGGCCTTTTCCTCACCACGGGCGATCAGCAGAATTTGTTTGGCTTTCAGAATCGTACCTACACCCATCGTTATGGCCTGAGCAGGGACTTCATCAACACTTGCAAAAAAACGGGCATTGGCCTTGCGGGTCTCTTCCTTGAGATCCACCACATGCGTGCGTCCGGTCAATTCATTCCCAGGTTCGTTGAAGCCGATGTGACCATTGTGTCCGATACCCAGCAGTTGCAGGTCTACAGGTCCGCGATCATCCAGCCGCTGTTCATACAGGGCACATTCCTGGTCCAGGTCGGCTGCTTGCCCGTTGGGTACATGCGTTTTTGCCAGATCGATATCAATATGATGAAAGAGCTGCTCATTCATGAAGCTGCGATAGCTCTCCTGATGCTCCACCGGAAGACCGACGTACTCATCCAGATTGAAGGAAGAAGCCTGCGCGAAGCTCACCAGCCCTTTCTGGTACAAGTTAATGAGCTGTTTATAAATGCCCACCGGAGAACTTCCCGTTGCGAGTCCAAGCACAGCCCGTGGTTTCGTTTGCAGCAAGCTGGCAATCAGGCCAGCACCTGTTGCATTAAGGTCTTCTTCATTTTCAAAAATACGAATGTTCATCTCACGCACCTCCATGTTGTTGAACTCGATAGGACTGCACATTGTGATACGATTGTTCCAGTTTGGGGATAAAGCGGTCGAAATCGGCACTCATCATGCCTGTGAACAAAATATCAATGACATGCAGCAGCGCAATCCGGGAAGCCATATCTCCCCGTCTCATGCCCTCTTCCAGTGAAGACGTAAATAGCGGAATATCGGATACTCCGGCGAGCTTGTTGTTACCGTAAGAAGTAAGTGAGATCGTTGCAGCTCCCGCCTGTTTGGCGCAATGCAGGGCATCGATGGTCTCAGGCGTTTCACCCGAGTAGGATACGGCCATGGCCACATCTCCTTCACTTAGCGAGGAAGCTGACGTAATCTGCATATGGGAATCCGAAAAGGCCGTACAGCTTTTGCCGATTCGCACGAGTTTCTGATAGAAATCCTGTGTCACGATGGATGAGGTCGCAACACCATACAGGTCAATGCGACGGGCTTGGCATAGTAGCTGAACCGCATGCTCCAATCTGCCCAAATCCAGCAGCCGAGTGGTATCCGCAATGGAGGCAAGGTGATTGGCCTCGATGGCCTCCACAATTTTGGACAACGGATTGCCTGCCACGATATCCTGATAAGCCGTTTTGTCCGTTGAATGAGACAGCTCTGCGGCGAGCTTCATTTTGAAATCCGGAAAGCCCTTGAAGTGAAAGGACTTACAGAAACGGGTGACCGTTGCCGGACTGGTACCGCTTTGTTCTGCAAGATAATTAATCGTCCAGCCCGGGATATTCGATGGAGATTGCAAAATAACCTCTGCAATTCGCCGTTCCTGTGATGGAAGTCCATCCAGCTCTTGCTGTAACGCATGTATGATGGCTGCCATGAGCGTACTCCTCTGAAAATAATTTTTATATTTTTATAATAAATAAAGAAAATAATTTTTATAACTTCATTTTAATCAAGCTCTATCCGCAAATCAAGGGA
>NZ_NPBI01000032.1:0-11935 GCF_002272715.1 Paenibacillus sp. 7516
ACTTCATTTTAATCAAGCTCTATCCGCAAATCAAGGGAATTTACTCCATGTTCAAAATGAAAGTTACATCAACGCTTCTTGAAGCAGACAAGACATAAGGCTTATAGTAAAGATGAATGCAGTCTATGGATCAACGAAGGAGCACCCCAAGTGAATCAACGACAACAACAAAAGATCATCCCTTCCTCCTGGGTTATTGCTGTCAAGCAAAGCGGTGGTCGGAACTATTATGCCCTGTATGCAATCGACTGGAAACGTGGCGGAAGAATGAGCTGGGAAGGCTGGGACCGCCTGGAGGATTTGTTGCAGTTTCATATTCCGGTCAGGCGAAAAGCGGGAAGTCGGAAGTCTGCTTCGCAACCAGCTGCCAAAATCGCCAAAAAAGCGCACTATCTGCATCTGGATGAGGCCCGGTACGAGGCGTTGGAGCAGCTCTTTTATCAACCTTTTTCGAAGAGATTATGGAGATTGTTTATTCGAGAAAACAGCTTTATGTAGGGAGTTCATTTCTTTTCATGATATAACAAAAAAAGCCTCTCCCTAATCCGGTTCAAGAACAGGGAAAGACTTTGAAATGAACTCAAATATATTTAATTTCTTCCGTTAATATACTACTCCAGACCATCATATCGCTTCAAAAACTCACTGGCCAGATTGCCTTCTGTCATCAATAGAACGGATTGATTTTCCAGCTCTTCGGCCTCATCATCATCCGTCATGGATATGAAGAATGTAATGTCTGCCTTGGATTGTCCGTAACGGGCAAAAACTTCATTCGGTGTTTCGCTCACGACCTTGGCCATAATTCGTATCATCTCATCCTTATAATTCTGAACATCTTCCGTTGCATACAACAATCGGCTGATATGGTTGAAATGCGTATCTTCGCCGTACTGATACTCTGAGTAGCCCCATCGATAGTAGATTTCGTCCTGCTCACTGTCACACAGGCCTTCTTCTTTCATCCTGGCAATATGCCTCGAAAGCGATTCCTCCGTATTTGCCGCCATAAACAGGGTAATCCAGTCACTGTCTGTTCCAAACGCACAAGCGTATACTTTTTCATGCTGCATCTCTTGCAGCGTTTGCTCCAGATCGGGAAGAAAGGCGGCTCTAAACTGTTCTTCGAATTCCTTTAAAAAGTGGTCCATCTTTCTTTCCTCTCAGTTCTTATGTAATCATGACCTATAAGCTTATTATGGTTGATTTTAACTATGGTGGCAACCGCTATCACTTGATTTTGACTTGTCACTTTAAAATGGGCCACCCCGTCTAAAAAGCAAAAAAGCCTTGCCCCATTCTTCATGACAAAGAATAGAAAAAGGCTTTCATGCTGCTTCAACTTCCTAACTGTTATTCGCGTCAGATCTTCAGTTCTCCGAGCTTAATCAGCTCTACAACTGCTTGCGAACGACCCTTAACATTGAGTTTCTGCATCACATTCGAAATATGGTTACGCACCGTTTTCTCGCTGATGAATAACTGCCCTGCGATGTCACGCGTCGTTTTGTCCTGAACCAGCAATTCGAATACTTCGCGTTCACGGTGGGTCAACAAAAATTTGCTTTTATGATCGATACCCTTCAATGTTCACCCCTCCTTGCTCGGGTTGTGTTGGTGTAACAAGGTTAAGGGGATACAGTCAACTCATCTTATGTCAGGTCAAGGGCGATGGTTCAGTTTTATGAAAAAAATGGGCAGTCCTTTGTTGATCCTTCGTAATGGAAGATACACAACGTTATGTAGTTCTGCATTTTCTTTAGATTGATTGCGATAAAAAACATGCCTTTGCCACAGATGTCCCCATCCGTGCAAAGGCATATTTGTTTAGCTGTATTCTACCGACGATTAGGATTCATAATGCCATCATTGTTGTTATTGTTATTGTTGCGGTTCATCATGCCATCGCCGAGTATTCCATCACGACGCTGATCCATGGCATTGGTCGGGAAGATGCGCTCAACCATGGACTGGAACGTGTCGATCATGCCGCTAACCGGCTTGCCGTTACGAATATCGTCAGCATATGTCTGCACATGATCAACGAAATCCGGGTTTGCCGATACATAGACATTCTCCACGTTTGGAGCAAATTGCTTGATTTTTGCAGCAACTTTTCCTTTGATTTCTTCAGAAGTATTATCATCCGAGCTGTCCTGGCGTTGTCCTACGCCCTGTCCTTCACTTTGCATTCCATAATGACCATCACTCATGGTGCGTTCTCTGCCCGTGTTCGTGAGCCCACGCATCATGCCGAAGGTTCCGGTACCCATCGTTCCATAGATGCTGCGGTCGTTCCCCATATGGCTGCGGTCTGTAGCCGAACCGGTGTTCAATCCGGGAGCGATACCGCTTGTAGTATAAGGAGACATGGTTCCGTCGCCCGCATGTACGCGCATACCACCCAGATCCTGATTCATGCTCTCGCTGCGCATGGTTCCGCTCGCACGATTACGCAGGTTACCATTCATTGTGCTATTGCGACCACCGTTATCGTTACCGTTTGCCTGGCTATCCATCTTGCCGGCATGACCGTCTGTTAAACGGACAGCAACATAAGCGTTACGGTCGGTTAACAGTACATTGGCCGACTTGATCTCTTTCATTTCGTTAATGCGTTTAGCCAGTTCGTCACTGGATTTCAGGTCAGTGACATTGTGCATGCGATAACTCCTGGCACGAATGCCATCCATTCCATTGGTCTCCACACCATAACGGTTCAGCCCTCGAACTTCCTGACCCGCATTATTGGTTTGCATATTGTTGTTATCTCGGCCATCACCACACCCTGTCAGTCCGGCCATTACAAAAATTGCAGTAGACAATGATAAGCTGATTGCTTTCGCCTTTTTGGCTGCTGGCATGTCTCATCCTCCAATGTGTATGGTTTAGGTCACAAGGATAGGATGCGCTTCTGGTGTACCCGATATGCTGAAAGGATATGGAACCTGTCCTGACAACAAAAAACAAAAGAGCGGCGCCAGCACGTTATGTGCGGCACCGCTTCTTTCCAAATTAACATATGGGTTTGATTTACCTAAAACCGCGTATATCCACATTTCCAAGACTACTCAGCAGATGAGGTTGAATCTTCACTTCCACTTCCTGCATCCGTCGATGCATCAGCTGCCTTCACCGTATCAGGAAATTTCTCCGCATCCTGCAAGGCATCTGCCTGAAGGGAATATGCCCACTGACCATCAGGTGTAATCACGTAGATGATACCGGGTTCCGATGCAACGGTAAGCCCCCGGTACACGTCGGTTACATTCTCTCCATTTACCTTCTGCTCAACAGAAAGTGTGAATCGTGGCACAGCATCCTTGAGCTCGGAAGCTTTGCGAACGTCGTCCGCAGTGGAGAGATTTTTAATTTTGCCGATGAGAGATACGGCTTCTGTGGATTCAACCGTCTCACCATTTAGCGTCCATGTCCGCTCGGCAGCACCGTCTTCCGAAGCCGACTTCAGTACCCAGGTTGCTGCTTCTCCTTCCCAGTCCAGAGAAGCGACATTTGTATCATCGAGATTAAACGGTGTCGTATCGAGCAGATCATGCCTTGTCAGCTCTATATTGCTGATCGACTCCGACTTTACAGCAACAACAGGCCCGGAATTCACCTGAACATAACGGGCATCATCTGCCGGAAGCTGTCCGCCGATCTTTAATATGATGTCACGGCTGTCCTTGGTTTTGATATCCAGACGGGCAGCAGTCGAACCCAATCCATACTTCTCCAGATCGGTCGGCGTCTCTTCCACTACCAATTCCTGTTCTGCTCCGCTTAGCGCGTCAAGCCAGCTGCTGACTGTATAACCGTTAAGCGGGTACGCCTTGGGTTCCACCATGCTCCATACGCCGTCTTTCAGCTCCAATTGGGCAGATGAAGAGGATGAAGCGTCTGCTTCCGTCTTATCTGTACTCGGGTCCTGAATGGCGATTGACTGGATATCATCAGACTGAATGCCAAGCAGCTGGACCTTCACCGCTTCTTCTTCGCGAAAATAATTCTGATTGGCCGCATAAATCCAGCCCACAATCAGTACCAACACGACCAGAATCGTCGGAATCCATTTCTTCATACGCGTCTGCGCCTCCACCATAAGAATACACCTATGATAACAAAGATAAGCGGGAAACCAACAATCGCAACGAAGAATATCGTTCTGGCCTGCTCACCATTCAGGTAAGCCACTTCATAACCAGCCTGCACCCGCGGACGAATGGTTAACCCGTCCTCTTTTTCGCTTAAATAATTGATGGTATTCAAAATGAAGTCACGGTTACCTCCATTACCGAGTTCCGAATCCTGCATGAAGATGGAAGACCCAAGGATTACGGCTTTCGGTTTGCCTTCGGTTGTATCTGCTGCATATCCTAGCTCGACAGGTCCCTGGATATCCTGATCCGGATCATTCGCTGTTTCGTTTTGCAGCAAGCCCGCAATATTCGTCTCGCCATAACTATCATCTGAAGATTGCATCAGTGGCGACAGTGTATATTTCTCCTGTTCCTTGCTTGTCAGGGCAATCGACAGGGATAACATCGGATACAACTGACTTGCGGACAGTTTATCTGTAATGGCATGTGTACCGTATTCGGGTACAACCCATAGTGGCCCCATCGTGCTGGCCTGCTTGTTGTCCACCATCACGGCATGCTCATCAACCACTCCATAATCGGCCATGAGCTTGTCGATATTTTTCCAGCTGGATTTCATATCCTCCACAAAACCGAGAGACAACATCAGCTTGCCACCATTGCTCAGGTAGGTTCGAATGGCTTTTAATTCAGCATCACTGAGATCCCGCTGCGGGCCAATGATCGCGAGTACGTCCGCATCTTCGGGAACCACTCCGGCCTGATTGAGCTGCAGTTCTTCTGTTGTAATGTTGTTTTGCTCCAGGGACGAACGAAGTGTGGTCAACTGATCCAGACCAAGTTCCTCATGCCCAGTCAGGAATACCATTTTCTTCATTTCGGTGGAAGACAGATTCATCAGAGCCTGCGTTAATTTTTCCTCCCCCGTGAACTGGTATGATCCATCACTGCCATCCCCCACTGCTGTAAACAGACTGGCGATATCAATAACTTTATATTGATCCCCCTGCTCCAGGACGATGGAACTGCCTGTGATGCCGTACTTTGAAGCAAGTGTCGGTTCCTGTGTCAGATTATACTGTTCCATCTTCAGCTTGCTGTTTCGTTTGGTATACTCCTGAACCATGTCCGTCACTTCGCGATTCAAGACGGTATTGTTGGCGTTCTCTACCGTTAATACCTTAATGCTGACGTCATCCTTTACATTTTTGATCGCGGTCAGTGACTGGTCCGATAAGGTGTATTGTTTGTTTGCCGTCAGATCCAGCTGGAATCCGCCAAGCGAATTCAGAAACAGCGTAAGCAAAATAAAAATGCCAATGACCGCTACAGACAGCACCGTACTATTCGTATGACTTAACCATTTTTTCATCTTCTCACCTCCACCGCTTCCGTTCCACGATTTGAATGCTGAGTAGCAAAAATACACCCGATAGCGTCACATAATACAAGATATCCGGTCCACTGAGCACACCCTTCGTGAAGCTGTCAAAACGGTTCGTCAGCGCAAATGGATCAAGCCATTTCTGCAGCGCAGAACCGGTATTGCCTGCGAATGAATCAAGCATCCACAATACGAGCAAAATAATAAAACCGGCCACCGCAGACACCATCTGATGCTGGGATAATGTTGAAGCAAACAATCCGATCGCCATCATGCTGCCGCCCAGGAATAAGAGTCCCAGCGCCGACAGCCAAACCGAAGTCACATCCAACGTTCCAAAGAACGACATGATGAACGGATAGACCAGACTGCACAGAATAAGCACGATCAGAATGGCCAGAGAGGCCAGATACTTCCCAAATATGACTTCCGTTACCCGAGCCGGGGAGGTCAGCAGCAGCTCATCTGTACCTTGCCTGAATTCCTCAGCAACCAGTCTCATGGTCAATAAGGGCACCACAAACAGCAGCATGGATAAGGTATCACCGAGCACGAGGCGATAATCCACAATACTGGGCTGGTAATACACGAAACTGGAGTAGAACAATAAACTTGTCATCAGCACATAAACCGCGAAGGCGAAATAGGATGTGGGTGACAAAAAATACGCCTGAAGTTCCTTATTGCAAATAGCCATCATTCGTCTCATTTGGATTCCTCCTCTGTTGGCGAATCCGCAGCATCTTCACGAACCAGGTCAGGTGTACCTTTATCAGGTGACTCATTGTCTGATTCCGTTGTAGTCAGCTTCAGGAAGATCTGCTCCAGACTGAGATTTTCCTTCTTCATTTCCAGGATCGGCAGTCCCGCTCCCGATAAAAGATAAAACAGCTCTTCCCGGAAGTCTTCGGGTGAATCTCCGGTAAGCAGCATTTTTACCGTTCCCTGCTGCTCTGTGCCGGCGTTTCCGTCCGAGGGTTGAATAACTTCCCTCCTCACCTTCTCCCAAGGTGTCAGCAAATGATGTAGCTGCTGCTCTGTCGCCTTGACTTCAATGGATACCTTAAACAGATCCCCCATCGAAGTACCAAAGTGCTGTGGTGAACCGTCGAGTACGAGCTGCCCCTGGTTAATAATCAACATCCGGTTACATAGCGCGCTGACTTCGGGCAGAATATGCGTACTGAGCAGCACCGTATGATTTTCGCCGAGCTCCCGGATGAGATCACGAATCTCCATAATCTGATTCGGGTCCAGCCCTGATGTAGGTTCATCAAGGACGAGCAGATCAGGCTTGTGGATAATGGCTCCCGCCAGTCCCAGGCGCTGTTTATAACCTTTGGATAGTCCACGCACCAGTTGTTTTTCCCGTTCCTGAAGCCCCAGCCTGCTGACCATCTCACTGACCCGCAGTTTAATCTCGCGTGCCGGAACATCCCTCAGGTTCGCGACGAATTTCAAATAGGACTGCACCGTCATGTCCGGATATAGCGGCGGTGTTTCCGGAAGATAACCGATTTTGGAACGAACAGCTCTGCCCTGATCATGCACCGATTGTCCATCAACCACAATCGAACCGGCGGTGGGTTGCAGGTAACCGGTGATCATGCGCATCGTTGTCGTTTTGCCGGCACCATTGGGCCCCAGAAAACCAACAATCTCACCGCGCTCCATTGTGAAATCCAGTTGATGCACGCCGCGCCGTCCATCATACACTTTGCTGACCTGTTTCACTTCGAGCACATTATTCATCCTTTCCCGTTAAAATACCCGTGTGCCATCAAGCAATCCAGATGGTCTACACGGGAAGTTCCTTGTATCTTACGGGGTCTATCCTAAACCCAGCTTAATGACACTTAAAAGAAAGATTAAAAATATATGTCCAAAATGTGAACAACTTGGGTTTCACCCACACCCTGTGCATTGGGGATACGTACCATACAGTACAGGAGTCAGCATTTTGCATAATTCGATTCCACTCGCTCCAAGGGACAATATTATAGACGAATAGGACCATTTCGATCTATAAATTGAGGATTGGAAGTCGCTTATAGGATTTATGCAAAATGCTCAGGAGTATGAGTTCCTGCACAAAAGTCAGAGGGTGAACCGTGTGAAAGTATTATTCACGTTTTTTGTACCAAGCGGTGGCGTGGATACCTTGAACCGATTGCGGACAGCCGTTCTGCAACGTCATGGCATTGAAGCGCATCTATTGTACCTTTATACAGGATCGGGTTTGCAGAACAGCACCGGCACTCCGGTCTTCACCGCGTCCAATGATGAAGAAATACGTTTTTTGATTCACAGCCAGCGTTATGACGCCATTATTGTGACTTCGGATATTTCCATGCCTGGCAGATTGAGAGGACTCGGCTATACAGGACGAATTATATTTGAAGCTCAGGGTCTCGGAACGAGAGATCAGGCACTTGAAACGATTCAGATGGCGATTCCTTACCTCCAGGCCCATTGTGACGCTGCTGTTCTGCCTCCTACCGATCACTTGCTGAATATGTTTATTCATATCTGCCCTTGGCTGCACCGGTTTGTTATCCCCAATATGCTGGACACCGATACGTTTGCTCCAGTTTCCGTAGACACTCCACCCTACCCCGTTCTGGCTTGGGTCGGGCGGCTGGAACAAAACAAAAACTGGCGAGAATACTTGAGCATCTCCAGCAAGATCATCAAAAAAATTCCCAAAGCCAGACTATGGCTGTTTCATGATCCCAGCTTGGCCAATCCCGAAGACGAAGTGATGTTCCGTCATATGCTGGCTGAATATGGTTTGGAGGATCGCATCGGCATCTTTGTCAATGTTCCTCACTCCCAGATGCCCACGTTCTATTCCATGATTGCAGCTTCTGGAGGAATCATGCTCTCGACGTCCCTTCTTGAAGGCTTTGGTTATGCGGTTGCCGAAGCCATCAGCTGCGGCTGCCCGGTACTCAGCACCGATTCGGATGGTGTACGTTCGTTCATTACTCATAACAAAACAGGCAAATTCTATCCTCTGGGCAATGTAAATGCAGCAGTAGATGAAGCGGTCGAACTCATGCATAATCACCAGTTACGTGAATATATCCGTGAACAGGGCAGAGAGCATATGACAGCCTCTTTCTCTCCGGATCGGTACGCTATTTCCTTCCGGGAAATGATGACCGCCCTGAGGATCTTCTCATGAGCAATGCAAAAAGGCAGTTCAGAACATATCTGAACTGCCTTGGATTAAAGAGATTAAGCACCTATTCATAAATTAGGATGATCCTTTAGTGCCCCAGCATCATGGCCGGATCCGGTTCATCCCCGGTCTGGAGCGTTTCTTCCTGCATTCGTTTTGGTTTACGGAGGATAAGACTCAGTAAACAACCGAACAATGCAATGCACGCGGCCAGGAAAAACGTGTCGTTGAAACCAGACACGAGACCCTTAATGACAGATGCAACGTCCGTACCACTTGTATTGGTCGCAATTCGGGAAGTCAGGAAACCGGTCAAACCAGCAACCGCAAAAGATACAACCACTTGTTGCGCAGCAGCGGTAAGCGGTGTGACCCGACCAACCAATTTGCGCGGAGCAGCGTTTAGCACATGCGTATTCAGTGGCATCATGGATAGACCCATACCGAGTCCCATCATCACGAGACTAAGAATAATTAGACCCAGACCCGTCTCGGATGTAATGGAAGACAGAGTAAAGAGTGCCCCCGAGATGATACCCAGACCCACGAAAGCGAGGGGTCTCGCCCCGATTTTATCAAACAAACGCCCACCAAGCGGCATGCCTACACCGGATGCCAAAGCTTGTGGTAGGAGGATTAACCCTGTTTCCAAAGCTGTGTAGCCTTTGATCTGCTGCAGGTAGAGCGGAATCAAAATCATGGCCCCAAACAAAGCGGTTTGTGAAACCCATGCAAGGATAATACCACGTGTGAAATCAGAGGATTTGAAGACCCGTAGTTCCAACAATGGATTTTGGTGACGCAGCTCCACAATGATGAACAGGATCAACGCTACTCCTCCAACGATTACACCTGTCAGTGTTGAAGTGGAGGTCCAGCTTGTGCCGCCCTCACTTACACCATAGGCGAGCATAGAGAATGCGATCGGCGCGAGAATCATGCCAAGCAGGTCAAGCGCGGGTGTTCTTCCACGGTCCGTATCAGGCAGAAATTTGATACATAGAATAAAAGCAGCAATACCGATGGGCAGATTGATCAGAAAGATCCAGTGCCAGCTGAGGGATTGAATGAACCAGCCTGACAATACCGGTCCCAGCGCAGGAGCCAGCAGCATTGGAATCCCGAGCATGCCCATGATCGAGCCTCTTCTTTCGGGAGGAGCAAGACGAAAAACCATAGCCATCCCTATTGGAGCCACCATTCCTCCGCCAAGTCCCTGGATAATCCGATACACAATCAATTGCTCGGGAGACTGTGCAATCGAGCATAATACCGATCCGAGAGTAAACATGGCTATCGTGAACAGGAAGACTCTTTTGGCACCGAAACGATCCGTGAGCCATCCGGCTAATGGGATAACTGCCGATAGAGCCAAGGTATAGCCCGTTACGGTCCATTGGATTGTCTTCAGATCCGTCTCAAAATACTGCACCAGATTCGGAATGGCGACGTTCACGACCGTACTGTCCAGAATGACCATGATCATACCAACGATGATGGCCAAGAGCGGAAGAATAATCGTTTTGATCGAGAACTCCTCCGGATTCTGGTTAACTGCTGTTTGTTGTTTCATTGACCACTCTCTTTTCCGGCTTGGAGGTATTTTCCCTCACGTACAGCCTTATAATCATGACTGATTCAAACATTTGTTTTAAACCGTCGTTTTAAACTTTTGTTTTAACCATGGTTTTATTTTAATGAAAATACCTTTGCTGTCAAGCTATTTTCTTATGTAAAATTCAGTATAAGCAAACACAAAAAAAGGGAACAGGCTCTCCCTGCTCCACCGATTTGGCTAGTTTTCCATCATGCTTTTTGCCTAACTAATCTGCCAGCTTAATCATCTGGTGTTCAGAGAGCACACCCAGCGTCAGTCCACAAGCACTTCTGCAATACACCCGAATCGCCAGATGATAGGGCCTGCTCTTGTTGCTGATGATTCGCAGTTCCCACATGGAGGGTGAAACGTTCAGGTCATGAATGATGTGGTTACGGCTGCTGCCGGTCGACTCTGCTCCAATATGAAAGATATGCCGATACAACTCTCCACTGGTCGGACTGATTCCGCCGACATATACATCCGCTCCGTCGTCCCCTGCGAATGCAACCTCCACGTCGATATACTTTATCGGAACAGCCGTTTGAAGCATGCCCTCATGGATTTCCATTATATATGCCCCCACACTTGTGCCTCCTTCTGCTGTGTACGACCTGGTAATAGTTTATGCTGCCCTACATCCCATGCCCGTTGTTTTCACCCATTTTTGACAGATGTACCTTCCTGCCCGGCCTTTGGCACGGCTTCTCTCATAGAATAGAAGGATAGCAGAACCGCCTGTGCAGGCCGTGACAAGGAGGTACTTATGAAAGTTCTGCTCGTTACCTATTGGGAGCTTACACAGATGGGAGGCATCTGGACCTATGTGAAACAGCTCGCCGACAGGTTGATGGCACTTGGCGTCGAAGTCGATATTATGGGAACGAACGGCGCGAAAAATGAAGTTTATATACGTAACCTGAATCGGAACTTCTCAAAAGAGAACGTATGGCCTATGCTGCAAGCCAAGCTCAATCCGACCGATCTTCCACAATTCACCGCTGACTCTCTCCTGGCATACTACGAATTGAACCGATATGCATTTGAAATGGCTGCTGCCTGTCTGGGTGTAGAACACTATGACATGATTCATGCACAAGATCCCGTGGCAGCCGTGGCGATGAAACGTATTCTGAAGAACAACACCCCCATGGTAACCAGTTATCACGGGGCACTTGCACGTGAAACCTTTTACGATGAGCAAAAATCCAAACCGTATCTTACGCTTCCAGCCTATTTGCAATCCAAACGCGGGCGTTATTTCCTCTCCCTGGAGCAGCGGAGCGCCGCACAATCCGAGCTGATTCTCGTCTCCAGCCGCTGGATCAAGAGTACGCTGACATCACTGCAGGTTCCTGATGACAAATTCCGGCTGATCCCTTATGCTGTGGACCTTCCCGCCTACCGTTCCCAGGCATCCGTCCGGTTCCGACAGCGGCCCCCTGCAGGCAAAAAGGTTATTGCCTTTACAGGCAGATTGGAATTTATTAAAGGCGTTCATGTACTGATCAACGCTCTGGCCAGCCTAAAGCAACTTCGCTCTGATTGGGTCTGCTGGATTGCAGGAGAAGGGAATCTGATGGAAGACCTGCGTTCCCAGGCTAATGATCTTGGTGTTGGAGGAGATATCGTATTTTGGGGCAAATTGGACAACATCCCTTCGTTCCTGC